>CALWDR010000019.1 GCA_944376745.1 uncultured Lachnospiraceae bacterium
TGTTCACTCCGTGACCAGTAACCCGCTTCGCGATGCACACAAAATGCGTCTTTGACGCATTTTGGCGCTGCAGCCCTCGGGTTTTCTGTGACTTTCGCTTCGCTACACTCACAAAAAACACCTCGCGGAACTGACCTCTGAACAGTAATATCACATGTAACCATTAGGGACATTTCTTAAAAACAGGATTGTTTTTCCGGCGCCAATCCTGTATACTATATCCGCATGAACCAAATCTGCAAACAGAACGCTTTCACGCCGCCGGGTCCAGGCTGCCCTGCGGCAGATTTCAAATCGGGGGGGGGGAATTTTCATGGAATACACAACCGTGATTTTTCTGCTGGAGCTTATCGGGACCGTGGCCTTCGCCTCCTCGGGGGCCATGGCCGGCATCCGCAAAAACATGGACATATTCGGCGTCCTGGTGCTGGGCATCACCACCGCCGTGGGCGGAGGCTGCATCCGGGATCTGATCCTGGGGATTCACCCGCCGAAAATGTTTCACAATTTTTCCTATGTGGGGGCCGCCATCGCCACCTCCTGCCTGCTGTTCCTGGTGATCTATATAAAAAAGGAACTGCTGGAGAGCCGCTTTTTAGAGACCTACGAACAGGTGATGAACGCCTTCGACGCCATCGGCCTGGGCATCTTCACCGTCATCGGTATCCGCACCGCCATCAGCGTCTCCGACGATTCCAACCTGTTTCTACTGATCTTCGTGGGGGTCGTCACCGGAATCGGCGGCGGAATGCTCCGGGACATCATGTCCGGCTCCACGCCCTTTGTGTTCGTCAAGCATGTCTACGCCTGCGCCTCCCTGTCGGGGGCGGTGTGCTACATATTTTTGCGGACGCGCATGGGCGACGCCGCCGCCGTCATCCTAAGCGCCGCCGTCGTTATCATCATCCGCCTTCTGGCCGCCCACTACCGCTGGAATCTGCCCAGAATCCGCAGATAGGGCGCGGCTGCCGGTTCAAGAATTGGGGAAAATGAAAAAGCTTTTAAGAAATACAGGCCATGGGGCAGACCCATGGCCTTTCCTGATTCTGCCAACGGGAAGGCCCACGCCTCCCCGCCGATCATAATTATATATGAAGCTTCTTTGTACAGGCAATGGCCAGAGCCCCCGGCCCGATATGGCAGGAAACGCTTAAGGATAAGGGGTCCATCACGATCTCATGGTGGGGAAATACCTCCAAAATCTCCTGCTTCCACTGTTTTGCCGCCTCCAGGTCCTTGGTGTAGGCCACCTGAAGCCACATATTCGTGCCCTCGGGGTCCTGATAGCGCTGGGCAAAGTCCGTTTTAATGGCCTCCAGCATAATGCTCTTGCCCTGCTTGGGCGTCCTGGCCTTGGCAAAGGCATCCAGCTTCTCCCCCTGGATCTGCAGCACGGGCTTTAATTTCAGAAGCGTGCCCAGCGCCGCGGCTGCGGGGGTGATCCTGCCGCCCTTCTTCAGATAGTAAAGGGTATCCAGCATGATATAGATGTTGGACTCAAACCGGGTATCCTCCAGATACTTCCTGATCTCCACAGCGCTCATGCCCCGGTCCGCCATCACCTTCGCATCCAGCACGGACTGGCGCTGAGTCACGGAGATCCGCTGGTTATTCACCACCTGCACCCGTCCCTCATATTCCTGGGCCAGCATCATGGCTGTCTCGCAGGAAGCGGAGAGCCCGCTGGACATGGGGATATGCACGATCTCCTCGTAGTCCTTCAAAAGCTTGTCCCAGAGATCCGTCACGTCCCCGATGGCCGGCATGGAGGTGGAAATTTCCGCCCCCTCCTCCAGCATCTTATAAAACTGCTCCTGGGTCAGATCGATATCTTCAAAATACGCTTTGCCGTTCACAAAAAATGGCATGGGCAGAACGTATACGCCTTCTTCCTTGGCCTGCCGCTGGGTAATGCCGCTGTTGCTGTCGGTCACCACTGCTATTTTTTTCAATCCTGCTTCCTCCTGTCGTCTGATTTGTTTCCACTTTTTACACAGACAGAAAAATTGTACCATACTTCCCGCGGTTGCGCAATCTCTTATTTGCGGCGTTGTCCTGGCTATCCTGGCCCGGCGGTTACTTTTCAGGGGGTGGGGAAATCAGCAAAATGACTAGCCTTTGTCGGGAACGTTTACCTTTTTCTGCGCCTCTTCTCCACGGAGAAGCCAAATTTGCCCAGCTTTTCCCCCAGAACAAAATACTCGCCGTGGGAGTAAGCCACCAGCTTCGTGTCGTTTAGGCGGAATTTCCCGCTCTCATCCAGATAAGAATCCTCCACGGTCACGCCCGCTACCCGGGCCAGAAACATGTGATGGCTCCCCAGAGGGAGGATCTCCTGCACCTGACATTCCAGATTTACCGGGCTCTCGGCAATTCCCGGAGCTTTGATCTGCTTAGAAGTCAGAGGCGTCAGCTTCATGTCCCGGAACTTATCCACATTCCGGCCCGATTTCACACCGCAGTAGTCCGTGGCAAAGGCCAGCTCCCGGGTCACCAGATTGATGACAAATTCCCCTGTTTCCTTTATGATATCATAGGAATACCGCTCCGGCCTTACAGAAATGGATACCATGGCCGGGTCCGAGCAGACCGTCCCCGCCCAGGCCAGGGTGATGATGTTGGGCTTCTCCCCCTCCCTCTGGCTGGAAACCATCACTGCCGGGACCGGATAGAGCATGTTTCCCGGCTTCCAAAATTCTTTTCCCATCTGTTTATCCTCCAATCTGATTCATGTTCCGCGCCGCTTTCGAGACCTTCCCCCCGGTAAAATCCACGTGCTCCATGGGCTTTGACAGGACCGCCTCCCGGATAGCCTCCCTCAAGGCCTCTCCGTGAAGATAGCGGATGTCGATCTCCTCCGGGGAATGCAGGCAGGGCCTCAAATGACCGTCGCTGGTGAGCCGTATCCGGTTGCAGGCGGCGCAAAAATGGCTGCTCACCGGGCGGATCAGGCCCACCTGCCCCAGGCCGTCCGCCAAGCGGTACAGGCAGGCCACGCCGCTGACCCCCTGTCTGGTAAGCTCCGGCACTTTTCTAAGAACCTCCTCCCCGGGCAGGTACTGCTCCGCCCTGCCGATGCCCGCTCCAATGGGCATAAGCTCAATAAACCGCACCTCCACAGGCTCTCTGCGGGTCAGCTCCACGAAGGAGACGATCTCATCGTCGTTGAAGCCCTTAAGAAGCACCACGTTGATCTTAAGAGGCAAAAGCCCCGCGTCCCTGGCGGCCTTCATCCCCTCCAGCACGTCCTTTAAGCTGCCGCAGCGGGTAATCTGCCGGTATTTTTCTTCCTTCAGGGTGTCCAGGCTGATGTTGAGGCGGCTCACCCCGGCGGCCTTCAGCTTCCCGGCATAGTCTTTCAGGAAAATGCCGTTGGTGGTCAGAGTCAGCTCCTCTATGCCGGGGATGGCGTGAAGCCTCTCGCAGATCTCCGCCACGTCCGGGCGCACCAGTGGCTCTCCCCCGGTAATGCGGACCTTGCGGACCCCCAGCTCTGCCGCCGCCTCCGTGATCTCCACGATCTCCGCCAGGGTCAATTCCCCGCCTCCATCTGACCGCGCCGGGGCAGCGCTATCGCCTCCATCAACCTGCGCAGGGGCAGGGGCAGCGCTATCGCCTCCATCTGCCTGCGCCGCGGCAGGAGCGTCCCCCACGCAGTAGGTACAGCGGAGGTTGCATTTCTCCGTGATGGAGATTCTTAAATAAGAAATTTCTCTTGCAAATTTATCCTTCATCAATATAAAATTCGTTCCCCTCTTTGATCTGTCCGCCCGCCAGTACCCGGCAGAACACGCCCTCTCTGGGCATGATGCAGTCCCCCATTGTCTGAAAGATCGCGCAGCCCTTGTGGCATTCCTTTCCGACCTGGGTCAGCTCCAGCACGACCTCCCCGCAGCGGAACCGGGTCCCTATGGGCAGAGTCTTAAAGTCATACCCGGACACCACCAGATTCTCCCCGAAGGCCCCGTACTCCACCTTGGCTCCCCGGGCGCGGAACTCCTCAATGCGCTCCAGCGACAGCAGGCTCACCTGACGGTGCCATTTTCCCGCATGGGCGTCCCCCCTGATGCCGAAATCCTCCACAAATTCCGCGCAATGTACATTCTTCTTTTCCGTCCCCTTTCGGGGACTTATGCAGACCGCCATCACTTTTCCCATCCGTTTTCCTCTCCTTAGCTTCCGCTTAGACTTTTGTGTTGTCACAGTCCTGTCCGCCCTCCCGGGCTTTTGTGTTATCACAGTCCTGTCCGCCCTCCCGGGCCGGCTCTGTCCTGGCGCAGTCCGAAGCCGCGCCCGTGAGGATCTCCACCCCGTGCGCCAGCTGCGGAAAAATATATTCCAACGTTTCACTTACTGCCTTAGGGCTTCCCGGCAGATTCACGATCAGGGTTTTCCCCCGGATTCCCGCCACGGCGCGGCTTAACATGGCGCGCCCGGTAAACTGCAGGCTGTAGGCCCGCATGGCCTCGGGAATCCCCGGCGCCTGGCGCTCGATGACCTCCAGCGTGGCCTCCGGCGTACAGTCCCTGGGGGAAAATCCCGTTCCCCCGGTAGTCAGGATCAGCTCCGCCGTCCCCTCATCCGCTATGGTCCTCATGGCCTCTGCCAGCTCCTCCTGCTCGTCGGGCAGAAGCGTGTAGGAAACCACTGCGGCTCCCAGCTTCGCTGCGATCTCCCCGATCAGTGGGCCGCTCTTATCCTCCCGAAGCCCCCGGGCCCCGGAGTCGCTGGCTGTGATCACCGCTACTCTCATTTCTCTTTCCTCCGTCTTCCGGCTTATACGCCTTTTCCATATCCGCAGTTGGGATAATGGCACACCGGGCAGTTTAAGCACAGCCCGCCGTTTCCCAGCTTCACAATATCCGCCTTTGTCACCGGCACATCCGCCAGCACCCTGGGCAGTATCATATCGAAAATGGTGGCCCTGGCGTACATGACACACCCCGGCAGCCCCATGACGGGCGTCCCATCCTCAAAATATCCCA
This sequence comes from uncultured Lachnospiraceae bacterium, assembly GCA_944376745.1. Classification (GTDB taxonomy): domain Bacteria; phylum Bacillota; class Clostridia; order Lachnospirales; family Lachnospiraceae; genus 14-2. The sequence goes on from CALWDR010000019.1 coordinate 4,986, forward strand.
GCAAAAACATGGCTCCCGGCAGCACCGGCGCCCCGTAGGTGACGATTCTGGCGCCGCTTTCCCGAATGGCGGCGGGGGTCAGATCGTCCGGGTCCACGCTCATGCCCCCGGTACAGACGATCAGCTCCATCCCGGCCTCCTTAAGCTCCCGGATGGCCACCTCGATCCGCTCCTTTTCATCCGGCACCACCCGGTGCAGCTCCATCCTGGCCCCGAAAGCCTTTAATTTTTCCACGATCACCGGGGTAAAAGTGTCCTCAATCCTGCCCTTGTACACCTCACTGCCGGTGGTTACCACCCCGGCCCGCTTCCGCACAAAGGGTTTCACCGCAAGGATCGGATTGTTCTCGTCGGCAATGGCGCTGACCTCCCGCATCCGCTCCTCCTCGATGACCAGGGGAATGATCCTGGTTCCCGCCAGCTTATCCCCGCTTTTTACAGGCTGCAGCGTATTTCTGGTGGCGATCATCATATTGTCGATGCTGTTGATGGCCAAAAGCCGCTCCAAGTCCACCACAAACAGTCCCTCCGTCTCGGAAATGACCTCGATCTTCCCCTCCCGGGGTTCTGTCAGGCGCATATGCGCATTCTTACAGGCCGCCGCCAGGATCCGGGCCGCCTCGTCCTCGTGAAGCAATCCCTCTCTCTTCTCCCACACGTAAAGGTTCTCCTTGCCGATGGAGAGAAGCACCGGAATATCCTCCGGCTGGACCACATGGCCCTTCTGAAAAGCCACGCCCTTCTCCTTGCCCTTGATAATCCTTGTGATGTCATGGCAGATCACATGACCCACCGCGTCCTCTGTCCCAATCAGTTTCATCCCCAGCCCTCCCTGTTCTTCTTATGAAAATAAAACAAAATTCCTGGCTGCCCAACCCGTTATGCGCAAGCATAAAACTCCCGTCATCCGGCAGCTATCTTTTGCCGCTTCCATTTTCTTACATTATAGGAACCGCTTCGCGAACCCTATCATAATACATTATACTCCTAAAAACGCCCTCTGTCTAACCGAAAACCCACGGTATGCGCCAATTTTTCGGAAAAATCGTTGCTGCTTGCGGGGTGAGGAAAATAGACAAACTTTCCTGCTTTTGACTGGAACGCAGCCCTGGATGGCGCATTTGTTATAAGCAGACCATTGAAAGACGCCGGCACTTGGCGAACCGTCCGCTTGCGGGCGGCGAGCCTAGTACCGCTGCGTCTTTCTCTGAGCGGGAGCGTGTCTGCGTTAACAAATGCGCCATCCAGGGCGGCCTCCAGACAAAAACTGTCACTAGTTGAATATTTCCTCCCCGTGAATCGTCAGTTTTCGATGGCCTCCTGCATCTCTTTTCGCAGCGCCAGCACATACTCCGCCAACTCCCTGATCCGCTCCTTGGGCATCCTGCCCACCGGCGCCGATATGCTGAAGGCATACGCCGTCCTGCCCAGGTAATCCTTCAGGCTGGCCGCCACGCACACCACGCCGGTCTCATTTTCCTCCCGGTCCAGGGCGTAGCCCAGCCGCCGGACCTCCTCAAGATTTTCCAGAAAAATGCCGTAGTCCGTGATCGTATGCTCCGTCCGGCTTTCGATGCTGCTGCCGCGCCAGATCTCCTCCACCTCCCTGGCTGGAAGCTCCGCCGCTATGGCCTTGCCCACGCCGGAACAGTAGACGGGCAGGCGGCTGCCGATCCTGGAAACCATCTGAATGGAGTTGGCGTAGGACTCCACCTTGTCAATGTACACCACCTCCGTGCCGTCCCGCTCCACCAGATGGACCGTCTCCCCCGTCAGCTCCATCAGCCTGCGCAGATAGGGCCGCACGGTCCGCGGCAGATTTCTTCTCTCCAGGAGCTGGCTTGACAGCTTCACCAGCTTCATGGAAAGCTCATATTTCTCATTGCGGCTGCTCTGCCGCACATAGCCTAAGTACATCAGCGAGGTGAGTATCCGGCGGGCCGTGCTCTTGTTCAGGTCCAGTCTCTCGCTGATCTCCATTAGTCCCATGGCTCCGTGCTCCGCCAGAAGCTCCAGCGCGCCGAACAGCCGGTCCGCAACCTGTATCGGATTTTTTTCTTCCATATCATCGTACTCCATTCCGCCGCCGAATTGCGGCCTGATCATAGTAGGAACGCTTGCCCCTGAAAAATAGTCCTGCCGTGTCAGTGTGTTGAAATACCTGAGATTTTCCAGACGCTGTATGGAAAATCTCAGGCTGCGTCTTTCGGAAACTCAATTTTTCCTTCTGTGACCGTCCATGTGTGATCCTCATTTTACGGCCAAACCACAACGAATTTGCATATATTTGCGCCTTATCTGTGAATCCTTCACCAAACTCTTCATAGGGACCTGCCGCCCCTGCTTAATCTTTCCCTAGTATTCTATCATATCCTGCGCCCCCCTGACAAGACGTAACAGTTCAGACAGAAGCCACAGACCGCCTTCTCCGAAGGCTATTCTCTGCTGTCTGAACTGTCACGACAAGACAAAGGATTTCCCGGAAATTTTTTATTTTCCTTCTTTACTTTTTCCCAAAACCGTATATAATAGGTGTTAAGAAGTACCGTATTGTAAAATTTAATTTCACATTATGAAACTTTAGGAGGATACCCATGAATGACGTATTGAAGAAAATCGGTGAGCTGGGCGTTGTTCCGGTGGTGGTCCTGGAGGACGCCAAGGACGCGGCCCCGCTGGCTCGGGCCCTCTGCCAGGGAGGCCTTCCCTGCGCCGAGGTCACCTTCCGCACGGCAGCCGCCGCGGAATCCATCCGGATCATGACAGAGCAGTTTCCGGATATGCTGATCGGCGCGGGCACCGTGCTGACCACAGAGCAGGTGGACGCGGCCGTAGAGGCGGGAGCCAGATTCATCGTAAGCCCCGGCTGCAATCCCCGCATTGTCGCCTACTGTGTGGAGAAGGGAATCCCCGTCACTCCCGGCTGCTGTACCCCCAGCGATATCGAGAGGGCTCTGGAATTTGGGCTTGACGTGGTAAAATTTTTCCCGGCGGAGGCGGCGGGCGGCCTTAAGATGATCAAGGCCGTGGCGGCACCCTATGTGGGTGTGAAATTTATGCCCACCGGCGGCATCAACCCCGGAAACGTCCGGGAGTATCTGGCCTATGACCGGATCCTGGCCTGCGGCGGAAGCTGGATGGTCCCCAAGGATCTGGTGAAAAAGGGCGACTTCGACAAAATTCAGGAGCTGACAGAGGAAGCGGTTCAGATCGTAAAAGAAAGCAGAGGGAAATAACATGGCAAAGAAAATCGTTACATTCGGAGAGATCATGCTGCGGCTGGCCCCGGAGGGCTATTACCGCTTCGTGCAGGCAGAGACCCTGGGCGCAACCTACGGCGGCGGAGAGGCCAACGTGGCCGTATCCCTGGCAAATTTCGGCATGGACGCCCGGTTCGTGACCAAGCTGCCCACCCATGAGATCGGACAGGCCGCCGTCAACTCCCTGCGCCGGTACGGGGTGGATACCTCCTTCATCACCCGGGGCGGTGACCGCGTGGGCATCTATTATCTAGAAAAAGGCGCTTCCCAGCGGCCCTCCAAGGTCATCTATGACCGGGCAGGCTCCGCCATCGCCACCGCCAGCCCCGCGGATTTTGACTGGAAAGCCATTTTTGACGGCGTGGACTGGTTCCATTTTACAGGGATCACACCCGCCTTAAACGACACCGTGGCGGACATCTGTCTGGAAGCCTGCAAAGCGGCCAAGGAAGCAGGGGCTACCATCTCCTGCGACCTCAACTACCGGGGCAAGCTCTGGTCCAAGGAAAAAGCCGGTCAGGTGATGGCGAAACTCTGCGAATACGTGGACGTCTGCATCGCCAACGAGGAGGATGCCGCGGACGTCTTCGGCATCAAGGCCGCCAACACCGATGTGACCAAGGGTGCCGTAAACCACGAGGGCTACAAGGACGTGGCAAAGCAGCTGGCTGACCGTTTCGGATTTTCCAAAGTGGCCATCACCCTGCGGGAATCCATCTCCGCCAACGACAACAACTGGTCCGCCATGCTCTACGACGGCTCCGATTATTATTTCAGCAAGAAATACAGCATGCACATCGTGGACCGGGTAGGCGGCGGCGACAGCTTCGGCGGCGGCCTGATCTACGCCCTCTTAAACGGCTACACCTCCCAGGGCGCCATCGAATTTGCCGTGGCGGCCTCCTGCCTGAAGCACTCGGTGGAGGGAGACTTCAACATGGTCTCCGTGGACGAGGTCACAAAGCTGGCCGGCGGCGACGGTTCCGGGCGGGTGCAGCGATAACTGCCCGGGCGGGTGCAGCGGCCACAGCAGCCTGTCTGGAAAGTTGGCTGACGAAGCCGTGCGCACCGCTGATTTCGCATATATTCTATACTTTGGTGTATCTGATAGCAAAAATCCTCCCTCATACCCAGGGGAGGATTTTTGTTCTTCATGAAGATTTATTTACTTTCCGCATCTTCCCGCTCTCTTTTCCGGTACTCGGAAGCGCTGACGCCGTATCTGTCCTTAAATGTTCTGCGGAAGCTGGGAACATTGGCATATCCCACCATCTGGGAGATCTCATTTACACGGATATCCGTGGTCCTCAAAAGGATACATGCCTTGTCCAGCCGGACCAGAATAAGGTACTCAATGTAGGACATGTTCAGCTTTGCCCGGAAAAGCTTGCTCAAGTAGCTTTTGCTGATGCCGCCCACAGCGGCGACCTCCTCAAAGGTCAGGCCGCTGTCCTGGTAATGCTCCTGAATATAATCCAGCATTTTCGTAAAGTTATCCTCCTCCTTCCGATTCAGACATTGGTGCAGGATGCCTGTGATCCCTTTGGTATACTCCCGCGCTCCGGCCACATCCATATTGATGCACTCCCTTAGAAGCATCGCATTCTCCACACTTTTTTCTTCGCTGAGATAGCGGACGATACACTGCATTATCTACATATTTACCATTATAAATTTGCACATACACCTGTAAACATTCTTCGCTCTCACAAAAAATCCTCCCCAGACCCAGGGGAGGATTTTTTGAATGACAATAAAAACAGTGCACGAAGCGTGCTTTCTATCGTTGCCGTCCCAATGACGATTCCGCAGCCCGCTATCCCCCCTACTCCTCCTGCATCGCCCCCATCAACGCCGGGATAAACTGCTTCTTCCGGGAGACCACGCCCTTTAAGAACAGGCTGTTGCCGCCCTCGGGCTGGTGGACGTGGAAGGCTCTCTCCGCCAGGCTTCTGGCCTCGTCCCCCAGGTAGATCAGCTCCGTGCTCTCCTCCAGGATGTTGGTGAGCAGGACGTACACCATGTGGAGCTTCCGCTCGTTCCTGACCGTGTCAAGATAGGGCAGAAGCTTCTCCTTCACATCGGAGAGTTCCTCCCAGCTCATGGCGCTGATCTGGCCCACGCCGAAATCCCGGTTGGTGGCAAAGAAGGTCTTGAAATCCTGATAAAAGATCTCCTCCGGCGACTTGCTCTTGAAGTCGCTGCCCGCCTGAAACATGTTTTTGGCCAGCTCCTCGATGTTCACCCCGGCGATGGCCGCCAGAGCCTTCGCCGCCTCCCGGTCCACGGCGGTGCAGGTGGGCGAGCGGAACATCAGCGTATCGGAAATGATGGCCGCGCAGAGCAGGCCGGCGATCTTCTTTGGAATCTCAATATGTTTCTCCTGATACATCTGGTAAATGATGGTGGAGGTACAGCCCAGGGGCTGGTTTCGAAAAAATACCGGGGACATGGTCTCCAGGCTCCCCAGCCGGTGGTGGTCGATGATCTCTAAGATCTCCGCCCCGCCGATCCCGTCCACGGCCTGGGATCTCTCGTTGTGGTCCACCAGGATCACCTGCTTCTTCTTCATGTTCAGCAGATTTCTCCTGGACATCATGCCCACATATCTTCCCCGCTCATCCAGTACCGGGAAATCCCGGTGCCGCTCCTTGGACATGATCTCCTTCACGTCCTCCATATACTCCTCGGTCTCAAAGGTCACCAGATGTTCCTTGCGCATAAAATATTTGATGGGCATGCTCTGGTTGATGAGGCGGGACACCGTAAAGGTGTCAAAGGGCGTGGTCATCAGCACGCACCCCCTCTCCCGGGCCAGCTTCTGGATGGTCTGGGAGACCTTGGACCCGGAGCAGACGATGATGCAGCTGGCGTTCAGCTCCAGGGCACAGAGCTGCACCTCGTAGCGGTTTCCAAGGATCACAAGGTCGTCGTCCTCAATGTACTCCTCCATCATCTCCGGGCTGGAGGTGGCCACCACCACCTTGCCTCTGGTAAAATAGGCGTGCTCGTTGCCCACCAGAAGAGTGGCGTTTAAGGTCTCAATGATATTTTTGTACTGGGTCCTGGCACGGGCCAGAATTTCGTTGTCGTACACGTCCATGTAGGAGGTGGCAATATCCCCGGTGATGATCACACCCTCCAGGTTCCCCTCCTTGCCCGTCACCGGCAGCGTCACCACCCGCTCCGTCTTCATCAGCTCCCAGGCCTTCTTCATAGAAATATGGCTGTCCACCCCGACGGTTTTGCGTATCTCAATGTCCTTGACCTGAGCGCCCACGTCGGACACATAACCGGGCGGGGCCACCTGAAAGAGATCCAGCACATACTTGGTCTCCTCGTTCAGCTCCCCGGCCCGCTTGCTCTCGTAAATGCCGTCCCCGGTCTTATTTTTCAGATCGGCGTAGGCAATGGCCGCGCAGATAGAATCCGTATCCGGATTCTTATGTCCCAAAATCCAAATTTTATTCTTTCCCTTCAATTCGCGATACTCCCTTTTTCCTCATTCATTCCGCCAAAACACCGGGGCGCTCACCCATGCGGCAGAACCATTCCGCAAAAACACCGGGACGCTCACCCCCTGCGGCAGGAACCATTCCGCCAAAACACCGGGGTGCTCACCCCTGCGGCAGGAACCGGCAAATGCATCTGTCCCTTCCTGTCATCACCACATCCAGTAATCTAATATGCCCAGTTCATACAGGAATAATCCCGCCATAGCCAGGAGATTCAGCACGCCAAGCACGATGGCCACCCGGAGATAGCGCTTCAGAGATTTTGTCCGGCGCTCCTGCTGCTCCCCGGTATCCAGCTTCTCGCCCAGCTCCTCGATCAGAGACTGCATATTGCGGTAGCTTTTCACATTTTCCGTATGTACCTTTTCCGCCAGCTCGGCCTTCATGGCCTCAAGCTGCCCGGCCAGATTCTCCCCCAGCTTGTCCGACAGCGCCTGCTTTAAGCTCTCCAACTGCTCCAGCTGCCGGGTGAGCTCACCCTTTAAATTCTCCACGCCGCTGTCGAACTGCACGGAAATCTGCGCCATCTTGGCGTCATTTCCCATGGAGATCTGCTCCAGCTGCTTCTCCATATTCCGGGAGATCTGCACCACGCACTCCTCCACGTCCCTGGTGATCCGCTCCGCCTCCTGCCGGCGCTTCTCCAGCACCTCCTGAAGCTTCTGAGCCTTCTGCTCCCGCTCATTCACCACGCGGGTAAGCTCCTGCACCCGGTTCTCCTTGGTATCCAGAAGCTGCTGAAGCTCCATGGCCCTCTCCCTGAATTCCTCAAGCTGTTTCACAAAATACTCATCCTTATTCACGTCTGTAAAAATCCTTCCTCTCTTGTCTGACTGCTTATTCTTTGTCCCCCAAAATCCCCGTAACTTCCCAAATACATCCGTCATAGCCTTCTCCCCGTCAACGCCGGCCTTTGGCCAGCCGCCGCTCTCCTGACGGCAACCGCTTCGGTCCTTCCGTCATCTTAAACATCATTGTAGCATTTTGCTCCTTGTTTTTCAACAACATTAAATATTCTCGATCTGCCAGTCGATGGGCTCCACCCCGTGAGCCTTCAGGAACTCGTTGGCCTTACTGAAATGCTTACACCCGAAGAACCCCCGGTAGGCCGACAGAGGACTGGGATGAGGGGCCTTTAAGATCAGATGCTTCGGGTTGGTCAGCATGGGGATCTTGGACTGGGCCGGCTTCCCCCAGAGCAGATACACGATGGGCCGGTCCTGGGCGTTGACCGCATGGATGACGGCGTCCGTAAACTGCTCCCAGCCGTGGCCCTGGTGGGAGTTGGCCTGGTGGGCCCGCACCGTCAGCACCGTGTTCAGCATCAGGACCCCCTGCTTCGCCCATTTCACCAGATACCCGTTGTTGGGGATGTAACAGCCCAGATCGTCCTGAAGCTCCTTGTAGATATTTTCCAGGGAGGGCGGGATCTCCACCTCCGGCTTCACGGAAAAGCACAGGCCGTGGGCCTGGCCGTCGTTGTGGTAGGGGTCCTGCCCCAGGATCAGCACCTTCACCTGGCTTAGGGGCGTCAGATGAAAGGCGTTGAAAATGTCGTCCGCCGGGGGAAAGATCTTCCGGGTGTTGTACTCCTGCAGGACGAACTTGTAGAGCTGCGCATAGTAAGGCTTTTTAAACTCCCCGCCGATGGCAGGAAGCCAGTCATTGGTGATCATTGCCATATTTTTTCCCTCTCTTGTAAATTTATTGAAACAACCATTTTTCCGGCAGCCCGGTACACGCTCCCGCCGGGCGACCCCGGCAGCCCGGTACGCTACCGCCGGGCGCCCCCGGCAGATGGAAGCCTGGCTACCGCCGCACCGAAACGCCCCGGTCCGCCAGGTAATTTTTAAGCTCCATGATCTCCAGCTCCTTATAGTGGAACAGGGAGGCCGCCAGTGCCGCGTCCGCGCCGCCCTCCGTCAGCGCCTCATAGAAATGCTCCTTCGTTCCGGCGCCGCCGGAGGCGATCACTGGGATGGACACGCTGTCCGCGATCTGCCGGGTCAGCTTCAGGTCGTAGCCCGCCTTGGTGCCGTCGCAGTCCATGCTGGTAAGAAGGATCTCCCCCGCCCCCAGCTCGTTGGCCCGCACGGCCCACTCCACGGCGTCCAGGCCCGTGTCGATCCTGCCGCCGTTCTTATACACGTTCCAGCCGCTGCCGTCCGCCCGCCGCCTGGCGTCGATGGCCACCACCACGCACTGGCTGCCGAACTTGTCCGCCGCCTGGCTGATGAGCGCCGGGTTGTTGACGGCGGAGGAATTGATGGAGATCTTGTCCGCTCCCTCCCGCAGCAGAGCCTTGAAGTCCTCCACGGTGCGGATGCCGCCTCCCACCGTAAAGGGGATGAACACCTTCTCCGCCACCCGGCGCACCATGTCCACCACGGTGGCCCTGTTGTCCGAGGAAGCCGTGATATCCAGAAATACCACCTCGTCCGCCCCGGCCTTGTCATAGGCCGCCGCAATCTCCACCGGGTCCCCGGCGTCTCTCAAATTTACGAAATTTACCCCTTTCACCACGCGTCCCCCATGGACGTCCAGACAGGGAATGATCCGTTTGGTAAACATCAGTCCTCACCTCCCAGCGCCGCAAAATTTTTCAGGATCGCAAGCCCCGCCTGGCTGCTTTTCTCCGGGTGGAACTGACAGCCGAAGAGATTTCCTCTCTCCACGGAGGCGTGGATCTCCACGCCGTAGTCCGTGACGGCCTTTACAATGGAGGCATCCCCGGCCTTCAGATAATAGGAATGGACAAAATACACGTAGGGCTCCTGGGCCATTCCCGCAAACAGGCGTCCCTCCCCCTGAAGCCTTAAGGAATTCCAGCCGATATGGGGGATCTTTAAGCCGGGCGTGTCAGGAATCCGCAGGATCTCTCCCGGCAGCAGCCCCAGGCCCTCCGTCCCGGCATTTTCTTCGCTGCCCTCAAAGAGAAGCTGCAGACCCAGGCAGATCCCCAGAAAAGGCGTCCGCCCCTCCACAAGTTCCCGGATCACCGGGATGAGGCCGTATTTTTTCAGATTTTCCATGGCGTCCCCGAAGGCTCCCACCCCCGGCAGGATCACCTTGTCCGCCCTCAGAAGCTCTTTCCGGTCCCTGGTAACGATGCTTTCCTGCCCGATGTAGGCCAGGGCCTTCTGCACGCTCTTTAAGTTGCCGGCGTCGTAGTCGATAATTGCGATCACCGTATCACCTCCTATGATCAATAAACATCTTCGCTTCCAATTTATTCGTTATATGCCTGTCAAATTCACGGCCAGATCAGCTGCTTCACTGTTATATGTCTGCCCGGATTTCCGCCGCCCCTTCAGATCACCCGCTTCGTCTGCCATTTTCTGCCATGGAACCGCCAGCAGAAAACGATTGCCCGAAAGACCCAGTCCAGGCACATGGCCAGCCAGACGCCCACGGCTCCCAGCCCCAGCCACTGCCCCAGGATCACGCTGAACAGGATGCGGAAGAGCCACATGGAAAATACGGACATGGCCATGGTAAATTTCACATCCCCGGAGGCCCGCAGCGCATTGGGCAGCACAAAGGCGGGTGTCCACAGGAAAATGGCGAGGCCGTCGTGGATCATCACAAGAATCCAGGCCAGCTCTATGGTCTCGGTTGACAGGCTGTAGATGCGCAGGATATAGGGAAGGGTCAGAAGGATCACGCCGTCTACCACCGCAAAGGCCAGATAGGAAAGCTTCATCAGCTTCTTCACATAATGCTCTGCCTGGCTGTAGTCTCCGGCTCCCACGCACTGGCCCACCACGGTGATCATGGCAAGCCCCAGGGCCTGTCCCGGAATCACGCCCACCCCGTCCAGATTATTGGCCACCGCGTTGGCCGCGATCTGTACCGTGCCAAAACCGGAGATAATGGATACCACCAGTATCCTCCCCAGCTGGAACATCCCGTTCTCCAGGCCGTTGGGAATCCCCACATAGAGGATACGCTTTGCCATCTTCCACTCCAGAAGCCCTTTCCCGAATCCCACAAAATGAACCGGCAGACCGGGATTTTTCAGAAGCAGGCAGATGATGACCGCCGCGGACGCACGGGCCACCAGGGAGCCCAAGGCGGCTCCGGCCACCCCCATGGACAGGCCGAACATGAACAGGCTGTTAAAGCAGACGTTGATCACGTTCATGAGCAGGGAGATTTTTAAGGAAATCCCGGAATTGCCCATGGAACGGAACAGGGCCGCCCCGCTGTTGTAGACGGCCAGAAAGGGGTAGGACAGGGCGGACAGGGCGAAATAGGTCATGGCGCCGTCCATCACCGCCGGCTCGATGGAACCGAAAAACAGTCGGAGGATTCCCCTGTTGAGAAGGAGACAGAGGCCGGCCAGCAGCAGGGAGGCCGTCACCGCCACCACCAGAAGCTGGTTCGCGGACTCGCAGGCCCGCCGTTCCTCCTTATGGCCGATATACTGGGCCGCCACCACCGCGCCTCCGGTGGCCAGGGCCGCAAACACATTGATCATCAAATTATTGATCATATCCACCAGGGATACGCCGGACACCGCCGCCTCTCCCACGGTAGACACCATCACCGTATCCACCAGCCCCACGCCCATGGCCAGCATCTGCTCCAACAGCAGGGGCCAGATCAATTTGCGCAACGCGCTGTTTGTAAACACTCTCCATCACCTGATTTGGCCAAAGCAGGCTTCGGCCTTTTGTAGTCTGTGGCTTACTGCCTGAACGATTACTAATTTTTAAAGCTGTGTATAGGCGCCGGAATCCGCCCGCCCCGGTTGACAAAGGCCTCGCAGGAGTAGGGATTTACAGGCATGATGGGCGCGTAGCCCAGAAGCCCTCCAAATTCCGCCGTCTCGCCCACGCCCTTGCCGATGACCGGGATGATGCGCACCGCCGTGGTCTTCTGGTTCACCATGCCGATGGCCATCTCGTCGGCAATGATGCCCGAGATGGTGGAGGCGCTGGTGTCTCCGGGCATGGCGATCATGTCAAGGCCCACGGAGCAGACGCAGGGCATGGCCTCCAGCTTCTCCAGGGTCAGGGCTCCCGCCTTGACGGCGTCGATCATCCCCTGGTCCTCGCTGACCGGGATAAACGCGCCGCTTAAGCCCCCCACATAGGAGGAGGCCATGACGCCGCCCTTCTTCACCTGGTCATTTAAGAGGGCCAGGGCCGCGGTGGTTCCGGGAGCGCCGGCATATTCCAGGCCGATCTCCGTCAGGATATCCGCCACGCTGTCCCCGATGGCCGGAGTGGGCGCTA
>CALWDR010000020.1 GCA_944376745.1 uncultured Lachnospiraceae bacterium
GGTGATAACGCCGATGCTGTATTCCTTCGCCATACGGCGGGTCAATGCTTCAATCAATGCTGTTTTGCCGGAACCAACGGGGCCGGCCACCCCGATCTTTACATAGGACATACTGTCTCATCCTTTCTCCACACAATGTCATTGCCCCTCTGCCATCAGGACATATACAGCCGGGAATACAGAGTTTCATGGCGGATACCCGCCAGATCAAAGCCCGGCGCTCCCAGCCCCAGCATCTCCTCCGGCGCTTCTCTTGCCTGTTCCAGAAGCCCGGGGAAAGCGCCCAGCTGAGCGGTCAGAATTTTCTGTCCCTCCGTCTGGCTTAGGGGAACGGCCTTCACGCAGTTGGTGACCATGGCGGACGTCTGGGCATACAGATAATGAAGCATGGCATCCTCCGCCGGGATGCCGGCCCCGGCGCAAAACACTCCGTAGGCGCAGGGATGGCAGATGCCCCTCTCCCCCCGCCTTTTCACATACGCCCCAAACACCTGGGTTTTCCAGGGAATGGGAAGCCCCGACACAGTCTTCGCGAAGCGATTCCCCAGCTTTTTAAAGGCCTCCCGGCACTCCCTGGGAACCAGGGACGCCTCCAGCGTATCCTCCAGCTCATCCAGCGCTTCCAGGCCGCCGGCTTTAGCCTTTTCACAGGCCAGCCGGATAGCCAGCAGATCCGTGTAGACTGTGCCCAGAGCCAGCTTCCGGCTGATATATTCCCCGGCTGTTTTGGCGTCCCGCACCCTTCCCTCCTGGATGTAGGTTTCCAACCCGTAAGAATGGGAGTAGGCGCCGATGGGAAAGAGAGCGTCATTAACCTGCAGAAGCAGCAGGCGGCTGGATAAATCCTCTTTATTCATGCAATACTCCCTCTCAGTGATGATGATGGTGGACGGACGCGGAAATCTTTTTCCCGAAATCCAAGGGCATAATCTTTCTCTCCAGAGAAACCCCGTGCAGCTTTGCCAGCATCTGATACATAGGTTCATTGTCCGGCGTTACAAAAGACAGCGGGGTGCTTCCGAAGAAAAGGGGCGCGTGCCGGTTTCCGATCTCATAGCAGACCCTGGACGCCGCCGGAGGGCGATCCTCCCTGACAGAAATCAGGACCACCGGGCCGCGCGGCGAGTGCACAGCAATGGCCAGATCATCCTCCAGCCAGATCACATCCCCCTCCTTCAGGCCTTCCGTCAGTATGGAATCATCCATGCGGATGCCAATCTCCCTGCCCGTCTCTGTTTTCTTCCTGTGAATCTTTTTGAAAGCCTCATGCCACTCAATATCCACATACTCCAGCTTTTTCCCCTTCAGGTCCAGGGTATCCACCGTCCCCAGTATCTTTTCACAAATCATAGCAAATGCTCCTTTATTCAAAACGTTTTCTCCCGGTTCCGCGCCGGGACGCTCATTCCCATTTACCATGCGCCGATGAGCATGAGCAGACCCGGTATCCAGGCCGTTGCTACCCCCTCAAATACCTGCAGGCAGGGAACAAATTTCCCCAGCTTCTTTCCCATAATATCCTCCACAAAGGATGTGCCCCACAAAATGGCCCACAGATACCAGATAACGGCCCACCGCCAGTCCGCGGTTACACCCAGGGTAGCGCTTCCGGTAATACCCTCGATGGTTCCGAAAATCACCGCATTCACCGCCACAAAAGTAGAGAACCAGGCAAAGGGGATGGGATTTAATTTTCCCAGCTTCATAAAGGCCACAAAAAGATAGGTAAAGCCAAACAGAAGTCCTGTGCCGGCCGCGTAATAATTTCCCATTACCAGATTGACCGCATTGATAAAAACGGACAGACCTCCTGTCAGAATATTCATCACAGCTGCGGATTTCCCGTCAACCTGATACAGGGTGCACATACCGTTATTGATCAGCACGATCCCCACAAATAACAGACAAACGCCTAACATACTCCTTTTCCTCCCGAATCTTTATTAGAATAAGCTGTAAAGCTGGGTCAGTGGAAGGCTCCTGGCCGGCTTCGATGTGATTGCCCGGCCATCCACCTTCACCTCATAGGTCTCCGGATTTACGGTGATCTCCGGCGTGCCGTCGTTAAATTTCATATCCTTCTTGCCGATATTCCGGCAGCCCGAAACAGGAACTACCTTCTTCTGGAGCCCGTACTTTTCGGCCACGCCTTCTTCCATGGCCGCCCTGGACACAAAGGTCAGGCAGGAAGCGTATCTGGCTTTCCCGTGGGCCCCAAACATGGAACGGTACATGACCGGCTCACAGGTGGGAATGGAGGCGTTGGCGTCCCCCATCTTGGATGCGATAATCATGCCTCCCTTGATAATCATATCCGGCTTGATGCCGAAGAAAGCCGGATTCCACAGTACCAGATCCGCGAATTTTCCCTTTTCCACGGAACCTACATAGGAAGCTACGCCGTGGGTAATAGCCGGGTTAATGGTGTATTTGGCAATATAGCGCTTTGCCCGGAAATTGTCATTTCCATGGCCCTCGTCCTCCGGCAGCGCTCCCCGCTCATCCTTCATCTTGCTGGCAGTCTGCCAAGTGCGGGTGATGACCTCTCCCACCCGTCCCATAGCCTGGGAATCCGAACTCATCATGCTGAACACTCCCATATCATGCAGCACATCCTCCGCCGCGATGGTCTCCGGACGGATTCGGGAATCCGCAAAGGCCACATCCTCCGATATCCGCTTGTCCAGATGATGACACACCATCAGCATATCCAGATGCTCATCCAGGGTGTTCACCGTAAAAGGCATGGTGGGGTTGGTGGAAGAGGGCAGCACATTGGGAGCGGCAGCAGCCCGTATAATGTCCGGAGCATGTCCGCCACCGGCTCCCTCCGTGTGATAGGTATGGATGGTGCGGCCTCCGATAGCCGCTAGGGTATCCTCCACGCAGCCTCCTTCATTCAGGGTATCCGTG
>CALWDR010000021.1 GCA_944376745.1 uncultured Lachnospiraceae bacterium
GCCGACCAGCTGGCGGAGATCGCCATCAACGCGGCGGAGTGCGCCAGGGAGTTCGGCATCGATCCCAAGGTTGCTTTCTTAAGCTACTCCACCCTGGGCTCCGGCAAGGGCGAGGACGTGGACAAGATGCGGGAGGCGGCTGCCAAGGCCAAGGCCATGCGCCCGGATCTTCCCATTGAGGGCGAGATTCAGTTTGACGCGGCGGTATCCCCCAAGGTTGCCCGCACCAAGTGCCCTCACAGTCCGGTGGCCGGCCATGCCAACACCTTTATCTTCCCGGATATCAACGCCGGCAATATCGGTTACAAGATTGCCCAGCGTCTGGGGAATTTTGACGCCTATGGCCCGATCCTGCTGGGCTTAAACGCTCCCATCAACGACCTGTCCCGGGGCTGCAACGCCGAGGAGGCCTACTCCATGGCCATCATCACTGCCACCTTGGCCTGCGAGGACGTGGCGGAATAGGAAGACCTGGCAGTCACAGCGATTTATTTGGAAAAAACTTTTGAACGCCGAATCAGCCGCAGGTTTTTGCCTGCGGCTGTTCTGGTCCAAGCGGCAGTTACTGTTCATAGGGTGGGGAAAATATACAAACTTTCCAGCTTTTGACTGGAACGTAGCCCTGGATGGCGCATTTGTTATAAGCAGACCATGGAAAGACGCCGGCACTTGGCGAACCGGCCGCTTGCGGACGGTGAGCCTAGTACCGCTGCGTCTTGAATTTATGACAATAGAAAGCTTGCGAAGCAGGCTTTCTATTGTAGAGCGGAAGCGTGTCTGCGTTAACAAATGCGCCATCCAGGGCGACCTCCAGACAAAAACTGTTAGCTGAATATTTTCCCACCGTGTGAACAGTAGTACTGTAGACGCTTTTCCTGTGGCTTTTTTCATTCCCCTATTGACTTCTCCTCCCACATATAGTAAATTTTGTTATAGGTATTTGCCAGATAGCAAAGGAGGATATAAAAGAACATGGAGGAGACAGTCAAAGTTGTGGTGGACGCCATGGGTGGAGACAACGCTCCGGGAGAGATCATAAAAGGCGCTGTGAACGCCGTCCTGCAGAGGAAGGATATTCAGATACTTCTGGTGGGGCAGGAGGCCGTGATCCAAAAGGAGCTGGCCGGATACACCTATCCCAGGGAGCAGATTGCCGTCGTGGACGCCCCGGAAGTCATTGAGACCGCTGAACCTCCGGTGCTGGCCATTCGCAAGAAAAAACAGTCATCCATCGTGGTGGGGCTGAATATGGTAAAACAGGGGGAAGCGGACGCCTTTGTCTCAGCGGGCAGCTCCGGCGCCATACTGGCGGGCGGACAAGTCATTGTGGGACGGATCCGGGGCGTGGAACGGCCTCCGCTGGCGCCGCTCATTCCCACGGATAAGTGGGTGTCCCTGCTGATCGACTGCGGGGCCAACGTGGACGCCAGGGCTTCCCATCTTGTACAGTTTGCGAAAATGGGCTCCATCTACATGGAACATGTGGTGGGGATCAGGAAGCCCAGGGTGGCCATCGTCAACATCGGCGCGGAGGAAGAAAAGGGAAACGCGCTGGTCAAGGAGACCTATCCGCTCTTAAAGGAGTGTAAGGATATCAATTTCGTGGGCAATATCGAGGCCCGTGACATTCCCTACGGGGCGGCGGACGTGATCGTCTGCGAGGCTTTTGTGGGCAACGTGATCCTGAAATTATACGAGGGCGTCAGCTCTGCCTTCCTTGGGATCATCAAGAGGAGCATGATGTCCAGCCTGCGGAGTAAGATCGGGGCGCTTCTGGTGAAGCCCTCCTTAAAGAAGACACTGAAGGCCTTCGACGCCTCCCAGTACGGCGGCGCGCCGCTTCTGGGCTTAAAGGGGCTGGTGGTCAAGACCCATGGAAATTCCAAATCTCCAGAGGTCACCAACTCCATTTTGCAGTGCGTGACATTCAAGGAACAGCGGATCAATGAAAAAATAAAAAATAAGCTGGGAATCTCTTCGGAGGAAGAGTAGAAAGGAAGAACAAATGGAATTTGAAAAGTTGAAAAAAATCATTGCGGAAGTACTGAACGTGGACGAGGATGAGATCACCATGGACACCACCTTCATGGATGATCTGGGGGCAGATTCCCTGGATATTTTCCAGATCATCATGGGCCTGGAGGAAGAGTTCGACGTGGAGATCGACAACGAGGAAGCGGAGAAGATCGTCACCGTAGGAGACGCGGTGGAGAAGATCAAGAGCGCTCTGAACAATTAGTACAGCGGGAAATAAGTTTCTGATACATGAACGTCGGTTGCTTATGATTTGCTGTATCAGGCAGAGAAAAGTAAACACGGCAGACAGGAGAAGGGTGTCAGGAGGATAACAAAATTCTCCCGGCAGCCTTTTTCCTCTCATTGGGAGAGAAATATGGAGAAAAATGAAGAATTTCAGAAAAAAATCGGCTACCGGTTTCGGAACCGGCACTATCTGACCCAGGCGCTGACTCACAGCTCCTACGCCAACGAGAAGCACATGAGCCGGCTTTTTAACAACGAACGGCTGGAATTTCTGGGGGACGCGGTGCTGGAGCTTACCGCCAGCGAATTTTTATATGAAAAATTTCCCGACTACCCGGAGGGGGAGCTGACCCGCCTGCGGGCCAGTCTGGTGTGCGAGCAGACCCTGGCCTTCTGTACCCGGGAGCTGGAGCTAGGAAAGTATCTTCTGCTGGGAAAGGGCGAGGATATGACCGGAGGGCGGAAACGGAAATCCATTCTGTCGGACGCTCTGGAGGCCGTGATCGGGGCCATTTACCTGGATGGTGGTTTTGCTAATGCGAAAGAGTTCATCCTGCGGTTTGTGTTAAACGACATGGAGCACAAGCAGCTCTTTTTTGATAGCAAGACGATCCTGCAGGAGCTGGTGCAGGCGGGGACGGAGGGAGAGCTCTCCTATCGCCTCATCGAGGAATCCGGCCCGGACCACCAGAAAAAATACGTGGTGGAGGCCTGTATCGGGGAGAAGCCCATGGGACAGGGCGAGGGCGGCACCAAGAAGCAGGCGGAGCAGGAGGCGGCTTACCAGGTACTGCTTAGTATGTCTTCTGCGAAGAAATAATAAGCCAGCCCTCCGGGGGGATGCGCACGCGCACAAAGAGGAAGTTGCCGCTAGGGCGGCTGCACGCGGCGCGGGAGTTCCGCGAGCGAAGCTCTTATGAAATAGGCCCTCCGGGGGCTGCGCACGCGCGCAAAGAGGAAGATGCCGCCAGGGCGGCTGCGCGCGGCGCGGGAGTTCCGCAAGCGGAACTCCTATGAAATAAGCCCTCCGGGGGATGCGCAAAGAATTGGAGGAATTTATGTATTTAAAAAGTATTGAGGTCCATGGCTTCAAATCCTTTGCCAATAAGATACGTTTTGATTTTCACAACGGGATCACAGGCATCGTGGGTCCCAACGGCAGCGGCAAGAGCAACGTGGCCGACGCCGTCCGCTGGGTGCTGGGGGAACAGAGCGCCAAGCAGCTTCGGGGCGCCAGCATGCAGGACGTGATCTTCGCGGGTACCCAGAACCGGAAGCCCTTAAGCTACGCCTACGTGTCCATCACCCTGGACAATGAGGACCGGCAGCTGAACCTGGATTATAACGAAGTCACCATCGCCAGAAGGGTGTACCGCTCCGGCGAGAGCGAGTATCTCATGAACGGCACCCCCTGCAGGCTTAAGGATGTCAACGAGCTCTTCTATGACACCGGGATCGGCAAGGAGGGCTATTCCATCATCGGGCAGGGGCAGATCGAGAAGATCCTAAGCGGCAAGCCCGAGGACCGCCGGGAGCTTTTTGACGAGGCCGCGGGCATTGTAAAATACAAGCGGCGCAAGGCCACGGCCCAGAAGAAGCTGGAAAATGAGCGGCAGAACCTGGTGCGGGTGAAGGATATCCTGGCGGAGCTGGAAAAGCAGATCGGCCCCCTGGAGCGCCAGTCCGAGAAGGCCCGCATCTATCTGAAGAAAAAGGAAGAACTGAAGCTCTATGACGTGAACCTCTTTCTGATGGAGATCGCCCGCATGGAGCAGCAGATGAAGGAGGTTGAGGAAAAGATCGTCATCGCCGACAGAGATTATCAGGATTCGAAAGCCTCCTTTGACCGCATAAAAGAACAGTATGAGAAGACCGAGCAGGAAATGGAGAAGATGGAACAGGCCATCAACCTGGTGCGGGAGGAGTTAAACAATACCACGGTGGTGAAGGGCAAGCTGGAAGGCCAGATCAACGTGCTCTTGGAGCAGATCCGGGGAGCGAAGCAGAGCGAGGAGCATTTTGCCTCCCGCCGGGAAGCCGTGGAGCGGGACTTGTCGGAGCGGGCGGACAGCCTTAAGGACTACGAGGCCCAGGCGGCGGAGCTTGCCGGGCAGCTTGGCCAGGTGAAGGCCAGAAGGGACGCGGTCACCGACAGGCTGACCCAGATACAGACCACCATTTCCGAGTGCCAGCAGGGCATGGAGCTTGGCAAGAACGAGATCATCGAGCTTTTGAACAGCAAGGCCTCCACCAAGGCCCGGATGCAGCGCTATGACACCATGCTGGAGCAGGCCAACATCCGCAAAGCCCAGCTGAGCAAGCGCCTGCTGGAGCAGAAAACCGGGGAGGAGGCGCTGTTGTCCGCGTTGGAGGAGGCTGAGAGCAACCTTGCCAAGATCACCGGACACCAGGAGGAGCTGGCCGCCCGGGAGCAGGAGCTGGAAAATAAGCGCCGGGAATGGCAGGAGAAGCTAAGCCAGGAAAACCAGAGCCTGGAGGAGGACACCGGAAGCTATCACCGGGAGCGGTCCAGGCTGGAATCCATGAAAAATATTGCCGAGCGCTACGACGGCTACGGCAACAGTATCCGCCGGGTGATGGAGTGCAGGAACCGGGAGCCGGGGCTTCTGGGCGTGGTGGCGGATCTCATTCAGGTGGAGAAGCAGTATGAGGTCGCCATCGAGACGGCCCTGGGCGGCAGCATTCAGAATATCGTGACGGAGGATGAGGACACCGCCAAGCGCATGATCGCCTATCTGAAGCAGAACCGCTACGGGAGAGCCACCTTCCTGCCCTTAACCAGCGTGGGCAAAAAGCCCGTGCAGGTAAATCAGCAGGCGCTGCGGGAGCCGGGGGTCATCGGCGTGGGAAGCGGACTGGTGAAGGCCCAGGCCCGCTACAGCGGACTGTGCGATTACCTTCTGGGCAGGACCTACGTGGTGGACACCATTGACAACGCCGTGGCCCTGGCCCGGAAATATCAGTATTCCCTGCGGATCGTGACCCTGGAGGGGGAATCCTTAAATCCCGGCGGCTCCATGACAGGCGGAGCCTTTAAGAATACCAGCAACCTTCTGGGCCGGAACCGGGAGATCGAGGATCTTAAGAAGAAGGTGGCCCGGCTTTCCGAGACGCTGGAAAAGCACCGCCGGCGCATTTCGGATATTCAGACCGCCCGGGAGCTCCTAAAGGAGGATCTGGCGAAGGTCCGGGAGGAATTGCAGGAGGTTCTGCTTTCCCAGAATACGGCCCGGATGAACGTGCAGCGGGCCCGGGAGCAGAAGCAGGAGTATGACGAGAGCTTCGAGGGAATCCGTGCGGAAAGCCGCCAGTTGGAGGGGCAGATCGCAGAGATCCGCCAGAACCGGACGGACATTGAGGCGGAGATCGCAAGAGCCGACGCCCGGGAGAAGGAGATCGAGGAAGAGAACGGCCAGTTCCAGCAGATCCTGGAGGAGCAGAACGCCCTTTTGGAGGAGGCCCAGGGCGAGGCCTCGAAGGTGCAGCTGGAGGAGGCCGGCGTGAGCCAGAAGATGGGCTTCGTCCAGGAGAATGCGGATCGTGTCCGGGGAGAGATGGAGCGGTTTTCCCAGGAGCTTGCCCGGATTCAGCAGGACGCCGCCCAGTCCCGGGAGGACATTGAGAAGAAGCAGGGAGATATCCAGGAGATCAAAAAGACCATCGAGGCCTCCGAGGGAGCCCATGCGGACCTTGCAGACCGATTGGAGAAGCACCAGGCGTTAAGGGAGCAGCTGTCCGAATCTCACAAGGGCTTTTTCCGGGAGCGGGAGGAGATCTCCGAGAAGATGAACAGCCTGGACAAGGAGCTGTTCCGCTTAAACAATCAGAAGGAAAAGCTGACGGAGGGGATGGAGAGTCAGAACAACTACATGTGGGAGGAGTACGAGCTGACCTACCACAACGCCATGGCCCTTCGCAGCGAGGAGTATGCGAATCCCTCCAGGATGAAGCAGCAGATCGCCGCCATCAAGGAGGAGATCCGGGGACTGGGGGACGTGAACGTCAACGCCATCGAGGATTTCAAGGTGCTGTCGGAGCGCCATACCTTCCTGAAGAATCAGCATGACGACCTGGTGACGGCGGAACAGACCCTCCTTGGCATCATCGAGGATCTGGATACCGGAATGCGGAAGCAGTTTATGGAGAAATTTGTGGATATCCAGCGGGAGTTCGACAAGGCCTTCCGGGAATTGTTCGGCGGCGGAAAGGGAACACTGGAGCTTGTGGAGGATGAGGATATCCTGGAGTGCGGAATCCGCATCATCGCCCAGCCTCCGGGCAAGAAGCTGCAGAACATGATGCAGCTTTCCGGCGGCGAGAAGGCCCTGACAGCTATTTCCCTGCTCTTTGCCATTCAGAACTTAAAGCCCTCCCCCTTCTGTCTCCTGGACGAGATCGAGGCGGCCCTGGATGACTCCAACGTGGGACGGTTTGCCCAGTACCTGCACAGGCTGACAAAGAATACCCAGTTTATCGTCATCACCCACCGGAGGGGGACCATGGCGGCGGCGGACCGCCTCTACGGCATCACCATGCAGGAGAAGGGAGTATCCACCCTGGTTTCCGTGAATTTAATAGAAGAAGATTTGGAGGAGTAAGCGTATGAGCGAGGAAAAGAAAGGATTTTTCCGCCGTCTGGTAAAGGGACTTTCCAAGACGAGGGACAACATTGTGGCGGGAATCGATTCCATTTTCAGCGGATTTTCCAGTATTGACGAGGATTTCTACGAGGAGATCGAGGAGATCCTTATCATGGGAGATCTGGGGGTCAACGCCACCAACGCCATCATCGAGAACCTGAAGCAGAAGGTGAAGGAGCAGAAGATCAAGGACCCGGCCCAGTGCAAGGAGCTTTTGATCCGCAGCATCAAGGAGCAGATGGACG
Source organism: uncultured Lachnospiraceae bacterium (assembly GCA_944376745.1). Lineage (GTDB taxonomy): Bacteria > Bacillota > Clostridia > Lachnospirales > Lachnospiraceae > 14-2. The sequence continues at coordinate 7,169 of CALWDR010000021.1, forward strand.
TGGGCGAGACGGCCTACCGGTTCGAGGAGGAGACCTCCGTGGTGCTGGTCATCGGCGTCAACGGCGTGGGCAAGACCACCTCCGTGGGCAAGCTGGCCGGGAAGCTTAAGGACCAGGGCAAAAAGGTCATCCTGGCGGCGGCGGATACCTTCCGGGCGGCGGCGGGAGAGCAGCTGGGTGAATGGGCCCGCCGGGCCGGCGTGGACATGGTGGGCGGACAGGAGGGGGCGGACCCGGCCTCCATCGTCTACGACGCCGTGGCGGCGGCCAAGGCCAGAAAAGCCGATGTGCTTCTGTGCGACACGGCAGGACGGCTCCACAACAAGAAAAACCTTATGGAGGAGTTAAAGAAGATCAACCGAATACTGGAGAAGGAGTACCCGGAAGCCTTCCGGGAGACCCTGGTGGTGCTGGACGGGACCACCGGACAGAACGCTCTGGCCCAGGCCAGGGAATTTTCCCAGGTGGCGGATATCACCGGCATCATTTTAACGAAGCTGGACGGGACGGCCAAGGGCGGCATTGCGGTGGCCATTCAGTCGGAGCTTGGGATTCCGGTCAAGTACATCGGCGTGGGCGAGACCATCGACGATCTGCAGAAATTTGATGCCCAGGAATTTGTGAACGCATTGTTTGACATAGACGAGGAGAGAGCGTAAGGCGATGCTGACGTTGGATAAATTTGAGGAGGTAAGCGGATGTTGACGTTGGATAAATTTGAGGAAGCCTGCGAGATCGTGAGCAAAGTGACACTGGAGACCAAGTTGGTGTACAGCGAGTATCTCAGCGAATCCTGTGGGAACAAGGTGTATTTAAAGCCGGAAAACATGCAGTATACCGGGGCCTACAAGGTCCGGGGAGCCTATTACAAGATAAGCACCCTAAGCCCCGAGGAGCGGGAGAAGGGGCTCATCACCGCCTCCGCCGGAAACCACGCCCAGGGCGTGGCCTATGCGGCTCAGAGGTACGGGGTGAAGGCCACCATCGTCATGCCCACCAGCACGCCGCTTATCAAGGTGAACCGCACCAAGGGCTACGGCGCTCAGGTGGTGCTCTGCGGGGACGTGTATGACGAAGCCTGCCAGAAAGCCTATGAGCTGGCAGAGGAGCACGGCTACACCTTCATCCACCCCTTTGACGATCTGGCGGTGGCCACCGGACAGGGCACCATCGCCATGGAGATCTTCAAGGAGCTGCCCTTGGTGGAATACATACTGGTGCCCATCGGCGGGGGCGGCCTGGCCACGGGCGTGGCCACCCTGGCGAAGCTTTTGAATCCCAAGATCAAGGTCATCGGCGTGGAACCGGCGGAGGCAAGCTGCATGAAGGCCTCTCTTGCGGCGGGGAAGGTGGTCACTCTGCCTAAGGTCAACACCATCGCCGACGGCACGGCGGTGAAGACCCCGGGGGAGAAGATCTTCCCTTATATCCGGGAGAATCTTGATGACATCGTCACCGTGGAGGACGACGAGCTCATCGTGGCCTTCCTGGATATGGTGGAGAACCACAAGATGGTGGTGGAAAATTCCGGCCTGCTGACGGTGGCGGCCTTAAAGCACCTGGACGTGAAGGACAAACGGATCGTGGCGATCCTAAGCGGCGGAAATATGGACGTGATCACCATGTCCTCGGTGGTCCAGCAGGGGCTGATCTTCCGTGACAGGATCTTTACGGTGTCCGTCCTTCTGCCGGATAAGCCCGGAGAGCTGTGCAAGGTGGCCGGTATCATCGCCAGGGAGCTTGGCAACGTCATCAAGCTGGAGCACAACCAGTTTGTGAGCACCAACCGCAATTCCGCGGTGGAGCTTCGGATCACCCTGGAGGCCTTCGGCACGGAGCACAAGGAGCAGATCATCGCGGCCCTGAAGGACAATGGGTATAAGCCGAAGCTGGTGCAGGCGAAGCTGTAGGTGCAGCGCGGCGAATCGATAGGCGCGGTATGGAGGAATAAAATAAGCCTCCTGGGCGGAGAGCTTCCATGATAAGACAGGGAGCGCTCCGCTCAGGAGGCTTTTTGTGGCTGCGAATGGAGTAAGCGGCATGAAACCATCAAGAAACCAGAATCCAGTCGCCAATCCATTGTTGTGTTGTGTAATTGTACAGGCGTTTGTAGACTTTGCCGTTTTCTATTTTATAGCGCCATTCTATTGCATCTGACATGGGACTGATTTTAGAATCAGAGTCGGTAAATTCTGCTGAGTGAATAGGGGAAAGACTGATTGCAGAATTAACATTTGTAAGTATAGCGCAGGAAAGACCGGCGGTAACTAATATGGACAGAAAATGAATATTTTTAATCATGTTTAACCTCCTCAAGGGTTTTGTAAATTTTTAGTTTTGGCAAATAGTCGTCTAGAACAGGATATGTTTCAAGAAATATATCATTGTAATATAAATCATAACCTCCATTTGGATTTTCAATTAAGTACGAGGTTTCACTGGAGATTTCCAAAGTGCCTGTTGCATCGTCTTTGTTTATTGAATGTGGTTCAAATATAAAAAAGAGCGAAAAGGCATACACCCCCACAATTAAAAATGAAAATAGTAACTGCACTGGACGGCGTCTGGTTTTATCCGGCGAGCGGATCAGCATGAGAATTCGCTGACTGAGCGCGGAACCGGACACGTCGCAGAAAGAAATGGTGGGTCTAAGGTCCTGGTGAATCTGCAGCTTTGCCATCTGGAGGAGTGTCTGTGCATACGCTTCTCTGTGCAGCGAATCATTGGAGACGTAACGGTCAGTCCGCAGCTCCAGCATAAGGGAAATCTGGCGCTTCAGCAAAAAAGAGAAAGGATTCCACCAGAATACTGCCTGCAGGATCTGGGAAAAGAGCTTCAGCCACAAGTCATGCTGAAAGAAATGAGAGGCTTCGTGGCAGAGGACATAATATAGCTCTTCCGCGTCCAGAGACAGCTTCTCCGGCAGCAGAATATACGGCGATTTTAAGCCATATACCATGGGCGTGGTGATGCCGGGCAGCGTGAAGATACGGAATCTGTTTTGACGGCCGCGCTCCTGACATATTTTATCAAGCAGGGAAGCATAGGGCTCCTCTGCTGTAATATTAGTGCCAAACAGCAGTATTTTTCTGTGAAGAAGGCGATAGGAGCCGATCAACCGGCAGCATTGGATAAAAGTTCCTATTCCCCATACCGCCAGAAGCACCTGCCAGAGCGATAATTTCACATTGCCCAATGCAATGTGGGGAACAAGAAAAATAGTGGTAATCATATAAGAGACAGATTCCGGCCAGTAAATATTTGTACTCAGAAACCGCAGTTCAAAGGGAAAGGCGAACCGCAGCAGCGTAATGGCCAGAAAAACCGCCAGCAGCCGGTAGCCAATCTTAAGCATAAGTCTCGTATTTCTGAATATCAGGTACATTACGATCAATAGTACGTTGCTGAATAATACGGACATCAGGACTGAGGACATGGAAAAATTCAGCATTTGGTCTCTCCTTTGTATACATGGAAATATGGATTCCCGGTATTTTGCGAAACAGTGTACAAGTACCTTGTAAAAATGATTCGCTGTGCTAGGAAGGATTTTTCTTATAGTCAGCCAGCAGCTTCTCCAACTGCTGGATTTCCTCCGCTCTCTTTTCAGGGCTGGGCGCTTTGTCCAGCAATGCGGCCACCAGAGATGAGGTGGAGATTTCTTCCTGCAGCTGCTGGAACTCGTCCGCAAGCTGTGTGAGGGCGAATTCCTTCATAGTCATGGTGGGACGATAGCTTCTGCACAATACCGTACCGCTGTACACAATGTCGGCTATCTCGATCCATTTCTGTTTTAACAGCTTTCGCAAAACTGCCTGAACCGTATTGGTGGTCAGGCCGCCGCCAGTGGCGACGATCTCCGAGGCTGTCATGGATTTGCCGGAATGCCAGAGGATATTTAAAATATCCAGGTCCCGGTTGGTAATTTTTTCATAGGGTTTTTTGAGAATCATAGTATCACCTCCTACTGTTTTTTTGCTATCTATACAATATCATTTCTTTTATAATGTGTCAATTATTTTGAATATTATTTTTGACTAAGAATAATATTTTATATTGACATAATAAAAAATATATGATTTAATGATATTGTAAATAAAATACAATAAAGATGTGTTAAGGAGGTGTGATAAAAATAATGTGCGAAAATAACAGATTTGTTTGTAGGAAGGTGGTGAGTTTTTGGCGTTATAGAAAAATTTTTATAAAGTAAAAATAAGAATCTAAAAATAAGATTAAAGAAGAAAAGGAGATTATGGGATATGAAAAAACAAAAAATGATAGCAACGATTATATGTATCGCTATGTTGTTCGGTTTATTTGGAAACTCGGCCTATGCGTCAATGAAAGAGGAACTTCATGTAAATCCAATAGTGCTGCTTGTCCAAAAGTATATGGAAGCGAGGGTGCAACTGGCGAATGGAAAACAAGGACAGTGTTGGGATAATATCAGTGTGGAAGGCGTATATAACGATGAATTAGCTCGCGTAGAAGTATTGAAAGAACGGAATCTTTCGGATATGGAAACGGATTTTGAAATAGAGAGAGTGGCTGATTATGAGACTTACCTAGAAGTAAGTGTGAGGGAAACTGTAGAATATTCTAATAATTTATTAGAAGATGTAGATCATGAGATTGTAATCATGCAAAAAGAGGATGGCAGTTATCTGGTTGTATC
>CALWDR010000022.1 GCA_944376745.1 uncultured Lachnospiraceae bacterium
TGTTCACTCCGTGACCAGTAACCCGCTTCGCGATGCACACAAAATGCGTCTTTGACGCATTTTGGCGCTGCAGCCCTCGGGTTTTCTGTGACTTTCGCTTCGCTACACTCACAAAAAACACCTCGCGAAACTGGCCTCTGAACAATAACATTTTAGAGCAGAAACTGGGCCATCACATAATTGCTGACGGAAATGCCCTCCTCCGTGAGAAATACCCGCCCGGCCTCCTGGGCCAAAAGCCCCTGCCTGCACAGAACCGCCGCCCGATCCCCGTAGACCCCCTCCAACTCCACGCCGAAGCAATCGTAAAAATCCTTTCTGGAAATCCCCTCCCTAAGGCGCAGGCCCAGAAACAAAAATTCCTCCATCTGTTCCCCGCGACCCAAACGGACGGCCTCCTGCTTCTCATAGTTTCCATTCAGATAGTCCTCCAGAACGGAGGTATTGGAAAAGCGCTCATTCTCCACCAGGGAGGCGCTTCCAAGGCCCAGGCCAAGATAATTCTCCCGGCGCCAGTAGCCAACATTGTGGCGGCACTCCCTGCCGGGCCGGGCATAGTTGGAAATCTCATAGTGCAGATAGCCGTGGTCTTTCAGATACTCCTCCGTCCACCGGTACATGGCCCGCTCGGTCTCCTCGGTAGGCAGAAGCCGGGGCTCCTCCCCCGCCTCCCGGCGTTTTTCGTCCTGGGAAAAGCGCTGGTAGAAAGGCGTCCCCTCCTCTATGATGAGGCTGTAGGCGGAAATATGCTCGGGATGGAGAGACACCACCTTTTTTAGTGTATATTGCCAGTCCCCAAGGCTCTGGCCTGGCAGACCGGACATCACGTCCACATTTATATTGTCGAATCCGGCTTTCCGCAGGAAATCGAAGCTTTCAAGGAACTGCTCATAGGTGTGTATCCGCCCCAGCAGGGCAAGCTCCTCCTGCCTTGCGGACTGAAGTCCCAGGCTGGCGCGGTTGATCCCCGCTCTCCTATAGTGTGCGGCTTTTTTGGGATTTAATGTACCCGGATTACATTCTATGGAAATTTCCGCGTCCCACTCAATGGAAAATGCGGCTCGAAGGGCCTCCATCAGACGCCCGACGGCTTCCCCAGAAAGCACAGAAGGCGTACCGCCCCCGAAAAAAACGGACGGTACGCTGTATTCTTTGCAGCTTGCTGATTTTATTTTGATCTCCTTAAGCAGAGCCTCCACATAGCGGCTTTTGATGCTTTCCTCCGCCGGGGCGGACAAAAAGTCGCAGTAGGCGCATTTTTTCACGCAAAAGGGGATATGCAGGTACAGCTCTAATTTTTTATCGCTCATCTTCTTCTCATCCGGTGTCTGTCGTTGTGCCGGTGCTTACGGCTTAGTTGTTATGCCGATGCTTACGGCTTAATCGCTATGCCGGTGCTCCAAAGCTTAGTCGTTATGCCAGTGCTTTGCGGCTTAGTCGTCGTCCAGCTTCAGCACGCTCATAAAGGCCTTCTGGGGGATCTCCACATTTCCGATCTGGCGCATGCGCTTCTTGCCTTCCTTCTGCTTCTCCAAAAGCTTCCGCTTTCTGGAAATATCGCCGCCGTAGCACTTGGCCAGCACGTCCTTGCGCATGGCCTTCACGGTCTCCCGGGCGATGACCTTGCTGCCGATGGCGGCCTGTATGGGGATCTCAAAGAGATGCCTGGGGATCTCCTCCTTCAACTTCTCGCACATTTTCCGGCCCCGCTCGTAGGCGCTCCCGCTGTATACGATGAAGGACAGCGCATCCACTTCTTCCTTATTAATAAGGATGTCCAGCTTCACCAGCTCGCTCCTGGCGTAGCCCTTCAGCTCGTAGTCGAAGGAGGCGTAGCCCCGGGAGCGGGATTTTAAGGCGTCGAAAAAGTCAAAAATGATCTCGTTTAAGGGCAGATCGTATTTGAGGAGCGCCCGGGTCTCCTCCATATATTCCATGCTGATGTAAACGCCCCGCCGTTCCTGGCACAGGTCCATGATGGCTCCAATAAATTCGCTGGTCACCATGATCTCCGCGCTGACCATGGGCTCCTCCATGTAGTCGATCTCCGTGGGCTCCGGCAGATTGGTGGGGTTGGTCAAGTCTATCACCGTGCCGTCGGTCTTATGCACCTTGTAGATCACGCTGGGGGCGGTTGTCACCAGATCCAGGTTGAATTCCCGCTCCAGGCGCTCCTGAATGATCTCCAAATGTAAAAGGCCAAGGAATCCGCAGCGGAAGCCAAAGCCCAGCGCCACGGAGGTCTCCGGCTCAAACTGCAGGGCCGCGTCGTTCAGCTGAAGCTTCTCCAGAGCGTCCCTGAGATCGGGATATTTGGCTCCGTCCGCCGGGTACATGCCGCAGTACACCATGGGATTCACCTTCTTGTAGCCGGGAAGGGCCTCTGCGCAGGGCTTCTGGGCGTTGGTGATGGTGTCCCCCACCCGGGTGTCCTTGACATTTTTCAGGCTGGCGGTGATGTAGCCCACCATTCCGGCGGAAAGCTCCTCGCAGGGGATGAACTGTCCCGCACCGAAATAGCCCACCTCCACCACGTCGGCGACAGCCCCGGTGGCCATCATGCGGATGGGGGTTCCGGCCCTTACGGAGCCCTCCATGAGCCGGCAGAAGACGATGACTCCCTTGTAGGAATCGTACACGGAATCGAAGATCAGGGCTTTTAAGGGCGCCTTGGGATCCCCCTTGGGAGCCGGGATCTTATCGATGATCTGCTCTAAGACCTCCTGCACGTTGAGTCCGGTCTTGGCGGAGATCTGGGGCGCGTCCTGGGCCTCCAGGCCGATCACGTCCTCGATCTCCTCAATGACCCGTTCGGGTTCCGCGCTGGGCAGATCTATTTTATTGATGACCGGAAGCACCTCCAGATCGTGGTCCAGGGCCAGGTACACATTGGCCAACGTCTGGGCCTCGATGCCCTGGGCGGCATCCACCACCAGCACGGCGCCCTCGCAGGCCGCCAGGCTCCGGGAAACCTCATAGTTAAAGTCCACATGGCCCGGGGTGTCGATGAGGTTGAAAATGTACTCCTCCCCGTTTCTGGCCTTGTAAACCGTGCGGACGGCCTGGGCCTTGATGGTGATGCCCCGCTCCCGCTCCAGATCCATATTGTCCAGCACCTGAGCCTGCATCTCCCGGCTGGTGAGTAACCCCGTCATCTCGATGATGCGGTCCGCGAGGGTAGATTTTCCGTGGTCTATATGGGCAATGATGCAAAAATTTCTGATCTTGCTTTGATCTATTCCTGACATATGTTTCCTCCTGTGCAAAATTTCGCACATCCGATGATATACTCTAACAAACAGCAGCTTTATCCGCCGCCTGCTATAGTATACCATATTCCTCCAAACTTGTACAAGGATTTTTCTCACTCCCCACCGCCCCACCACGCGAGACAGCTTTCTCGTTACTTTTCAGAGGGGTAGGGAAATTACAAAATATACAGCCTTTGTCGGGAACGCAGCCCTGGACAGCGATTTTGTTATAAGCGGACCATTGAAAGACGCCGGCACTTGACGAACCGGCCGCTTACGGGCGGTGAGTCTAGTACCGCTGCGTCTTGATCTGAGCGGAAGCGTGTCTGCGTTAACAAAATCGCTGTCCAGGGCGTCCTCCTGACAAAACTGCAATGTTGAATATTCCCCACCCCATGAACAATAACGCTTTCTCACTCCCCAGGACGCAGGACCTTATGGAGCAGGTCCGCCAGGGGCTCCATGGCGTTTCTGGCCTCCTCAAAGGTGTTGGTCTGGGCTCCCACCTCCACCAGCATGCTCTTGGGACGGTAATGAAGGTTGTAGCGGTAACCCTTCAGATAATTGGACCTGGCAAAGCCCGGATAATACTCCTCCGCCGCCAGCTTCGTCTGGAGAGAGAAGGCCAGATTGTCCTGTATGTAGGGATTTTTCAGATAGGCCAGATCGCCGTTTTGGGTGGTGCGGCTTAAGCCGTTGAAAAACATGATCTGGGCGGTCTGCTTCCCGTTCACCTCCGTCACCAGATGACCGTCGTTTCCGATGCCGTCCCGGTGGATATCCAGAACCACCTCGATGGAAGGATGCTCCTCCAGGATCTTCTCCACCGCCGGTCCCGCGTAGGAATAGGCGTTGTCGTGGTCGATCACGTCATACTCTCCGGTGTCGTGGATGACGTTGAAGCCGTACTGCTCCGTGAGGAGCCTGGCAAGGTAGGCTCCCACCGCCACAATGGACATGGACCCATCCCCGCTGGAATCCGCATACTGCTCCTGGGAGTGGGTGTGATGGATGAGGATCTGGGGCTGGTCCGCCGGCGTGGTAAGGCTCATGTCCAGGTCGAGCAGCTCCTGGGCATTCAGCTGGCCGCCGTCGATGGTGGTAGTCCTGTCCACCGTATAAAAGTTCTGTATCAGATAGTCAAAATCGTTGAGCTTTTCCCGGGAGATCCGCACCGCCGGCTCCAGAGCCGGACCAATGACATTTCCCGCCGTTCCCACTGCCCCCTCCTGGGGGCTGGTTCCGGTATCCACCGCTTCCGCCGGTTCCTGGCCGGTCCCGTCGCCGCTCTCCGAGATCCCGTCCCGGGCGCCCACGGCCCCCTCCCCGTCAGCCACCAGCTCCCCGTCCCGGTACTGTTCATCCATTCCCTCCCGGGCCATGAGCATTTCATAGCTTAAGGCGCTCTCCACCTGGGTGTCGTAGTCCGACTGGTGAAAGGCATAGGACTGAACGGGGAGCAGGGACGTCACCTTCTGCAGAAACAGCTCCATCAGCGTGCTCTCCTCCTGCTCTTCCACAGCGGCGGAAACAGTCACCGCCGGAATATGGGCCTCCAGCGCGGCCATGTAGAGGCTGCTCTGGGCCTGTCTGAAGATCTCCTTTAAGGCAGGCCCGTCGCCGGTCTCCTTCAGATTCTGCCAGCAGACCACCGCCAGCAGCACCCCAAACCCCAGCAGCGCGGCTTTTCTATGATTTCTATGATTTTTTCTTCTTCGCTTCAACATGCTCCTCCGGTCCTGTTCTGATCCGCAAATACCCTCCGCCCCCAGGAAAATGTCTCTGGCAAACGGTGTACTATAAGTATATGCCTGTCCCAGAGGAATTATGTGACAGTTCAGACAGCAAGCCGCGGCAATCAAAAGACAGTCCTTATCCGCGTCAGGCCACAGACGCCCCCAGGGCCAGATTCAGCCCCTCCGACACCGTGAAGCTCAGCCGCTTGATGGACTCGTCGATGTCCTTGGGCGTCACGAACATGGTGTTGAGACTGGGAGATAAGAGCTCCCGGATCAGATCCTGCTTCTCTGACTGGTTGAGGGAGTGCAGGGAGTTCCCCAGCTCTTTCAGATGGACAGACTGGGACATGGCCTCGATCAGATTGCTCATGGTGTCGCTGACGATGGTGGCCGCGTCCACCACCGTGGGAATCCCGATGGCGATCACCGGGACCCCCAGGCTCCCCGCGTTGAGGCCATGGCGGTGGTTGCCCACGCCGGAGCCGGGATTGATCCCCGTGTCCGTGATCTGGATGGTCCGGCCCAGGCGCTTGGTGCTCCTGGCCGCCAGGGCGTCGATGGCAATGATGCAGTCCGGATTTGTCTCCTTGATGACGCCCTTTAAGATCTCCATGCTCTCCATACCGGTCTGGGCCATTACCCCCGGAACGATCCCGCTGATCTGATTGGTCTCATCCTCCCCGAAGGCATATTTTCCAAATTCCCGGATGATGTGGCGGGTGATCATCATATTGTCCACCACCCTGGGGCCCAGAGCGTCCGGCGTCACCTCCCGGTTGCCAAGCCCCGCCACCAGCACCGCCACCGGTTTCTCCTTCTTGGGCAGGAGCCGCTCCAGCACCCTGGCCAGCTCCTGGGAGATCTCCCGGTGATAATCCTCGTCCTGCTCGCTCATGTGGGGCGCCTCCAGCGTAATATAGCTTCCCTTGGGCTTTCCCATGATCTTCGCGCCGTTTTCTGTCTCGATGAACACATTGGTGATCTTGATCCCGCTCTCGGGGATCCGCTCCTCCTCCACCCGGACACCCTTGATCTCCACGTTATCCTCCTGGAATTTCTCCCTAGTCTCCAGCGCCAGATCGGTCCTTACCTGAAATTGTCCCATGCCTGCTCCTCCAATGTACGTTATCCGTTACCGGTCACGGAATGAAAGCAACCGCTATCCATGGTATTTTTCGCAAAAAAAAGTAAAATATGTATTGACAGAAACTATTTTCTAGCCTAAAATAAATGAGTATGTTTACATTAGAACGTCCGTGTCCGGCTTTAATGAAACAATCGAATACGAAAAACCATTTTGGAATGGAGGTGTAGGGATTGGCTAACATTAAATCAGCAAAAAAAAGGATTCTGGTGGCAGAAGCCAGAAATGCTCGCAACAAAGCAATCAAATCCAAGGTTAAGACAGCGATCAAGAAGGTAGACGCCGCTGTGGCCGCGCAGGATAAGGAAGCCGCTAAGGCCGCGCTGCTTGCCGCTACTTCTGAGCTTGACAAGGCTGCCAGCAAGGGCGTGTATCATAAGAATACCGCTTCCCGGAAGATTTCCCGTCTGTCTAAAGCTGTAAACGGAATTGCGTAATAGATGAACAGGACAAGAACCCCCGATACCGTCAGTCGAGGGTTCTTTTTTTATCTCATCCTGTCACCTCAGGATCGCTCCGTTCCCGGCAAGGATCTCCCGAACCCTCTCCGCCTTCACCTGACCGGGCGAACACTGCTGCCGGGCAGCCAAGGCCGCGCCCACGCCCACCGCCTCCCCCATGGCCATCAGGGAGGGCATCACCCGCAGGCTGCTCAAGGCGACGGCGTCCATGGAGGCGCACCTGCCGCTGAACATCAGATTGGAAATCTCGCAGGAACAGGTCATCCCGTAGGGAATTCCGTAGGGCTTCACCTTCCGGACGATGGTGCCGCTGCCGCCGCCGTCATGAATATCAATGATGTAGGAGCCCAGACCCACGGCGTCGTCTCCGATGCGCCCCGCTTCCACATCCTCCTCCGTGAGCCTGGAGATCCCGCGAAACCGTCTGGATTCCCGGACGCCCACAAAGGGATAGATCCTAGCCAGCCTGCATGACTCAAATCCGGGAATCTCTTTCCGGAACATCTCAAGGAGCGCGTAATTCTGCAGATGGCCCTCCACCTCGGCCCTGGTCAGATCCTTCACGTCACTGCCGTCAATGCCCAGATGGCGCGTGCAGTTGATATTGACCGTTCCCGGCGCCAGCGTGCTGATATAGATCATGGTATCCCGGTCCACCGGAAGCCTGCCCTCCGCCTTCAGCTTCAAGAACAGCCTGCGAAATCCCACCAGCACATGATGATGAAGATTGGCGCGCAGGTATCCGCCGTCATAGCCCGGATAAATCTCCACGGAGGGGCCCGGCTCCATCTGCTCCGGATGATCCTCCAGATAGCGGATGGTCTTTTCCAGCTCCACCCCCGTAAGGGTGCACATCAGCGTGGGCGGCTGCAGGACGCCGGAGCCCTCCCGTCCCTTCTCATAGGAGGCTCCCGCCAGATACCCCACATCCCCGTCCCCGGTTGCGTCCACAAAGACCCTGGCCGACACCTCCATGCGCCGTCCCTTGCCAAACAACGTCACCGCCCGCAGACTGCCATTTTCCAGATCTGCATCCACGATCTGGGTATGCAGAAGCAGAGAAATTCCCGCTTCCAGACATTTTTCAAAGGCCGCGATCTTAAATATCTCATGGTCGTAGATGGTTACGGAGTTATGCATGGGGCATGGGATGTGCTCCGTGGCCGCCCCTCTGTCCCGCAGCGTGTCCACAAGCTCCTGGGCAATTCCCCCGATCACCTGATTTCCGTCCTTGTCCAGATACCCCAGAAGCGGAAGGCCAATGGTCAGATTTCCGCCCAGAAATCCGTTCTGTTCTACCAGCAGCACCTTCGCGCCCATTCTGGCCGCCGCAAGGGCAGCCGGAAGCCCGCCGGGGCCGCTTCCGATCACCGCCACATCATATTCCATCTGTTCCAGTTTCATATGCTTCTCCTCACAAATTTTTTTCCCGAAAGCCGCCAATTTTACGCAGGGACGAGTCATAGCGGGTGATTATCTCATAATCCCGCCGCTGTCCCATTCTGCACAGCACCAGGCCGTCCATATGCACGCTGTAATAATCGATGCCCATCTCAGCCGCCAGCTCTGCCAGAGGCGTTCCGCCAATATCGTCCGCAGGCGCCACCAGAGCCCTGGGCGAAACCGTCCGCAGCCATTCCGGGCAGTTGGAGGTGTAGGTCCCGTGATGATTCGCCTTGAGGATATCCGCCCTGAGGGCGTCCCCATATCGGGCAGCCAGCTCAAGCTCCCTGTCCCGGTAAAGGTCCCCTCCGGTAAGGTAAACGGAAGTCCCATAGGTAAATTTTATTAATATGGAAAGATTGTTTACCTCCGTCACACCGCCAATACAGCTCTTCACCTGTTCCTCTGTGGGATTGTAAATATGGACAGCCACATCCCCGACCTGCATGCAATTTCCCGCCAGCAAGTCCTCTCTGACCGAAACGCCCTTATCCTTAAGATATTTCTGAAATTCCCGCGCCGGACCGCTTTCCTCCAAAAATCCGCTGTGACAGAAAACGCCGATCCCGCCCTTGCCAGGGCCATAGAGATACGCCGCCAGGGCTTTGCCGCCGCCCACATGGTCATTGTGGGAGTGAGACAGGACAAAATAATCCAGGCGTCCAAGCTCCAGGTCCCGCAGCAGGGAGATCACATGGCCGCTGCATTCCGTGTAACCTGCGTCGATCATCATCGTCTCACCGCCAGGGAACAGAAGCAGCGTACAGTCGCCGCTCTTGGCCCGGATGCCGGGAGTGGTCAGATCCACTCCCAGCACGTAGAGATACCCGTCGCCGCCCTGCCGCAAAGCGCTTTTCACCCGCGCCACGATCTCCTCATACCGGTCTTCGCCGCCGTCCTCCAAAGGAACTGGCTGCACTGTCCTTGGACAGTCCTTTAAAGCTTCCGCCCCACAAACGTCCGCCTCCATTTCCGGCATTTTCGCAAAATGCAGCTTCGCCTGTAACAGAAAATGATTGTCCGAAGCGGCCATACTGACCGTCACCCGGTTCCACTGGGCTTTCGTCCCGCCGTAATATACGCTGTCCAGCATACGGTCCCCGCCGAAGGCCCGCATGTCAATGTTGCCAAGGGTGGAGGGCAGATGAACCGCGGCAAGCAGAACGCAGGACTGAAAGGCCTTGGAGGCCACGAGCCTGACCCCCTCCGGGAGCACCGCCCTTTCAAGGGAGACACAGCCGCAAAACGCGCATACCCCGATCTTCTCCACCGTGTCCGCCAAAGAAAGCTCCGTCAGATTCACGCAGGAAGAAAAGGCGTAATCCCCCACGGTGGTGATCCCTCTTTCCACCACCACCCCGGTAACAGCGCTCAGCCGCTCCCCCCAGGGCGGCTCTCCCGCTTGGTACCAGTCCGTCATGGGCCCGCTGCCCCAGACCGTCAGGCGTCCGCTCTCCTCCTCCAGCTTCCAGAAGGCCCGCTGTCCGCAGGTCCCGGCGCAGCCGGAGCCGGCCTGGCCGAAACTGACCCTGCAAAGCCCTGCTGCCGCGCCGGCCAGCGCCGTAAATGCCGCTGTCAGGCACGCGCACCCAAGGCTCAGCCATCTTTTCATTTTTCTTACCATAGGAATCCCCCAGATCCTTATTTTTTATATACTTCCTTTCGCTCTCCCTTTGC
>CALWDR010000023.1 GCA_944376745.1 uncultured Lachnospiraceae bacterium
TCATCCCGGTTTCGGAAGGTCACCAGATCGTTGGCGAAGTTCTTTGTATCAACCTTCACCTCCACGCCGCCGATCAGCTCCGCAACCGTTCTGGACAGTCCGTCAAAATCAAGACTGATATACCCCATTAAACTCTCGGCTGCGGAAGTCTGCGTCCAATAAGAATCAAAATCGTTGTAACGGAGCGCTTTCATGACGGAATTCAGGTTGCCTGTCATACAGAGTCCTGTTCTTCCTGTGAAGCTCGCTCCATTTCCTGAGCCGCAACCGACGGCGAAATTTCCTCATTTGAAGCTGTCTCCTGCACCCTTTGATCAGCCGCCTCCGGCCCCATCTGCCGTGGCATAGCCGCTCGGCAATCCTGCCCCATCTGCCGGGGCATGGCCGCCCGGCAATCCTGCCCCGCCTGCCGGGGCATTTGCGAAACCGGGACTTCCTGCCCGGTCTGCCAGGACATTTGCGAAGCCGAGACTCCCTGCCCCGCCTGCCAGGGCATTTGCGAAGCCGGGCCTTCCTGATACTGATACGGATACGGCCCCGCCGCCCCGTAGTTCCTCTTAGGAGGCATCTTCTTCCTCTGGGCATGCTCCAGCACCGCGTAGACGATGGAAATGGCGATGGCGATGAGCCCCACCACCAACAGCAGGATGCTCTTGGAAAACAGCTCCAGATCCCAGTAATCATACAGCACCACCTTGGCGCAGACAAAGAGGGACAGGATCAAGCCGTAAATGCGCAGCGCCGTCTCCTTACGGACAAAGCCGGTGATGATGGCGACGACAGCCACCACCATCAGGGCGATGCTGGCCGCCACCGGAATCTCGATCCGGTAAATGAAGACCATATAGGTGAGCACCAGCACCAGCATCAATCCCTGCAGCCGTCCCGGCAGATAACAGCGCTTCCGCCACAGCACCAGCACCGCCAGCACGGAGAGCACCAGCACCACCGTATCCGGAATGTAATTGGGCAATTGTCCGGCCTTAACGCCCTCCCCGAGCACAGTGGTGCTCCCGCTGTAAAACAGGCTCTGGCGCAGCCGTTCCATTCCCAGCCCCAGAAGCGTCGTCCCCATCAGGCTGACATTGGTGTACACCAGCGCCGCCGGCTTCTTCGCCCGCAGGCGGGGCACATACAGGCACAGCGCCGTTATGACCAGCAGGAGCGCCATCCGCGCCGCGTAGATCCACGCGGCAGGCACCACGAGAAACAGGAAAAACAAAAAGTACAGAGACATGATCAGTTCATGGGCCAAAAGCTTCTCCCGCACGCACAAAAGCCCCGCCGCAAACAGCACCACAGCCGCCGCGATCCCCGGCCACATCAGTTCTCCCCCTACCAGGAAGAGCAGCAGGAAAAAGGACTGAAAATAAACGCCCATGCCGTACCAGCGGAACTTCTGCCAAAGCAGCAGGAACAGGTTCACGCCGATCAGAGCCAGAAGCCACTGGGGTGTCACAAAATCTCCCTTGCACTGAAGCATGACGATGGTGGAACAGAAAATCATCAGCTCCACCACGGTGAAGCTCATCCAGGCAGCGAACATCCCCGGGCCGGCGGATTTTATGTAAAACAGGTTCAAAAGCCCCAGCATAAGCATGTGGTAAATCAGAATCGGCAGGACGCCGACCACCTCATCCCCCAGCAGAGTCATATCAAAGAACAGATACATGCCGTAGATCAGGTAGACCACGCCGAAGCACAGGGTATGCACCAGCCTTACCAGGTCCCGGCGCTCCCCAGCCGCCCCCAGATTCCACATAAGATTCAGCCCGGCCATGGTCACCAGCAGCAGGATAAAGAGCGGCAGCTCCTCCTCCCAGGGCAGGAACAGGAAAAAGAACAGGTAACCGCCAAAGCTCATACACTGCAGGACCGCCGATCTGATGACCCGCCCGTTCAGCCAGGACAGGACGGCCACCAGCACCAGGAGCCCCTGGGCCCAGTAGGGCGGCAGCGTGTGAAATTCATGAAAATTTACCACCACGGACAGATACAGGCCCACCACGCTGGCCCCGGTCAGCCCAAGAGCCAGCTTCTTCGCCGCCCGCATCAGTCCCATCTGGGAAATGAGCCACACCAGGGCGAAGAAGGCGAACATGGCCATTCCCTGGACAAAGGGCGGCATAAAATTCCGCACCAGGATCACCAGGGCCGCCACCACAAACACGATCCCGATGCCGCTCAGCACGCCGGCACCTATCTTAAATTCCATGGAGGTCTTCTGCTGCCGCCGCACATTTGCCCGGTAGCGCTCCATATTCCGGGCCACCGCCTGCCGGATCTCCTCCGTCCTCTGAGGCTGTGCCAGCAAAATTTCCTTCATCTGCGCAAGATACCTGTCAAAATTCTCGTCCTGGGATTCCTCAATATAAAGATCGATCTGCCGCAAAAGTGTTTCCCATTCCTGATTCATACCGCATTCCCCTTTTCTTCCGTTTTTCATTTTCATTAAATCCGCCGCCGACGGCGCCGCGCCGCGGGACAATTCTGCATTTCTACCTTTAGCATACGAAACTTTTTGAATCACGTCAAGAGTGCGGCAGCTTTTTATTGCCAGTTTCCTTGGAATTGTATATAATGGGGAGGAGTCAAAAGATATTTTGGCCTTTGCTGCTTACGGATTGCTCCGCACTACGTGCTCCCGCAATCCTATTTTACCGCAAAAGGAGACCACATCATGTACCGTGTGCTGCTGGTGGAGGACGACGCCTCCATCGTAAAAAATCTGACGGAATTTCTGCGGAGGGAGGATTTCCTGGTGGATTCCGCCGACGGCCAGACCAGGGCTTTGGCCAGACTGAAGGAGCAGGACTACGACCTGGTCCTGCTGGACGTGTCCCTGTCGGACGGCAACGGCTTCGGGGTCTGCACGGCCATCAAGCGCTCCACCGGCACGCCGGTCATCTTTCTTACGGCCTCCGGGGACGAGTTCAGCGTGGTGACAGGCCTGGACCTGGGCGCCGACGACTACATCGCCAAGCCCTTCCGGCCCCGGGAGCTTGTCTCCCGCATGAAAAGCGTGCTGCGCCGGTATGGCAGCCAGCCCCAGACCCTTCTGGAATACGGAGGCGTCTCCGTGGACACCGCCCGGGCCTGCGTCACCAAAAACGGGGAGGAGCTCGCCCTGTCGGCTCTGGAATACCGGCTGCTCCTCTACTTTTTCACCAACCGGGGGATCGTGCTGTCCCGGGAAAAAATTCTCGGGGAGATCTGGGATATCGCCGGAGAATTTGTCAATGATAACACCCTGACGGTGTACATCAAGCGCCTGCGGGAGAAGATCGAGGACAATCCCCAGGAGCCCCGGATCATCCGCACCGTGCGGGGCTTCGGCTACAAGCTGGGGTGACACATTCCCAGGGCCTGGCCCCGTGCCAGCGCACCGGCCCACGTTGCCGCCCCACCCGCCACGTTGCCGCCCCACCGGAAGGAGAGATTCCCATGCGCCTTTTTCGCAATCCTGAATTCAAACGAAGCCTGCTTATTTTTCTTGCCGCCACGGCGGCATTTTCGGCGGCGGGCTTTCTTCTTGGCTGCGCCCTTACGCCTTCCTACGGCTCCCCGGATTACGGAGCGCCCTCCCTCGGTGCGCTCCTGGCCCTGTGGGCCCTTCTCATAGGACTTATCTGCACCGGGCTGTTTGTTTTTTTCACCGCAAAACGGTACCAGCGCATCCGCAAGATGAGCCAGGGCATCGACGCCCTCCTGCACGGCGATAAGAGCCTGCATTTTCCCGATTACCAGGAGGGAGAGCTGTCCATCCTCAAGGTGGAGATCGACAAGATGGTGCTGCGCTTACAGGAGCAGAGCGAGCATTTGCAGCGGGAAAAGGGCCATCTGGCCGCCTCCATGGCGGATATCTCCCATCAGCTCCGCACGCCCATGACCTCCCTGCGCCTGGTTCTGACCCTGCTGTCGGAGCCGAAGCTTACCGCCGAAAAGCGCACGGAGCTGCTGCGCCAGATGTCCATGCTCCTAAACCGCATCGACTGGCTGATCGAAGCCCTGCTGAAGGTCTCCCGGCTGGACGCCGGAACCGTGGAATTCAAGCTTCAGCCCGCCGCCGTCTCTCAGATCGTCCGGGCCGCCGCCGGTCCCCTGGAAATTCCCATGGAGCTGCGGGGCCAGCGGCTTCATTTCCGGGAACAGACCGGCAGGGAGACCTTCTGGGTGGATACCGACTGGACCGTGGAGGCGGTGGCCAATATTTTAAAGAACTGCATGGAGCACACGCCGGAGGGCGGGGAGATCCTGGTATCCGCCAGCCAGAATGCCATTTACACGGAGCTGATCATCCAGGACAACGGCCCCGGCTTCGCCCCGGAGGACATTCCCCATCTCTTCGAGCGTTTTTACAAGGGAAAAAATTCCAGCCAGCAGAGCGTGGGCATCGGCCTGGCCCTGGCCCGGATGATACTGGTCAGGGAAAATGCCTCCGTCAAGGCGGAGAACGCTCCCGAAGGCGGCGCCCGCTTCGTCCTTCACTTTTACCGGGACCTCTCCGGGCAGGCGGACAAGGGCCCGGCT
>CALWDR010000024.1 GCA_944376745.1 uncultured Lachnospiraceae bacterium
ATGGGTGATTGTAGAACCTGAGTGAACTGAATTTTTAGCCCTTTGGCATTTGAGACTTAAAAACAGGATTGAAGAAACAGCCGAAAAGCAGTGAAAAAGCTGACTTTTCCGGCTGTTTTCTTGTTGCGTTTCTCAGACGGTTATGGCATGATGATAGAAAAGACAATCCTGAAAGCATTTGAAATGACTACCTGGGCAGAACGGTAGACGAAGGAACGAAAGCTCTGATGCATCTCGCTTTTGCTGCCGAAGCAGCAGAACTCAGCGCAGCTTACGGTGACTTTGGCGAAAGATTTTACAACAGCCTTGAATCATCAGCTGAAAAATTCCTGGATTATGCAAAGCTGCATCCGAAGATGAGGACGAGTAATGATTGGACGAACGCGAAGCGGTTCCATAATATCAACAGTAAATTATTCTAACAGCAATGATTAAGATTTTACCAATTATATTTGCACAATATTTGCAAAAACAAGTTGTTAAATGTTGCAGTTTGCAACTTTAAATGTTATAATATAAACGAACTTGTTTATACTATAAGCAAAAGGAGGGTGTGCGCCCATGCTTATCCAGTTTACCATTGAAAATCATCGTTCGATCCGTGATAATACGGTAATCAGCTTTGCGGCGTCTAAAGACACCTCTTTGGCATCGTGTCTGATTCATCCGGACGAGAAAAGAACTCTGCTTCCGGTGCTGGCGATTTATGGAGCCAATGCAGCCGGCAAGAGCAATGTACTGCATGCGCTTAAGACCATGAAGGACATGATTGTCGGCGCGTCCTCGAAACTGTCCAAGGGGCAGAAGCTGCCTTGGGAACCCTTTGCCGGGAATCATAAACCGACCTCTTTTGAGGCGATGTATATCTACAACGGAATCCGATATGTCTACGGATTCTCCTTTGACTCGAAACAAATTTACAGCGAATACCTTTACCATTGGCCCAACGGGCGCGAAGCCTTGATCTTTTCCCGTGAAAATGATAGATATGAATTCAGAGATAATGTGGCGGAGCAGACTACGCTTAGCAACCGTACTTTGGACAACAAGCTTTATCTTGTTTCTTCCAATGACTGGAACCTGCCGCAGACCGAAAACGCATACAAATGGTTCCTTGAAAAATTAACCACAATGACGGAACAGCCTGGCGCTTACGCTGAAACTGTTTCTGAAATTGCTCGAAGTGATATGCAGAAGATGCGGATACTGAGAGAAATGCTGATTGCTGATCTGGGTATCTTTGATGTGACCATTGAATCTGTTCCCGGTAAAAAGGGGGAGCCTTTGATCACCACAACTCACCGGATGATGGATGATAATGGCAACACGGAGTATTTCCAACTGCTTATGGAACAGGAATCCTCCGGGACTCAAAGCTTCTTTTCCCGGATTGGAGGCTGGCTTCAGGCTCTTGACAACGGAGCCCTGCTGATTGTGGATGAAATTGAGCGCAGTATGCATCCTCTGCTCACCAGGCGTCTGATTGAACTGGTTCAGGACAGCGCCATCAATACTTATGGCACCCAGCTCCTGTTCACCACCCATGACGCTCTTTTGCTGGATTTGAATCTTTTGAGAAGGGATCAGATCTGGTTCGTGGAAAAGAATGAAAAAAGCTGTGCTACCGAATTATACCCTCTTTCCTCTTTTTCTCCGCGCAAGGGGGAAAATATTCGCAAGGGATACCTGCAGGGCCGTTTTGGCGCAATCCCATTTATCGGAGGTGAGTTTTGCCTGTCCCCCATTCCAATTCAACAAATCCATAACAGCTCAGGCAGGCAATAATTTTACATAAATTTTACACAGAATATTTATTGACTTTACCTGCCGGGTATAATATAAAAAAGATAGATGGTCGAACCATGTCCATTTATCAGGGTCAAGGATATCGAATTTTTAGAGGAGGAAGTAAAGAATGGATTTTTTTGGGATACTTTCCCTGCTGGGGGGATTATGCCTCTTTTTGTATGGGATGAATGTGATGGGCGCAAGCCTTGAACGGGCGTCGGGCGGACGGCTGGAGCGCATTTTGGAGAGGCTCACCTCCAGTCCGCTGAAGGGAGTGCTGCTGGGAGCGGGCGTGACTGCGGTGATCCAGTCCTCCTCCGCCACCACGGTCATGCTGGTGGGATTTGTAAATTCCGGCATCATGAAGCTGTCCCGGGCCATCGGCATTATCATGGGGGCCAACATCGGCACCACCATGACGGCCTGGATCTTAAGCCTCTCGGGCATCGAGGGCGACAGCTTTGTCATGCGGATGCTAAAGCCCACCTCCTTTACCCCCATACTGGCCCTCGTGGGGATCATCCTGCTGATGATGGGAAAGGATGACAGGAAGAAGGATGTGGGCAGCATCTTTCTGGGGTTTGCCGTGCTGATGTTCGGCATGGAGGCCATGAGCGCGGCGGTGGAGCCCCTGGCGGATGTGCCGGAATTTACCAGCCTGCTGACGAAATTTTCCAACCCGCTGCTGGGACTTCTGGCGGGCGCGGTGCTCACCGCCGTCATCCAGAGCTCCTCGGCTTCGGTGGGAATTTTGCAGGCCCTGTCCGTGACGGGCGGGTTCACCTTCGGCTCCGTGATCCCCATTATCCTGGGACAGAATATCGGAACCTGCGCCACGGCGCTGATCTCCTCCGTGGGAGGCAACCGGGGCGCCAAGCGTACTGCCTTTGTACATCTGTATTTTAACATCATAGGGTCCATCGTGTTTTTGACGCTTTACTATATTTTGAACGGGATCATCCACTTCGGGTTTGCGGATCAGGTGGTGGATGAAGCGGGAATCGCCCTGGTACATAGCTGCTTCAATGTATTTTCAACTTTGATATTGCTGCCCTTCACCAGGGGACTGGAAAAGCTGGCCTACCTGACGCTGCCGGAGACGGAGGAGGAGCGGGAGGCCCAGGTGCGGGAGGACGATTTTCCCCTTCTGGACAGCCGTTTCCTGGCTACGCCGGGCTTCGCGGTGGAGCAGTGCCGGACCATGGCCTGTAAGATGGCGGAGCTTTCCAAGGAGGCCATGCTTCAGGCCATGAACCTGATCGACGCCTACGGGGACAGGGAGGCCGCCAGGGTGGAGAAGCTGGAAAATCTGGTGGACAAGTATGACGACAAGCTGGGGGCTTATCTGGTTCAGCTAAACAGCAAGGATTTAAGCTACCAGGAGAGCCAGAACGTCTCTACTCTCCTGCACACCATCAGCGATCTGGAGCGCATCGCCGACCATGCGGTGAACGTGATGGAGCTGGCCCAGGCTATGCATAAAAGCAAGCAGAAATTTTCCAGCAAGGCCATGGAGGAGCTGCGGGTGTATCAGAGCGCGGTGGCGGATATCCTGAACCGCTCCGTGAAGGCATTTACGGAAAATGACTATGGGCTGGCCAGGACCGTGGAGCCTCTGGAGGAAGTGGTGGACGGGATCAACAAGGATATCAAGAAGCGCCATCTGAAACGCCTGCAGAAGGGAAAATGCACCATTGAGCTGGGACTGCTGCTGTCGGATATCGCCACCAACTATGAGCGCGTGTCCGACCACTGCTCCAATCTGGCGGTGTACCAGATCCAGACGGAGGACAGCAGCATTGAGGCTCATGACTATGTAAACAGCTTAAAGGATGATACGAAGAAACAGTTTGACAGCCTGGTGGAGGAGTATGCGGAAATGTATACGCTTCCCTAAGCCGGGTAGCCGGGAGGAATGGATATGTCATTGATCTATATCGTGGAGGACGACGTCAATATTCGGGAGATCGAGCGGTACGCGCTGAAAAACAGCGGTTTTGAGACACAGGAGCTGGAATGCGGCAGGGATCTCTACAAGGCGCTGGAGAAAAAGACGCCCAGTCTGATTTTGCTGGACATCATGCTTCCGGGGGAGGACGGGCTTGAGATCCTCACCACCCTGCGGAACAACAAGGCCACCCGGCGGGTGCCTGTGATCATGGTGACCGCCAAGACCACGGAGCTTGACAAGGTCAAGGGGCTGGACCTGGGGGCGGACGACTATATCACCAAGCCCTTCGGGGTGATGGAGCTGATCTCCCGGGTGAAGGCTTTGCTTCGGAGAACCGAGGAGCAGGCGGAGAGCACGGTCCTTGCCCATGACGCCATTGTGATGGACACGGACAAGCGCTCCGTCACGGTGGAGGGGGAGCCCTGCGAGCTGACCTACAAGGAATTTGAGCTTTTGAAAATGCTGCTTTTAAACCGGGGCATTGTGCTGACCCGGGACAAGATCATGGACCAGGTCTGGGGCTTTGAGTACGGTGGAGAGAGCCGGACCGTGGACATGCATATCAAGACCCTCCGGCAGAAGCTGGGGGAGGCGGGCGGCGTCATCAAGACGGTCCGCAACGTGGGGTATCTTATCGACAACTGAGAAATGATCTGAAATAGCCGGGGAGACGCCTGAAAGATCGGATATAAGACCGGGGAGACGCCTGAAAGATTGGATGGAAGACCGAGGAGACGTTATGGGAAACAAAAACAGCATGCAAAAACGTATCAATCTGCAGTTTATGCTGATCGCCGCAATCGCAATCGTGATTACGGCGGTCAGTTCTATGGGACTGTTTTATTTTATTTTCCGAAACCAGGTTTTTGATGATCTGAGAGCCTACGCCCATATCATCAGCCGGCTGGACAGCCTGGACAGCCTTGGAAATTCTGACGAGGGGCTTAAGGAGGACGCGCTTCGCGTCACGCTGGTGAACGGGGAGGGCGTGGTGCTCTATGACAGCTCTGCCGACGAGGATGTGATGGACAATCACAGCGGACGCCCGGAGATCGAGGAGGCCGGAAGGCAGGGGGAGGGGACGGATATCCGCACATCGGACACCCTTGGCGTCCACACCTTTTACTATGCCATGAAGCTTTCGGACGGAAATATCCTGCGCATCGGCAAGGATTCCCAGAGCCTCTACCATATGCTGCGCTACATGACGGTCCTGGTGGCGGTCCTGGTGGCGGCGATCCTGGGCCTGTGCATTCTGCTGTCCCATTTTCTCACAAAACGGCTGCTGGTTCCCATCGAGCGGATGGCCACCAACCTGGACGGCATCAGCCAGGATAATCTGTACAGCGAGCTGCAGCCCTTTGTGCGGACCATCAGGGAGCAGCACATCAACATCTTAAACAACGCGAAAATGCGCCAGGAATTTACGGCCAACGTGTCCCACGAGCTGAAAACGCCGCTGACGGCCATTTCCGGGTATGCGGAGCTCATTGAGAGCGGCATGGCCGGGGAGAAGGATACCGCCCGCTTTGCCAACGAGATCCACCGGAACTCGGACCGTCTGCTGACGCTGATCAACGACATCATCAAGCTGTCGGAGCTGGATGATCAGGACCAGGAATTTGAGGCCGAGCAGGTGGACCTCTACAAGGCGGCCCAGAACTGTATCCAGATGATGGGCATGCAGGCCCAGAAGCAGGACGTCAAGCTGCATCTGGAAGGAGAACCCTGCATCATCACGGCCAACAAGAATCTCATCGACGAGCTTCTGTACAATCTGTGCAGCAACGCTATCCGCTACAATTACCGGGGCGGCAGCGTGACGGTCACCGTGCGCCGGGAGGGGACCCGCATCCTTCTGTCGGTGAAGGATACGGGCATCGGGATTCCCAGAAAGCATCAGGAGCGGGTGTTCGAGCGGTTCTACCGGGTGGACAAGAGCCGCTCCAAGCAGACGGGCGGCACGGGCCTGGGCCTTGCCATCGTCAAGCATATCGTGGCCCAGCACAACGCGGAGCTCACCCTCACCAGCGAGGAAGGGAAAGGGACGGAGATTCGGGTGGTGTTCTAGTACTTACCCGCAGGTATCCCGAAATTCCGAGGGCGCCATCCCGGCCACCTTCTTGAAGGTGGCGGAGAAGTAGGTGATGTCCCGGTAGCCCACCAGCTCCGCCACCTCGTACACCTTCATCCTGAGGTCCCGCAGAAGTTCCATGGCCTTGTGGACCCGGTAGCGGGTGAGGTAGTTCAGCAGGGTATAATCCGTCTCCTTCTTAAAGAGATGGCTCAAATGCCCCTCGCTGATGGCCAGGGAGCCGGCGATGGCCTCCACGCTCAGGTTCTGTTTCCCGTAGTGCTCTCCGATGTAGTTCATGGCTTCCAGCACGTATCTGCTTTTATCTCCTTTTTTCAGGCCGGGAATGGGGGCTTGCTCCTGCTGCTGCCCGCAGCAGGCACGGCGGCGCAGATTCGCCACCGCCGCCTCCAGCTCGCCGTCGTGGAAGGGCTTTAACAGGAAATCCACCGCCCCCAGCTTTATGGCGCTCTGGGCGTAGGCGAAGCTGTCGTAGGCCGTGAGGATGATGACCCAGACGTTGTCGCCCCGCGCCCGCAGCGCTTCCAGCATCTGAAGCCCGTCCATCCGGGGCATCTTTAAGTCCGTGATGATCAGGGTGGGGCGGTAGCGCTCCACCGCCTCCAGGGCTTCCTCCCCGTTGGCCGCCTCCCCCACCACCATACAGTTCAGGGAAGCCCAGTCCACCGCAAGGGTGATGCCTTTGCGGATCATTTCCTCGTCCTCTACCACTAAAATTTTAAGCATTTTTCGGTTCCTCCCATGTAAGGGGCAGCGTGGCTGTCACCGCGGTTCCCGTTCCGTCCGGGCGGCGGCTTAAGAACAGGCCATACTGCGCTCCGTAATTTTTCTTTAAGATCGTATCCACATTGTACAGCCCCAGATGATGCCGGGAGGAGCTTTGCTCCCGGCAGACGTAGGGGCCCTCCATTTCTTTGGGCAGTCCTCTGCCGTTGTCGCTGATACAGATCTTCAACTGCTTATCCGGCGTACTCCATACCTGCTGTTTATCTGACGTACTCCGTACCTCCACCGTGACGGCGCCGTCCGTGACGTCCTCCAGTCCGTGGAGAATGGCGTTTTCCACAAGGGGCTGAAGGATCATCTTGGGGATCTCGCATTCCGCCAGCTCCTCCGGCAGCTCCACCGCAAAGCGGAAGCTGCCGGACATGCGGATGGTCTGAATCTCCACGTACCGCTTCAGGATCTCCACCTCCTGCCTTAAGGGCACAAATTCCTCCGGGGAAATGCAGAACCGCAGGATATCCGCCAGGTCCGTGGACATGACCGCCACCTGGGGCACCTGATGGATCTTGCTGATCCACTTCATGGTGTCTAAGGTGTTGCACAGGAGATGGGGATTGAGCTGGGCCTGGAGCATGCGGATCTGGGCCTCGTTCAGCTCCCGGTGATTTGCAAGGAGCTGTTCCTGATTCTGCTTTAAGGCCTCCACCATGGTGTTGAATTGCCGGGAGAGCTCCCCCAGCTCATCATCATGAGAGGGAGTTACCCGGACGCTTAGATCGTTATGTACCACCTGGCCGATGGCCCCCTGGAGCCGTTTGATGGGAGAGAACATCCGGCGGCTCAGCTTAAGGCCCAGGAAAATGGAGAGGATCACGCAGACCAGGGCGCTGCCCAGGGTGACGGTGCCAAGGAGCGTCCGGGCATCCCGGTTCAGGGTCTGAGGCCGGGAGAGCAGCACATAGAGCTCCAGATCCGGGAGATATGCGGTACCGTAGGAGTCCTCGGAAGCCTTGTCGTTGATGTCCGCGCCCTCCAGCAGCAGGCTGCGAAGCCGGGGCACCAGGGTGCCGGCCAGGGAGGGATCGCTGGCGTAGACGGGCCGCCAGTACGGATTCAGCAAGATCAGATCGTTCTGGCTGCCGTAGCTTCCGCCAAGCAGACGGTTTAAATGGGTCCGGTCCATGGTGATGACCAGATAGCCCGCCGCCTCTCCCTCCCTGGTGGTGATCTGCGCCGCGCCCCGAAGGAGGACGCCGGAGGCTCCCGCGTCCGCTGAAGCAGAGTCCGGACGGGCGGGATCGCTCTCTGCGCTCGACAAAACAAAGCCCGGACGGGCGGTATTTCCGCCCGCGCCTGCGGCGGCGAAGGCCAGGCCCGCCGTCTGCCGGGAAGCGTAAAGGACGCCCCAGTTCACGGGCAGCTCCCCTGCGGCGGGTCCGTTCTGGGTGGAGTAGAGCCAGATCCCGTCCTTGTCGTAAAGGTCGAAGCGGGCGTACTCCCGGCTGTCCTCCGTAACGGCGAAAAGGGTGCTGTAGACGGTGGTGCTGCCGCCCTGCCCCCGCATCAGCACGGGGGCAATGGAGGGATCATTTTTTAAAGCTTCGGATACCTGGTGGAAGCTGGTATAGAGGGTATCAAGAAGCTGGGTCACCCGGGCCAGCTGCTCCGCTGTCTCCTGCTTCCCCTGACGGTCCAGGCGCAGGCGGAAGGTCTTAAGGAGCATGGCGGAGCTTAACAATAGCGGCAGCAGGGAGGCGGCCAGGAATCCGGCGAACAGCCGTACCCGGAAGGATTTTCCGAAAAATTTTTTCACGGCGTATCGCCTCCTCTCAGTTCAAGACTCGCTTGCGAGTCTTGGCGCGGGATTTGTTGCTCACCGCCTGTAGAGGCGGGAGTCTTCCCCCATTTGATAGAAGGCCCATGACATGAGAATGGCGTCATGCTCCCTGCCGGCCTTCTCTATATCGTAGTCCGCCAGAGGAAGCTCTTCCGCTTTGGGCAGGATTCCCGCGGGCAGAATGTCCGTCCGCACCGTCCGGCGGCAAAACTGCTTTTCCAGCAGCGACTGAACGTCCCTGCCGGAGATGAAGTCCAGAAATCTTCCGGCATTTTCCCTGTGGGCCGCCCCCTTTATGAGAGCGGCGCCGTCGGGAACCGAGCAGGTGCCGTCCGCGGGATAGACAATGGCGATGTCCTCCCCGGCGGCGATCCGCTTCAGAGCCGTCTCCTCCAGGGTCACGCCGATGAGGTCCGTCCCGTCAGCCACCGCGTCCAGCACCTGGCCGGAGCTTTGGTACTGCCTGCCGTCCAGGTTTTCGGCCAGCGCTTTGAGAATGCTGTGGCCGCTGGTCTCGTCTTCATTTTCCAGAACGCGCAGCAGCGTCACCAGGCTGGTGAAGGAGGAGCCGGAAATGCCGGGGTCGCAGAAGGCGATTCGACCATGCCAGGCGGGGGAGAACAGATCGCTCCAGGCGGTCACCTGCCCCGCCTCCACCAGCTTGGTGTTGTAGATCAGGACCACCGGAAGGGAGGAGAAGGGCGTCCACAGTCCGTCCTGGGAGCGGTATTCTGCCTGAAGCATGTCCCAGTCCTGACAGGAATAGGGGGAAAAGCATTCCGCATAGGCCGTGAGGCTGTCCACGCCGCCGCCGAACATCACATCCGCCTGGGGATCTTCCGTCTCCCGGGAAATGCGTTTCAGCAGCTCTCCGGTCCCCCCGCTCACCACATCCACCCAGATGCCGGTGCGTTCCTCGAACTCCTCGACGATGGGCCGGTAGACCTCTTCCTTGTGGGAGGTATAGATGACAAGCGTCCGATCCTCGGAGGGCGCATATTCCACCGGAGGCTCTTCTTTTTGAGGGGCGTCACAGCCGGACAGGGCAAGGGGCCCGGCCAGAGCCAGAATGATAAGCGCCGTAAATCTCAGGGGTCTTAGAGGAGCCGACAGGGCCCTCCGTAACCTGCGCAGACCGGCAGGCGCGTACAGATGTCTTTCTTTCACAGTAAATTCCTTCTTCCATAGTAAAATTCTGTCAACATGATACCTGCGAGTCCTAAAGTCATGCGTTTTCGTGGGAGCATGAAACACGCGATCTTTTGCCCTGGTATCTTAATTACAGTATAACATGGAATGAAGCTGTAGGGTGTCTATATTCCATAAAAGTTTCTGCCTGTACGGTTGGAGCATCCCCGGATGCTCCAACCTGTGCCCCACATTCGCAAAACCCGCGCTGACGCGCTCCTGCGTCTGGATCGCA
Source organism: uncultured Lachnospiraceae bacterium (assembly GCA_944376745.1). Taxonomy (GTDB): domain Bacteria; phylum Bacillota; class Clostridia; order Lachnospirales; family Lachnospiraceae; genus 14-2. The sequence continues at coordinate 9,821 of CALWDR010000024.1, forward strand.
ACCGTACAGGCCAGAAGTTTGCAGGATCGCAAAAGAAATCGCAGTTTTGTCCTCTGTTCATTCCCTGCGGAAGGGCATACAATCAAAGTAACCCGAAGAAACCGCTGCACGCGGCTTCTTCCTGACAAAAATGTTTAAGGAGGAATTTACTATGAAACGCATTGTCTCTCTACTACTGGCCATAACCATGGCGCTGACCCTGGCGGCCTGCGGGGGCACCGGCACAGCGGCCCCCGGAACTACCGGTGAAACCGGCGGCTCCGAAACGCCGGATGACAAGGAGGACCCCGGTGACACGGAAGAAACCCCTGCCCCGGAGAATCTCACCGACACCCAGAAGATCATTCAGGAAGCTCAGGGTATGACCCTGGGGGAGCTGGCGAAGAAGGCCATCGAGGAGTCCAATGGACAGATGTTCTACGGCGTGGGCAATTCCAGCCGGGGAGCCACCGCCCTTCCCCTCTTCATCGACTACTTAAAGACCATCGACCCCAGCTACACCATGGAGTTCGAGTGGCAGCAGCCCAAGAACAACAAGATCTTTGATCAGCTCACCGCCGATTCCCTGAAGGAAACAGGAACCTTTGCCATGACCCTGATCCAGGACGGCAACCAGATCGAATCCAAGATGACCCAGACCGGAATCCTGGACACATTCATCCCCAAGGACTGGGCGGAGGCCAACGGCACCACCGCAAAGGAGCATGAGGGCTATCTGCCCATGCAGACCTTGAATAAGATCTTCATGTACAATAACACCGGCTCCAAGACCTACGACAACTGCTGGGACTTTGTGGCGGAGGGAGAGCATGGACTTTTCATGGACATCGACTCCGAGGTTGTGGGCAAGAATTTCCTGTACATGCTGACCCGGGACGACTACTCCGCCATGCTGAAGGAGGCCTTTGAGGCCCTTGCAGCCGAAGAGCAGGCCTATTTTACCCCCACCATCGACGAGATGGCTTCGGAGGCTGAGAGCCTGGGACTTGGCGCCGACGGCAAGTACGCTCTGGCCTGGATCAAGCTCTGGGTGGGCAGCTACAACGCCCAGACCGACGACGGCCCCATCTGCAACACCCTGGTGGATCAGTCCGCCACAGACCAGTTTGGCCTGCTGGTGTACTCCAAGCTCCGGGCCGTGGAGGAATCCGCTTCCGTATCCAGAAATAACGTCACTGTGGCAGCCTATAACGACGGCTATGCCGGAATGGGCGGCTTTGGCTACAGCCATTACCTCTTTGTCACCGACAACACCCCGCTGCCCTGGACAGCCTGCGCCTTCATCGCTTACCTGACCTGCACCGCCGACGGCTTCTCCGCCTGGGGCAAGGACATTGGCGGCTACTCCTCCAATCCCGAAGTTTACGCGGAAAATGAGTAGATCTTCAAGCACCGGACCGGTGGCATGAGCGAGGACGGCGCCACGGTGGAATATGCGGCTTTAAATGACGCCGGGTTCGACTGGTGGACAGAGGAAGGAGGTCTCGTCATCGAAGATCCCGCCTACTGCGCTTCCGTTTCCTTTACCGTGGGAAGCTGGATCGAAATGCTGGATAAGTACAGCGCCGAGTAACACTGCCGCTGACTGACAGGCCTGGCAGAGGAAAGACTGCCGCTGACAGAGGCGCGCCAGGTGAAGCTATAAGACCGGAAGCCTGGCAGGGAAAAGACTGCCGCTGACAGAGGCGCGCCAGGGGAAGCTATAAGACAGGCAGTCCGGCAGGGGACAAAACCGCCTGGACTGCCTGTTTCTCTCACAGAAAGAGGAGGGTTTTTATGAATCAGACATCCGCTCTGCGGGCCGGCAGAGCCGCCATTTTTAAGAATAAGGTCAGGACATTTTTTTCCAAGCCCCACAATGTGATACTGCTTTTGATGGGCATTGTCTTTACTGTAAGCACCGTGGCCCCCATTGTGGCCATCGTCAAGGATACCTTCAAGATCCATCCGGGGACCATCGACGCCTTCCTCACGGGTAAGGCAGAGGGGTACACCCTGGTAAATTACATAGACCTGTTTACCAGCAATCTGGCCAGGACCAACCTGTGGTCGCCCCTTTGGAACACCGTGCTTCTGGCGGTGGGGACCTGCGTGGTGGCCATCCTGTTCGGCGGAGTGTTCGCCTTTCTGGTGACCCGCACGGACATGGCATGGAGAAAATATTTAAGCGGTATTTTCATTTTCCCCTACATCATGCCCCAGTGGACGCTGGCGGTGGTGTGGCAGAACCTGTTTGACTCCAACGCCGTCACCGGAACCTCCAACGGCCTGCTGGCCGCCACTCTGGGCATTGAAATGCCCCTCTGGTGGTGCAAGGGACTGTTCCCCAGCCTGGTGGTATTAGGGCTTCACTACGCGCCCTTTGCCTACATCCTGATCGGCGGGATCTTCCGGAACATGGACGCCAACCTGGAGGAGGCGGCCACCATTCTGGACACGCCCAAATGGAAGACCATGACCAAGATCACCCTGCCCATGGTAAAGCCCGCCACCCTGTCCACCATTTTGCTGGTATTCGGAAGCGCCATGGGCTCCTACCCGGTGCCCCATTACCTGGGACTTACCACCCTGTCCACCAAATACGTGTCCATGAATTCCAAGTACGCGGGAGAGGCCAGCATTTTGGCCATTGTGATGATGCTCTTTGGCGTGGGGATCATGCTGCTGAATCAGTTTTCCCTCCAGAGCCGCAAGAACTACACCACGGTCACCGGCAAGTCCGGGCAGATCTCCAAGATCCATTTGGGAAAGATCGGAAAATACGCCATCGCTCTGGTGCTGGCGGTGGTAACCTTTTTTACCAGCATTTTCCCCATCGTCTCCTTTGCCTTTGAGACCTTCCTGCCAAATCCGGGGGACTATTCCTTCCTGTACACGGGGGATACTGCCAACCTGACCACCAAGTGGTGGGTGACTGCCACCAACACCAGCGCCCTGTACGGCCAGAAGGGGATCCTGTACAACGAGACCATCCGGGGAGCCTTCCTGGGCACCATCCTGGTAAGCGTTACCTGCGCCCTGCTGGCAGGCACCATCGGCACCCTGGTGGGCTACGCCGTATCCAAGAACAGAAGAAGCAAAGCGGCAAACTATGTGAACGCGGTGGCATTTTTGCCCTACCTTATGCCCTCCATCGCGGTGGGCGTGGCTTTCTTCATTTTGTTTTCCAACGAATATATCAACCTGTTTAACACCTACACACTGTTGATCATTGTCGGCACGGTCAAATACATCCCCTTTGCCAGCCGGAGCTCCTTAAACTCCATGCTGCAGCTTTCCGGGGAAATTGAGGAGGCCGCCATGATTCAAAATATACCCTGGATCAAGCGGATGATCCACATCATCATCCCGATCCAGAAAACATCCATTATCAGCGGTTACCTGCTGCCCTTTATGACCTGCCTTCGGGAGCTGTCGTTGTTTATCCTGTTGTGTACCCAGGGCTTTATCCTGTCCACCACACTGGATTACTTTGACGAGATGGGACTGTACGCATTTTCCAGCGGCATCAATCTGATCTTAATCGTCACCATCCTGATCTGCAACGCCATTGTCAACAAGGTCACCGGAGCCAGTCTGGATAAAGGAATAGGAGGATGAACCATGCCAGAAATCAGATTAGAACATGTAACCAGGCGCTGGGGTAAATTTTACGCCGTGGACGACTTAAATTTAGTCATAAAGGACAACGCCTTTGTCACCCTGCTGGGGCCCTCGGGCTGCGGCAAGACCACGACCCTTCGGATGATCGCCGGGCTTGAGACGCCCACCTCGGGCCGGATCACCATCGGCGATACGGTGGTGTATGACAGCGCCCTGGGGATCAACATTCCCGCCAACAAGCGGAAGGTGGGCTTCCTGTTTCAAAATTATGCCCTGTGGCCCAACATGACGGTGTACGACAACATTTCCTTCGGACTGAAAAATGTCCGGGAACCCCTGCCGAAGATCGATTTCGCAGCCAAAAATGCCGCCCGTCTGGCGGAGATCCTGAAAAATCCCGGCGAGGTGGTGAAGGTTCTTGACGAGTGTCGGGACAAAAACGGCAGGCTGGATGAGAAGAAGGCCCAGTTGAAGCTCATCGACGCCTTCACCCTCTCCATCTATACGGCGAAGCAGCTTTACGGCTATCATGTGGAGCAGGGAAAGGACCTGTCTCCTGAGATCGCCGTCCTGATGGGCAGAGCGGAGGCGGCCAGAAACGCCGCCGTGGCCGCCGGGGGGAGCCTGGATGAGGAATTCCGGCTGGTGAAGGACGGGCAGATCGTGACGAAGATAAGAAAAATGACCCGGGAGGAGATCGACCTGACGGTGCGCCGGGTGGCCCGCATCGTGAAGATCGGCATGTTCATGGACCGGTACCCCGCCGAGCTGTCCGGGGGACAGCAGCAACGTGTTGCCATCGCCCGTACCCTGGCCCCGGAGCCGGCGGTGCTCTTCATGGATGAGCCCCTTTCCAACCTGGATGCCAAGCTCCGGCTGGAAATGCGCTACGAGCTGCAGCGGCTCCATGTGGAGACCGGCTCCACCTTCGTCTACGTGACCCACGACCAGATGGAGGCCATGACCCTGGCCACCCAGATCTGCCTCATTGAAAACGGTGTGCTGCAGCAGTACGACGCCCCTCTGACGGTCTACAACCATCCAAACAACCTGTTTGTGGCGGACTTTGTGGGCAATCCTTCCATCAACTTTGTGGAGGCCAGGGGCAGACAGCAGGCGGACGGCTCCCTGGAGCTTCAGATCCTGGGCGGGCGGACGGCCATTTTCCGGCCCTCGGCCCCCGTAGATCTGGAACGCTGGCACAAAAACCGGGATTCCGCTTCCCTGGCCATGGAGGAAGCCCGCAGGCAGAAGGCCGGCGGCAAGGACTATGTGGAAAAGGGAAATAAGGACGAAGCCTTCCGCTATCAGATCGCCAGGGTGGAGGAGGACGACTTCTCCCTGCAGGAGGAGCGGGCGCTCACCGACGAGGATTTTGTGCTGGGTATCCGCCCGGAGGCCATCGACATTGTCCATACGGGCCGCCTGGCCGGAGAGATCTACGGCGCCATGCCCACGGGCATGGAGTCCACCGTCAAGGTCCGGGTGGGGGATTTCCTGCTGACCGGAGTCGTCTTTGGCAGCGAGCTCTTTACCCTTGGGGCCAGGGTGCAGGTGGATGTGACGGGAGAGAACGTCATGCTCTTTGACCGCAGGAGCGGCGTGCGCATCGCGGTGGGGGCTTTGGAGCTGTAAGAAAATCACTTTTACGGAAATACCAGCCGGATACGCAGGATGCCGTCATGGAAATCCGCCGCGATGGAGCCGCCCATCTGCTCGGTGAGCAGCCGGGCGATGGAGAGCCCTAGGCCGGTGGAGCTCTGGGCGTTCTCCACGGTATAAAACCGGTCAAAGAGCCGGGCCACCTGGACGCCGCTTAAGGCATGGGCGTGATTGGAAAATGTGATCTCGCCCTCCGCCGTCAGGGTAACGTCCAGATCGCCGTTGCTGTACTTGATGGCGTTGCCTAAGATGTTTCCGAAAATCCGGGAGAGGGCGTTTTTATTCAGAAGCCGGACAACGTTTTCTTCCGGCATGGAAATGGAAGGGGTGATGCGGCACCCCTTCAAGGCGGCGTAATAGCCGGAAATACTTTCCTCCAGAGCGTGATTGAGGACAACCTCCTCCCTGGGAGTATCCCCCACGGCGGAGGTGATGACGGAGTAGCGGAAAAGCTCCTCCGTCAACTGCTTTAAGGTCTCGGTGCGGGCCTCAATGACGGTAAGGTAGCGGGCGGCGGCTTCGGATTTTTCCTCCTGTCCAAGCAGGTCCAGGTAGCCGCAGATGGCCGTCAGGGGCGTCCGCAGGTCATGGGAAATGTTGGTGATGGCCTCCTTTAACTCCAGATCTCCCTGGACGAACCGGTGGCGCTGCGCCCGCAGCTTGCGAAGCTGGACATTTATGTCCCGGGCCAGGGCCCGCATATATTTATCCCCGCTGGAAATGCCGATGAGGGTGTTGGTGTCGGTTTCAAGCCGCTCGGCGAAAGCCTCCGCAAGCTCCCTCGCGGATTTTCTCATGAGGTACAGCTTTATGAGCAAAAGGATAAGAGCCAGTGTGAGGAGGCCTGTGAGGGCCCATAACCAGGATACCATAGAATAAACTCCTTTGTTTGGAATTGCCCGGAGCCAGACCACGAAATTGGTGGTCTGGCTTCGGGCAGTTTTGTATCAGCTTTGTATAACAGAACAGTCCCGGCTACTTAATATCCTTTTTTCGGAATATAGCAATCCCCGTTCCGGTGGAAAGAAGGATAATCCCGGCGGAATACAGAGGCATTTGCCACAAATGCGCGGCTTGCATGGAGGCGTATTGAATTCCCTGCCCGGTGGGAAGAATGTCCAAAATCGTCTCATATACCAGCCGTTTGGTGCCTCTTAAGTAATCCGGGTTGGGCATTTCTTCTGTGACGGAAGGGCCTTCCTCGGTCATGACATAATTTG
>CALWDR010000025.1 GCA_944376745.1 uncultured Lachnospiraceae bacterium
GAGATCAACGAAGATCCCGTAGTATTTCACTGGAAATACAACCTTGATGACATTGATGTATCCGAAGAAGTTATCGTTGATACATTACCAGTGAAAAAGCCCAGTTAATTCGAGAACGTTGTACTAGGAGTTTATCAACCGCCCCAACATGCATTATGACGGCACTCTGCCCATCGAGAAGCGGACGGACAACCTGCTTCGGCAGGTGGGCCTGACAGAGCGTGTGGCGCACATGCGGGAGGGCAGCCATACCCTTCTTTATCACGAGGTGGGGGACGGCGAGGCCCTCTCCGGGGGCGAGGCCCAGAAGGCGGCCATTGCTCGGGCCCTCTATAAGGACGCTCCCTTCGTGATCCTTGATGAGCCTGCCTCCGCTCTCGACCCTGTTGCGGAGGCGGAGATTTACGAGAATTTCAACGGGCTGGTGGGCGGGAAAACCGCCATTTACATCTCCCACCGCATGAGCAGCTGTAAATTCTGCGATAAGATTTTCGTTCTGGAGCAGGGGAAAATCACGGAATTTGGCACCCACCAGGAGCTTTTGGACCGGCGGGGGCGCTATTATGAGCTGTATCAGGCCCCGGCACCGCATTATGAGGGATAGACGTTCCATCCGGCAATCACCGGGGACGTTGGCTCTATCCAGCAATCACTGGGGACGTCGGCTCCGTCCGGCAATCACCGGGGACGCCGGCCTCCCCGGTTTCTCGCCATCTGCTCCATGCAGATCCAGTAGTTTTGTTTCCGGATGGTTTTCGCTTCCTGGGCAAGCCGCCTGCATTCCCCGGGCGCAAGCAGCCAGTCCTCCTTAAGATAGCCTCGTTTCAGGCACTCCAGGGTTTCCTGATAGATTTCTTCCGGGAGACCCTGGGAGAGGACGTTTTGAAGCACACTTTCCGCCGCTTTTTCATAGGCGGGAAAATAAAATTCTCCGGTTTTGTCGTCAAATTCCAGATTTTCCACCTGAAAATTTTCTAGCCGTTCCGGAAAATACCCCCGTTCCTCCTGGGAATCCGCCACAAAAATGTAATAGAGACAGGCCATCCGTTTTCCGTCCTGTCTGCGCAGAATCCGGCCAAGCCGCTGGAGCCGCTGCCGCTCCATGGAGGTGCCCGAGAGGATGATCCCTACGGAGGCCTCGGGCACATCTAAGCCCTCGTCCAGGGCCCGGCAGGTTAATAGGATACGAAAGTCTTTGTCTTGGAACCGCTCCAGGGAGTTCTGGTTGGCGATGGAGCCCATTTTTGAGTGATAGCGGCCCACTTTGCCGGGATAGCTCTGGCCAAGGAGCCCATAGAGCTGCTCGATCTGGACAATGCTTTCCCCGAAGATCAGGATCTGTTTTCCGGAATCGATATGACTAAGGAGCCGGCACACGCAGGCAATGCGGGAGCCGGCCAGATGGACGACCCGCTTCCGCTGGTAGGATAGCTGAAGATACGTTGCTGCCAGTCTTGCACCCCGGGTTTTGTCCTTGCCGGCGATTTCTTTAAGCAGCGCAAAAAAACGGGCGCCGGAACAGTCCCGCAGGCTGGGGAAAAGGCGGAAAAGCTCCGTCCGGGTATGCTTTAAGCCGTCAGAAAGCTCCTCATACTCCTGCTGCTCTGACTGCTGGAAGCGCACCGCGATCTGCCAGACGGCAAAGTCGCAGATAGTCCCCCGCTTCAGCGCCCGGGCAAGGCCGTAGTGGTAGATTTCCGGGCCAAGGGCGGGTACGAGGACACTGTCGTAGCCCGGCCGGTCCGCAGTGGCGGAAAGCCCCAGGGAACAGTATTTTCCCGGAAGCCTGGGGACAAAGGGAAGAAACTCAAAGATTTTCCGGTTCTCATCGCTGACGTAGTTGTGACATTCATCCGCGATCAGAAGGACGGTACAGCCCTCCTTTAATTCGTGAAGGACCTGGCGGGCCAGCCGGTATCTGGCAGAGTGGATGACATAGAGCATGTAGTCCTGCTCCCGGAATGTATTCCATCCGCCGCCGCAGAGACCGATCAGTCCAGCGCCGTCCCCGGGGAGGATTTTCTGAAGCTCCCGTTTCCACTGCAGCAGCAGGGATCTTCCGGGGACCACGATCTTGACCCGCAGCCGGGAGCCTGCCCTTTTTTTCAGAAGCTCCGTGCCGGCCAGTGCCACCCGTGTCTTGCCGGCACCGGTCACCGCCTTTACAATGCCGCGATATTCATTTTGCTCCCAAAGGGTCAGACATTCCTGCAGCCAGGGGTATAGCTCCTGTCCCATGGACGAGTGCTTCCTTTCTAAGAATACTGCTTCGTGTCATTTTGCGCATAATGTTATTTTGTATTATAGCTTCTGAAGTGGAATATGGCAAGCATTCTAATTTACTAAAATCTGAAAGAATATCTGTAAATATACAAAAAAATATGATAAAATATAATTTAACAATAAAGTACTGGAAGGAGGAGAAGCTGATGGAAACAAAAAAAATGAGTAATTTAAATAGAATATTTACACGCAATATGCTTCTCCGTCTTATAGATGGGAAAGTGGATGATGTATATTCGTCGGTAGTAAGACGTTACACAAGTGATGCAGATCAAAAGACTAACCGGGCATTAATAAGTGAAATTTATTGCGAATTAAAAAATAATTATCGGAATGAATATTTTTATAAGAATACTTTGTTAAATAAGTTGCTTTTGGGAGTACATAGCGTTAATACGACAACCGCCTTAACCGAGATGGCGATAGCAAAATCTAAAGCAGATTTTGTATTAATAAATAGCAAGGCGGTTGTATATGAAATAAAAACAGAATTGGATAACCTTGAGAGATTAAATTCTCAGATAGATGACTATTACAAGGCGTTTGACCATGTAGCTGTAGTTACTTATGAGAAAAATTTACAACAATTACAAAAGGTATTAGATAGTATGGACAAGCCTGTTGGTATCTACATATTGAGGAAAAATGGAAAATTGGGCACAATCCGAAAGCCGGAAAGATACAGTGGTAATTTGGATAAGGAGATTATTTTTAAATTACTAAGAAAAAGTGAATATGAAGATATAATAGTGCAGCGATATGGATATTTGCCGGACGTTACACAATTTAAATATTATTCTACTTGTAAAAAAATGTTTTTGCAGATACCAATTGAAGAGTCATATATACTTGTATTAAGAATATTGAAAAAGAGAACGTACTTAGAGAAAGAGGAATTTATTAAGATTCCATATGAATTAAAATTTTTGGCTTATTTTATGGATTTAACACATGATGATTATCAGAAACTGGAAGTGTTTTTAGAATGTCGCTATGGAGGTGTTTAGTATGTATTTTCCTTATTTGAGAGGCCGGCAATTTGAATTAATTGCATTGCGTGAGTTAGTAGAAAAAGGTGTTTTGAGTAGTAAAATAATGCCGGTTATTGAACCTGTAAAGTTATCGTCCACACTGATCAAGACGATAGAGACATACGGGGGGAATGGCAGAACTATCGCACTTATTATGAATCCCAAGGTTGGGAGTTTCCGTAGTGATTTAAAAGAGGAGAAGAACCAGAAGTTAGAGGAAAGCTTTTTGACGAACTTGAAGGAAAACGATTATATTCTTTATGTGGATTTATTGAGCAAAGATTCAAATCCTGAGAAATTTATTGAAAAGTATGCGGACAATATGGGGATAATCTGCACAAATAAAGATGCGATTCCTGTTTATGAAAAGTATTTTGCAGAAACAGAGGTTAAGTACAATTTAATTCCGGATGAGAGTGGATTTAGAAGGAAGATAAGAAAAAACAGAGTACTTTTGGAGGATAAGTTTAATAAAAAAGACAGAAATAATGATTATATCCAAGTTGACGATGAACCTTTTTCGGAAGATCATTTATACTATTTGGAAGATGGGTATGTGGGTTTTGCTGATTATTCTGTGGTTGGCGAAGAATATTATGAAACTGGATTCGCTCCTTATGCGGTTGCGATACATATTGTATATTTCGACACAGATGATAGCTTACGTGTAAGACATTTTGTTTCCGATTCGAATGATGATATAAGTGACCCTGCTGGGAAGTTTCAGGAAGCATTAACGAAATTGGTTTTATGGAATGAGGAAAAAAAGCTTGATACTGTTGCAATGAAGGAGTTTGAAAATTTATATCATCGAGAAGCCTATCCGGGTTTGGGAACAGTGAAAAAATTATCTATTATGCATCATTTAGAACTGATAGGAAGATATTTGGATAAGGAGTAGCGTATGATAATTTGCGAAAGATGTTTTTGCGATACAGAAGTTATCTCTGTTATTCAGAACAAAACAGAGATGGGGGATTGCCCACTGTGTAAATGTAAAAATGTACATATATATGATACAGAAAAGGATGAAGAATTGAGTATAATGTTTGATGAACTGATAAGCATATATACGCCAATCTCTTTGCTGCCGGACTCATATCCGAAATCAGATACACGTTTATTGAAAAGTGAATTGATCCATAATTGGAATATTTTCAATAAAAAGAGCGAATCAGATGTATATAATATAATTACGGCAATATGCAAAGAGAAGTATGAATATAATCCGGAGCTGTTTGATCAGCCTGTTGGTATTCAGGAGTTATATGACCAGGAGTATTTATCACAGCATTCTCTTTTGACTACAAATTCCTGGGATGATTTTGTAGAAGCATTAAAGACAAAAAATCGTTTTCATACTCATTATGTAGATTTAGACTTGCTGAAACGATTTTGCTCCTATATCCGTAAACCCTATAAGGTGGGTGAGATGTTTTATAGATGCAGAATTTCAACAGAAGAGGGGATTCCTGTTGAAGAGATGGGAGCGCCGCCGATTGAAAAGACCACAGATGGCAGGGCAAATGCAAGAGGAATTCGATGTTTATATTTAGGTGATACAGCTGAGACTACAATATATGAAGCTAGAGCTGGCGCATATGACTATGTAACGGTAGGAAAGTTTAAATTAAAGGAAGATATTATTGTTGTTGATTTAAAGAGGATTAATCAAATCAGTCCTTTTATAGAAGGGTTGGATTGTTTAGAATATGCGATCAATAAAGAGCATTTAAATAAGATAAATGATGAAATGGGCAAGGTAATGAGAAGGAGTGACAGTGCGCTTGATTATATTCCGACTCAATATATCACAGATTTTGTTAAGAGTATTGTTCATGATGGCGTTGAGGAATATGCTGGCATAGAATATAAAAGCGTAATGCATAGTGATGGATATAATTTAGCTTTGTTTGATCCGGATTTATGTGAATGTATAAGTAAACAAGTATATCGAATAGATATGATTGATTACAGAAAGCATCCGATTATATAAATACGCAAAACCCCCTTGTAACCCCTGGAAAAATTTTGTATAATGCAAAATAACAGGGTACACAAAGCGGTTCCCGTTACCAGAACGGTTTTTATCACAAACAGACAAAAGAAAGGACGGATATTACCATGGATTACGAATCGCTGTACGCGGATCTGGCGGGGAAGGAGAAGCTGCTGAAGGACAGGCTGGCTCTTATGCAGAAGCTAAGTAAGAGCATGACTAAGGAGACGGAGACCGGGGATCTGAAGAGCCTTCTTAAGGATGTGGACGCCATGATAGAGGCAAATCTTGCCCAGGCGGAGGTGCTTAAGGAGTTAAAGGAGACGGCGGAGGGCTTTGACGCCAGAGCCTATTTTGAGAGCGGGGATTTTGCGGAGCAGATGCTGGCCTTCTGTCAGGAGCAGCAGGTGGATGTCCGGGGAGAGGTCTTGGTATATGAAATGTTCCCCTACCGGGTCAGGATCGATGCCGAGAACCAGGACCTTTACCTTGACCGGAAGAAGGTGCAGTGCATGCGGCCAAGGAGCTTTGTGCAGACCGTGAAGGCGGGGCAGGAAAAGCTGATGAAAGCGTCCTTTAACGCCCAGAACTTCCTCAACGAGCTGGCGGAGGCCTATGATCTGGCGGTGCTGAAATTAAAGAAGGGGCCGGAGGCGGACATTTATCTGAAAAGCCTCCACAAATTCCTGGCGCCTATGAGCCGCTTCCGCAAGGATTATGATCAGCAGAGCTTTGCCTTTGATCTGGCACGTCTCTATGCGGACCACTCGGTGGAGACCACGAAGAACGGCCGTCGCTTCCAGTTCGGGCCCAGCAGGGATATCGCCAAATCGATCCGTATCCTGGATGAGAATGGGCAGGAGCAGTTTCTGGCCACCATACGTTTTTATCAGGACGAGGGAATGGAGTAAACGATGGAGAAGGAAGAAAAGCCCGCCGCCGTTGGGACACACTTTTTGACGGAGTTCTGGCGGGAAAAATACATTGAGGAATACATCCGCTATGGCGGAAGTAAGATAAAATTTGTGACAGGCCGGCCCGGCAGCGGGAAAACCTATTTTTTACAGCAGATGACGGCCATTGCCAGGGAGGAAGGTTACCGAACGGTGCAGTTTTCGGCCAGGGAGATCTGGCTCAATGATTTTAAGGAGATCTATTTTGAGATCCTGCGCCAGTGCGATCTGATGGGCTGCTTAAAGGGCTGCTGCCGCAAGGTGGTGGCCGGCATGGGCTACGATTACCGGGAGATACCGGAGGGCCTGACCTTCATGGATTATCTGGCTCGGGAAAATATGAGCGATGCCCTGACCAGAAGAGAGATCCGCACCCAGCTAAAGGAGCTGTTTCTGGACAACCCGCTGCTTGATAACAATTTTGCCCTGGCCTGCAGTATGCTCACGGGAAGTCTTCTGGGGTATCCCATTTTGGAGGAGCAGAACAAGGCTCTGCTTCTGGGGTGGCTTGGGGGAGACAGAACCGTGAAGCTTTCCCAGCTGCGGGCGCTGGGCTTATCTCCCAGCCGGATCACCCGGTACAATGCCAGGCATATGCTGCGTTCGCTCTGCGAGGTGGCGCATATGGGCGGCTGCGCGGGAGTATTTGTGGCGGTGGACGATCTGGATATTTTGATCAGCCGTTCCAGCCTGGAGCCTGTGCATTATACGAAAATGAAGCGGGAGGATACCTATGAGAGTATCCGCCAGCTCATCGACGAGATCGACAGCCTGCGCCATGTGATGTTCGTATTCGCCTTTGACCGTGGGCTTTTGGAGGATGAGAACAGCGGTCTGAAGTCCTATCAGGCCCTGTGGATGCGCATTCAGACGGAAATTGCCGGAGGGAGCTTCAACCGTTTCGGGGATATTGTGGATCTGGACGCCATGGCGGCCCAGGAGTATACGCCCCGTGTGGTCCTTGACATTTCCAGGGACCTGTCCGACTCCCTTAAGAGCCGCAGCCTGTCGGAGCTGACCTTAGAGCAGGCAGAGGAGCTGCTTGCCCGGGCCCGTCTTGGAAATGTGGGGATTCCCCGGCTGATCTATAACGTCATGATGGGAGGAACTGACGATGAATCCGAGAATTGAGGAAAGCGCGCCGTCCTTTGATATGGAGGCACGCCACATGATCGAGGCGCTGCGCTCCGGGATTCCCTCGCGGGCGGTGGGGGCTTATTTCTCCGGCGCTAGACCCCGGCTGATGCGGGAGATCACGGAGCGCCTTTCCAATGTGGGAAAGATCGGCAAGTCCACCGGCATGGTGATCTCCGGAAAATACGGCGAGGGTAAGACGCACCTTTTAAACACGGTATTTACGCTGGCTCATGAAAAAAATATGGTGGTCTCCTATCTGTCCTTGAGCAAGGAGACGCCCATGGACAAGCTGTACCTGTTTTACCAGAAGATCATCGCCAATACCTATCTTCCTCAGCACAGGCAGCCGGGATTTCTGTATACTCTGGAAAATATGACGCCCAACAGCCCCCTGGCTGCGGAGATGATCGCCTACTGCGCCAAGCAGCTGGAGACGGACAAGCTTTATTATCTGCTGCGGGCTTACCTGAATACGGAGGACGCGGAGGAAAAATTCCTGCTGCAGGCGGACCTGGAGGGGGATTTTATGGCCAATGCCCCTCTGAAAAAGATTTACCGGAGAATTTATAACTGTCCGGTAAAATACAATCAGAATTTTACCAAAACCAAGCACTGTCAGGATTATTTTTCCTTTATGAGCCATCTCTTCACCCAGATGGGCTATCAGGGCTGGGTGATCCTGGTGGACGAGGCGGAGCTGATTGGCCGCCTGGGGAAGAAGGCAAGGCTGAACGCCTACCGCAATATGGCCCGGTTCCTTTTGCCAAATGAGGGGCTGGAGTCGGTATTTACCATGTTTGCCTTAAGCGCCTCCTATATTGAGGATGTGATCGAGGGAAAGCATGATTACGAGAATCTTGCGGAGCTTTTCCCGGAGGAGCCGGAACCCATGCGGACGGTGCTGGAGCTGCTGCGGAAGGCTCCCCAGCTGCACCCGCTGACCCGGACGGAATTCCTGGATGTGCTGGAGAAGCTTAAGGATTTCCACGGCAGGGCATATCAGTGGGAGCCGCAGGTCTCTGTGGATACCCTGGAGAAGATCACCCAGTCCGGTGGATATCTGCTGCGGACAAGGATACGGGCGGCCATAGAGTACCTGGATCAGCTGTATCAGTACGGCGACAGCGCCAACACCGTCATCACGGAGCTGGCGGAGGAATCCTATGGGGAGGAGATTCCCTCTTTGGAGGTGCTTCGCGGGGAGGAGTCCTGCTAAGAGCAGACGCTCAGGAAGACAGCGGGCATGCCCGGATGAAAGGGACGTTGAGAAACATTTTCAGCGTCCTTTTTACTGTGAAAGAGTTGGAGGAGCTGAAGGCGCTTACCATCATCATGAAAACTAACAGAACGGAAAAATATTGGCAAATAATTAATGTATAAAGTGTTGACTGGCAATTAAAACTATGTTTCCATAAAAGTGATAACAAAATAAGAGAGTGCCCGTTGGAATTGTCAGATAAGAGCGCTCCGTTCATACCATGAGAAGGCTCCAATGGTAAAATGTAAGCAATGCGGTTTTTCAAATCTGACCGGCACGCACTATTGCCAGAATTGTGGTTCATTTTTGAAAAAGAAAAAAGGGTTTGATTTGAAATACTTATCAGATGGCGGACATGGGA
>CALWDR010000026.1 GCA_944376745.1 uncultured Lachnospiraceae bacterium
GGGAGGAAAGGAGAATGTATGGACCGGGATATCGCGCAAAAGCGGTTAGAGGACTACAATGATGTATTTGCAGATATTTTTAATAACCTTGTATTTCATGGAAACCAGATTCTGGAGGAGGACAGGCTGGAGCCTTTTCCCACAGAAGCTTTTACCAGGAAGATAGACGGTGGCCTTCGACAGGGGAATGGGGATGTCCGCAAGGTGGACCGTCGAAACGGAAGATACCGCCTGATCTATGGCACTGAAAATCAGGACGGACCGGATAACACAATGCCGGAGCGGATTATGGGTTATGAGTTTGCGGCGTATGAGGAACAGATCAAAGAATTTATGGCGCGAAACGAGCAAGAGGGGAACCGCGCTTATGGAAAAAGGATTCATGATAACCAACGTCTGGCGCCTGTGGTGACGGTGGTTCTGTATTTTGGAGGCGCAAATAGCTGGCAGGGTCCAAGGCACCTTCATGATATGTTGGAATTTCCGGCGGAAATTGAGGAAAAGATCAAGCCCTTTGTGGCAGATTACCCCATGAATCTGGTGGATCTGTCAACGGTGCCAAAGGAGGTCAGACAGCGGATGACATCCGATTTTCGCTTTGTTGTGGAGTATCTGGCCTGTAGGAATCATCCGGCGGAAATGAAAAAGTTTATGTCTGACAATGAACGGGTGATCCGCCATCCGGTGGAATTTCTGGATGTCATGAGTGAGCTGGCCAGCGACGCCCGTTACAGACGGATTCGGGATCAACTGATGGAACAGGAAAGGGCGGGACACAAAAAGGAGGATTTGACGATGTGGAAGATTGAAGATGAGATTGAGAACAGAGGTATTGAGAAGGGCATTAAGCAAGGTGAATGGCTCAAAATGATTGTTCTGATAAGAAAGAAATGTCAGAAGGGGAAGGATCTTCGGGAAACGGCGGAGGATCTGGAGGAAGATGTCTCTATGATCCGGCCAATTTATGAGCTGATCTCTCTCCATCCCGAGATGGGGGATGCGGAGATACTTTCTAGGTACCAGGCTTTAAAGCAGTGATGGAAAATCGAAAACCGGGCTGGGGCATCTATGTGAATCATAGATGCCCCAGCCCGATTGTTTATAACGCAGCATTCAGCCAATGTGAAAGTGCGACAGAGATTTTACATGATCTGCCGGAACAGCGCTGTCAGATCCTCCACACTGGCATCCCTGGGATTGCCGGGAGCGCAGGCGTCGGCGAAGGCGGACTGGGCCAGGAAGGGAAGGTCCTCCTCTTTCACCGCTTCCAGCTTTGAGGGGATTCCCACATCCGCGGAGAGCTTTCGCACTGCGTCGACGGCGGCTTTGCGGTATTCCTCCTGGGTCATATTATCTACACCCTTGACGCCCATGGCTCTGGCGATCTCGCGGTATTTTTCGCCGGTGTATTCCTGATTGTATTCCATAACGATGGGCAGCATCATGGCGCAGGCTACGCCGTGGGGCGTGTCATAGACGGCGCCCAGGGTGTGCGCCATGGAGTGGGCAATGCCCAGGCCCACATTGGAGAAGCCCATGCCTGCGATATACTGTCCCAGGGCCATGTCCTCCCGGCCCTTGCTGGTATTTGCCACGGCGTCTCGCAGGGAGCGGGCGATGATCTCGATGGCCTTTAGATGGAACATATCGGTCATCTCCCAGGCGGCTTTCGTGGTATAGCCCTCAATGGCGTGGGTCAGGGCGTCCATCCCGGTGGAGGCGGTGAGGCCCTTGGGCATGGAAGCCATCATATCCGGGTCCACGATGGCGACGATGGGCATGTCGTGGGGGTCCACGCAGACAAATTTTCGTTTCTTTTCCACGTCGGTGATGACATAGTTGATGGTTACCTCCGCGGCGGTCCCGGCGGTGGTGGGGACGGCCAGGATGGGAACGCAGGGATTTTTGGTGGGGGCAACGCCCTCCAGGCTGCGGACATCCTCAAATTCCGGGTTGGCGACGATGATGCCGATGGCCTTGGCGGTATCCATGGAGGAGCCGCCGCCGATGGCGATGATGTAATCGGCCTGGGAGGCCTTGAAAGCCGCCACACCGTTCTTCACATTTTCAATGGTGGGGTTGGCCTTGATGTCGGAGTAGATCTCATATGCCAGACCCTCCTGGTCCAGCAAGTCCGTTACCTTGGCGGTTACCTGAAATTTGATCAGGTCCGGGTCCGAGCAGACAAAAGCCTTCTGAAAGCCGTGGGCCTTTGCCTCGGTCACGATCTCCGTGATCGCGCCTGCTCCGTGGTAAGAAGTCTGATTCAGCATGATTCTGTTTGCCATAATACGTCTCCTTTCAAAATATGTCAGGTTTTCGATAATGCCCTGTTGCTGTCATTTTATCACGGAATGGCGGGAATGAAAAGCGAAAAAACGTGGATCATGACAAAACTAATTCTGAAAATGAATCTGCTGTCCCTCCACCAGCGGATAGGCGATGACCGCATCCCCCTCAAGGTTTTCCCGGTGCATGTCCACCGCGGAAATCTGGCTGTTATCGTAGGTTTTGTAGTAGTAAATGCCCTTGTCCGTGTTGCAGCAGGAGGAGTAGACCGTGATCTCGTACTCATTTCCCTGGATATGCACGCAGCCCCGCTGCTGGCTTACGGAATCCAGGATATGGAAGAACTGGCTGACGCTTTCGGATTCGGAGGGCCCCGAGACGGAGTTCAGCCGGGTGAAGGCGGCCTTCACAAAGCGGGAGGCGGAGGAGAGATCCCCCGGAAGCCCCATGGCCCCCATGCCCAGGCAGTAGGGCGCCAATGCAAGACCGTCGGCGAAGCGGTTCACCGGAGGCTCCTTGGAGAGCTGCATATAATTGTTGAGGTTGAATAACTGGTAATCAAAGGGCGGATTGTTGGTGAGCACGCCCACGGGGTTTTCATAAATGCGCAGGCCCTCTTTCACCGATTCCACCACCAGGCAGCCTTCCCTGTCGGCGATCATCCAGTGCAGGGGGGCCAGGGGAAGCTTTTCACTGAAATGGATATTTACCAGGTTGATCCGTTCCAGGAGCTTTCGGGCTTCTGCCAGATTGGCGCACTGGCCGAGAATCCAGGGAATGAACTCAAAGGGGGTAATGTTGTCACAGCCGTCTTTTTCCTCCTTGTAGTCGGCATTTCCGGGAAAATTCAGCCCCGCCATGCCAAGGCCCTTCTCGTTGACGGCGTCGTAGTAAAGGGGATAGCCCTCCGCCACAAAGGCCATGCCGATGAGGGCATAATGACGGCGCAGGGGCCCGGCCTTGCGAAAGGCAAAGGGATAGCTGCGGGGTGTGACGGTGACCGTCTCGTGATAGGAATAGGATAGGTCCAGGTTTCTGCCGAAATAATGGTCGGCGGTGCGGTAGGTGATGGCTGTGCACATAAACGTTTTCTCCAATCTTTTTGGTTGCTTTGGCTGCGCGAACCCTATGATCTGGTATGCCAGGAACCGCTGCGCGAACCCTGTCATCTTATATTATAGGAACCGCTGCGCGAACCCTGTCATCTTGTATTATAACATTCACGCAGTTGTTGTCAATGTTGAGGAGGATCTTTTCTGGTTTTCCGGTGTTCGTCATGAGGCAGCCCTGGGTCAGTTATTACCGCAGATATGCAAACCCTCTGTAAAAAGTATTTTTACCGGATGCGTATTTTCCTACCCGCGAAAAATAACTGTTTTTCATGGAAAATGGCGATTCTACCAACAGTCGGTTGCAAATACGGCGGTTTCCCTTTACAATTTAAAGCAGCATGAGAGGCCGTTGAGTTGACTGAGACGGATCGAATGAGAGGCCGTTGAGCTGATTGAGACGGATCGAATGAGAGGCCGTTGAGTTGACTGAGACGGAT
Source organism: uncultured Lachnospiraceae bacterium (assembly GCA_944376745.1). GTDB lineage: Bacteria > Bacillota > Clostridia > Lachnospirales > Lachnospiraceae > 14-2. Next base: position 3,839 of record CALWDR010000026.1, read on the forward strand.
CGAATGAGAGGCCGTTGAGCTGACGGAGAGAGAATAATGGGGAGGCGTTTGCGATGATCGAGACGGACAAGGAGACCTTCGGGGCCTTTGTGGCCAAGCTTCGGAAGGAAAAGGGGATGACGCAGAAGGAGCTGGCACGGAAGCTGTTTATTACGGATAAGGCTGTCAGCAAATGGGAGCGGGGCCTGAGCCTGCCGGACATTAAGCTGTTTGAGCCTCTGGCGGAGGCGCTGGGGATCACGGTGTTTGAGCTGATGGCCTGTGAGCGTCAGGAGCGCCCGGAGATTCCGGCAAAAAAGGTTGGAGAGGCTCTGCACAAGACCATGGAGATCGCCAGGGAGAAGCAGAGACGCACGGTGCGCAAGTCCTGGGTGGCTGCGGGGAGTGTTGTCCTTGGATTGGTGCTTCTGGCGGTGTCGTTTTATGCGGCGAGAATAGGCGCCAATCAGGTGCTGGATGGAATGAACCGCAAAGGCTCCTTCCCCAGTGTGGGATGCGAATTTCAGGTGGAGACGGCTTCGGGGGAAGAATTTGTAAATTATTATGCTTACGAGGAGAGCCAGGGGGAGCATGAGGCCCTGTTTCATGTGATGGGTGTGACAAAGGACGGCGCGGACAGAGAACTGTTCCGGCTGCGGCAGCGGGGCATGCGGCTGATGCGGGCGCCGAGGGTTCTATGGGACGAAGAGTATCTGTATGTGCTGTTTGCGGGGGCCGAAAATATATATGGGGAGACGCTGGCGGGAGAGCAGGGGATCGACGCATGGCCGGAGTATTTTATGCCGTTTCTGTACCGGTATGATTTTGGGGATGGGCAGGTGGAGCAGATAGAGATAAAACGGGAAAATACCTCCATGCTGCTGGACGCTTTTACCCATAAGGGGGAGACGGTCTGGGTCAGCCAGCAGTTTCGGGGCCTGCTGTTCGGTCTGCATCTGGAGTGGTACTGGGGAGCGGAGGGCTATTGCAGCTATGGAGGCGGCAGAAAGCTGGGACTGTTGACGGAACAGGCCGGACTTAAGACGGCGGGCTGTTATGACGGGGAGGAATATGCCATCATCGGTCAGGACGGGATTCACCTGCTGAACCTGGAAAGCGGCCAGGTGGAGGTACATAAAAAGGATTACGCCCACTGCTATCGGGCGGAGATCCAAAAGACCGCGTTTCCTGAGGGGGAGGAAGGATATGTGGCTGTGACCGCCATGGTGACGGATTATGAGGAGGGCTTACCCAAACGGGGAGAGATCAGAGAGGCAGAGACCGTGGTAACGCTGTATGACGGGAACTGGCAGGAGATTGACCGCGTGACGGTTCCGGCCTGGTGCTGCGGACTGGAATGGGGAGAGGAGAGCCTGCTGATCTCAGACCAGGAGGACGGCCTTACCAGCTATCTGGTGCGGTTTTCGGATCTGTCGGTGGAGACCCGCCGGGCGCCGGATTTTCAGTGGAATGTGATTCGGGACCGTCTGGACGAGCTGGAGGCCCAGCGGAGCCAGTGGGTGTATCTCACGGGGCAGGGGGAGTATGTGCTGACCGGGAGGGGAGAGGAGACGGTGAAAATTCGGGAGTAGCTTTGCGGTTAGCTGCTGCCATTTTCAGGTTGGGACTTTAACGCAATATTTTTCGAATTTCAGCAAAATGACCTGAAACCTGCGGACCTGTTTTTTCGTCTATATTAAGGAAAGGGGGCATTGTGCTGTGAGAGAAAAACGGTTGTTTCAACGGATGGAGCTGGCGGCGGATGAATTTGTTCTGGAGGCGGAGCGGGGGCTTCCGGCCGGGGCAGGAAAGAAGGTAAAAAAGAGCGGCTGGTGTGTCTTGGCATCTGCGGCGGCCACGATCTGTCTGGTGATCGGGGCCCTGGCGCTGGTCCGGGGCGGCTTGCGGCTGGGAGGCGGGGATCATACCTCTGATGATGGGACGGTGAACGGAGCCGGACACGGGGAAGAAAGCAGCGAATTTATGTCCTACGCCGGACCGGTGCTTCCGCTGACGCTCTCGGAGGAGAGCGAGATCAGCGCCACCCGTGACATCGCCTTTGTATTTCCAGGGGAGAACGGCGAACAGCTTAAGGTGCGGGATACCTATGTGGTGTTTAACGAGAGCCGGGAGGACATCACCGTGACAGGGTACTATCCCTACGCGGGAAATTTCTGGGAGCTTCGGCAGGTGCGGCCAGAGGTAACGGTAAATGGGCAGGCCGTGGAAACGACGATTCGGACCGGCGAGGTCGGCGCGCGGACATTAGATGAGGGGGATGAGGCTGGTGCGCAGGCAACCGGCGAGGTCGATGCGCAGGTATCCGGCGGGGATGGAGGCGCTTTGGACTGGAAACTGGAAAAGTGGCAGGATTATCAGGCGCTTTTGGCAGGGGGGCATTATCTGGATGCGGCTCTGACAGAAGCAGCGGGACTGGATCAGCCGGTGGCGGTGTATGAGTTTTCGGATTTTCAGGCGCCGCTGGGGGAATATCCGGCGGCCAGCCAGGCGGTGAGCTTTTGGAAGGGGCAGGGGGAGCGGCAGGTATTTACCTATGGATTTCATGGCTATGAGTGGCGGGAGGAGGAGGGAATGTGCCGCTACAGCTATTTTGTTCCCGGTTCCTATGGGGCGGATGAGAGGAAGCTGCTGATCGTGATGGGGGAGGATCTGGAGAATTATACGCTGACGGGCTATGAGGACGGCGGCTGTGAGGAGGGGGAGGAGCTGGAAACGGTCTCCTGCACCGTTACCCGCCGGGAATCCACTCTGGGAGAGGTGATCTCGGAGGTACTGCCGGGATATGTACTTCCCAATTGGGAGGCCTTCGGGGAGAAGCCGGATGGGGCTTCGGCTGAGGCGGTGGCAGGTCTCGCGGAGGAAGTGGTAAAAAGGGATATGAGCCGGTACGGGGATTTCCTGAAGCTGCGCCCGGAGGACATTTCCATGGGAGAACTGGAGACTTTATTTTCCCGGGCTTTCAGTTGGAAACGGGTATTTTACGAGGAATTTGCCATGACCATACCGGCGGGCGGCAGCGCGGTGGTGCAGGCGGTGATGTGTAAATGGCCCAGCTTCGACTATTCCTGCGGGCAGTCGGAGGATGTGGGCGTCCGGGGGTACGACATGCTGACAGCGGCGGGCTCGCGCCTTGCAATCACAGAGACAAGGGCCTCCCTGGAGCAGGAGGACGGCATTGAACTGGTGCGGCAGAATTTTGGATTTGACCTGGAGGCGGGGGTGAGCTCTGTGATCCTGGATCCGGCAAAGGAGCATTATTATCTGGAGGTGCGCAGGAAGGGAGAGTGACAGCCATTGGATACGGAAGAGAGGCGGCGGATATGTTTACCATGGGCCCGTGAATTTTTATCTGGTCCGGAGCGGACGCAGGAATATTTTTTCCTGTATCAGAGAAATTATGAAGTGAGCGACCATGCCAAAACCAAACATTAAAATTATTACATCCATAGTAAAATTGATTGTTCTTGTCAGGTACAGCACATAAAAAACGCCGTAATATACAAAGTTGATGATAAGAGAATTCACTGCGTTATAAGCGGTTTTGCCAAGCCCGATGAAGATGTTGTCTATGATAGAACTCCCCATATAGGCGATATAAAAAGGAGCAAGCTTGAGCGTTATTGCAAAAATCTCGTCTGCGTTGGACAGATTTTCGGCATACTGAAAAAACGGGAGCCACGCGGGGACGGATATGACCCATAAGACAATGACTGCACCGGAAATGAAATAGTAGTTTGATTTTTTCAGGTTGTTGTATCCGCATTTGCAATCGCTTCTTATGACCTCGGCAAGTGCCGTGATCGGTATAAGCAGCACTCCCCAGATAAAATTGTTGGCATTCCAGTAGTTGCCCTGATCTGCAACCAGATTTACCATCTTGCAGACCATGATCGTGTAGATAAAGTTGTCTATAAACTGCTGCAGCCCGGAAAAAGCCCCAACTTTGAACCAATTTTTGAAAATGGTGCCATCGGCTTTATGAAACCAGCAAAATCTGATGTACTTCTGAGTGTAGAGGATAAAAAAGCTGGCTGCGGCAAGTATCGAATTTACGATGACATTGGATATTGCCACGCCGTAAACACCGCAACGCGGTATCAACAGGAAGTCTGTGATTATGGATAAAATCGTTCTGACAGCTAAGAAGATATAAACATTTTTATCCTTGCCAACGACAACAAAAACGACATTTACGAAGCTGACAATGATACCGATCATAAAGGCGATTGTCTCAAGCCGAAGATATATACTTGTTGCGGTAATATTTGTTTTGCTGGGGTTTATAGCTTTTATAAGTAAACTGCCGTAAACCAAAACGCCTGCGGAAAAAAGCGTATAAGCGACAAAAGAAACGAGGCCTGTTTTAAATGTAATATGCGCAAAGGATTCTTTGCGATCCTGAAATATCTTATTCAAAATAGAATAAAGCGGAAGAATAAAAAAGGCTTGCAGGGTTTCATTTATCAGGTCAAACCATTCCATTTGACCAATGATATGAAACACCTCGGCTTGATTGTTTGATGAAATCAAATAAGTTTTGATCGTTTGGTAGAGGGCAGGGATCAAAGCCAAGGCGCAGAGGGCAATCCATAAGCGCCAATGAAATGTTTTAAAATCAGATAGTTTTGATGATTTCTTTTTCATTTTGGTTTCTCCGTTTGGCTTTTTATTAACGCTGCATTACACAGAAAGGATTGCCGTCTGGGGCCTTTAGAACGCTGTAGTCGGCTTCGGGGTGGATACTGCCATTCTTTCCGCGTTGCCCCTATCAGGCTTTACAATGACTGTCCAATCGCTGCATGGTGAGCTTGAATTTTTTGTATAAGTGCTTCCTGTAACACTTGAGAAAAATTTACCCCGATGGCGGTAGCTTCCTCGTTCAACCATTCCGGAATGCTTAAAGTCTTTTTAACTGCACGAGAATTTGTACGCTTTTTGTAGGCTAGCATATCGAATTCGATGACTACCAGAAAAGAATCTTTGTCAACGGAAATGGTTGTCGGGTCTGAAGCTTCTGGTAAAGCCGCTTTTTCATCCTCGCGGGTTGTGAGGGAAAGTCCCAACGCTTCAACGGCCATTTCATAGGCCTGGGACATATTATCACCTTCAGAAAAACATTCTGGAATATCTGGAAAGGAAATCCAGAAACCACCTTCTTCTACTTTATGAAAAATAGCTGGATAAAACAATTTTTCCATATTATTACCTCCGAGATAACCAGCTGGGCTATTTTATCCCCGCCTGTTTTAATATTGCTTGCTCCAGTCCCTTTTTTAGGTCTTTGGAGTGATAAGGAACGATTACGGTTCTTTCGGTTTCTGGATTTTTTAGTTTGATATGTGAGCCATTCTGGCTGACTTCTTCGAAACCATTTTTCTTTAGGAGCTGAATCATCTCCTTCGGGGTCATTGGCATCTTTTGTATCTCCTTTCCTTATCTTAATCTTATCATAGTACGTAATGTTACGTATGTCAATGGGAAATAAAAATAATTATGTGTTTTTTAAATCTTGTTTAAGGTCTGGAAAATAATAAAATAAGAGAAAATCATGGGGCAAAAAAAGGGGCAAATTGTTTTATAAAATATAAAAAAGAAATCTCGGGAATGCCGAAAAATTAAGGCTTTCCATAGATTTCTTCGTAAATGTTTTTGATGAAAACTGCGGCTAACAGGACTTGAACCTGCACGGTCTCCCACCAGAACCTAAATCTGGCGCGTCTGCCAATTCCGCCATAGCCGCAAAGGCCGTTACCTGACGACTCCTAGATTCTACCCCAGAATCCGCAAAAAGTCAAGAAAAAACAGAGAACAATCAAAAATAAGGGGTGTGAAAACTCATATTTTCCTGTATAATAATGGGAAAAAACAGAAGGAGGAAAGCAATATGTTTCGCTGGGGCATCATGGGAGGCGGAAATATTTCAGCACAGTTTGCCGCGGGGATCGAGGCGGCAGAAGGGATGGAAGTCTACGGCCTGGCCTCCCGGTCACAAAGAGGAAAATCCGGCATCCGAGCGGAAAAATATTATGATACTTATGAGGAACTGGCGGCGGACCCCGCGGTGGACGCCGTCTATGTTGGCACCATTCATCCGCAGCATCTGCCCTGCGTGAAGA
>CALWDR010000027.1 GCA_944376745.1 uncultured Lachnospiraceae bacterium
CAGACATCGCAAGGAAGTGGACGCCTTACGAAATATCTATCGTGAGTGTGCCTGCGGATCCCACGGTCGGTGTCGGAAGGAAACTGGAAGAGGCAACCGAGCAGGGGGCGCAGAGCCGCACTCTCGACTGGTATGAAAGACAGCTTCAAATAAACCAAAATATCATTCAAGGAGGTAACCAGAGATGAACAAAAAGCAGCAGAGACAGCAGAAGATGCTCCGGCAGCAGGAACTTGTCAATGCCGCAAAGATTGCGGGCAGGGACCTGACCGTAGATGAACAGGCAGAATTTGACAGCCTACAGAGGGAAATCGAAAGGCTGAACGGAGAGATTGAAGCGGATGAGCAGCAGGGACAGCGCAGCGCAAATCCAGCAAATGCACCGTCCTCCGTACAGCAGACACAGCCCCAGGTAGATCCGGCAGCGGATACTCAGCGGGCAGTTTCAAAGGAAAGGCAGCGGATTCGTGAGATCACGGGCATCTGCAGAGACTTCGGGCTGGAGGCAGACACATATATCCAGGATGGAAGTACCGTGGATGCGGTAAGGGCAGCGGCGCTGGAGCATATCCGTCAGCATGGAGCGCCGGTTCCGGCCCGTGGCAATGCCCAGGTAACTGAGAGCGCCGAGGATAAGTTCCGGGCCGCAGCAGCAGACGCACTCGTGATGAGAAGCGGCATGGCACTCGACCATCCGGCAGAGGGAGCACGCCAGATGATGGGCATGACGCTCCGGGATCTGGCAATCGAGTGCCTGACTTCGGAAGGACAGACTGGGCTGAACAGAAGAACCTCTGATGAGTTGTATGGCATGCTCCAGAGACAATTCTACAACCCGACAGCGGCGTTCCCGGCCATCCTCGACAACGCCATCAACAAGGCATATGTGGAAGGTCACAAGACCGTAGCCGTCACCTTTGACCAGTGGGCGAAGAAAGGAAGCCTGAAAGATTTCAAAACCCATGACAATAACTACATCGCCGGTCCGGTAGGGGAATTCCTGGAAGTGCCGGAAGGCGGGGAGCTGAAGCATGATGTCTTCGGAGATGAAAAACTGCCGACCAGAAAGCTGAAGACCTATGGCCGCCAGTTCACCCTGACCCGTCAGGCATTCATCAACGATGACATTGATCTGGTAACAAGGATTCCGGCCAAGTACGCAGCCAGCGCAAGAAAGACCATCAACAAGCAGTGCTACCAGATTCTGGTAAGTAATCCGGCTATTTATGACGGAACCGCCCTGTTTAGCAGTGCACATATGAACCTGCTGGCAAAAGGAACCGGAATTACAAAGGAAGCCGTCCAGGGCATGATCCTGGCGCTGCAGAACCAGAAAGACCAGTTCGGGGAGGCGATTATCATCCGTCCGGCGATTATCATCGTGCCAAGCGGATACATGTTCGACATGTACACTTTATTCTTCTCCCCGACTATCAATACCGAGGGCAACACCCAAGCAGTCAATCCGCTGTACCGTTATAAGGACAGCATACAGGTCGTAGAAGACCCGACCATCAACGCACTCTGTGGCGGGTTCGGAAACGTAATGCCGTGGTGGCTGCTGGGAGACAAGGATGATACAGACTTCGTTGAAGTGGATTATCTGAATGGACAGGAAATCCCGAATATCCGTCGTATGGAGACGCCGGGAACCCTTGGATTTGTATGGGACATCTATCTCGATTGGGGAATCAGCGTGATGGACTACCGTGGAGCTGTCAAGAATCCAGGCGTAGAAGTAAAGAACCCGATCAACTTAGCGTAAGGGAAAGGAGGCTTTTGAAATGAGTAAGGCATCATACTGGCAGAGAGGAGAATCCCTCGATTATAAAAATAGTGGAGTGGCGGCCATTGAAGCAAATACCGTGGTGGAACTTCCTGGAAGAATCGGTATCGCTGGAACTGACATCGCACCAGGAGCCGTCGGCGATTTGCATGTGTGCGGTGTTTTTGAATTTGACAAGACCAGCGAAAACGCCATATCGATGGGAACGGCTGTCTATTTTGATAAGACAGGCATCACAGAAGCGGCAAATGATGGGGAGGAAGAACCCACATCCCATACTCCGGCGGGGTTTGCAGCTGCTGATGCCGCGGAAAGTGATACGAAAATTCTCGTAAAAATCGGTTAGGAGTGGTGGTAATGAAACTGATAGCGACACATCCCATTCTGTATCGCTCGAAGCAGTACTGGCCGGGGCAGGAAATCCCGGCGGATGATGCGGGGATGGTTCAGGCGTGGATAGATGCAGGAACTGCCGCATGGATTGACCCGGATGCTGAGAAAACAGCCAAAGCCAGGCCTGCGGCTGCGGAGGCTGGATTGGCCGGGGAATCTTACAACGGGGAGACCGATGAAAACTTGGTTGGAAAAGTGCCGAAAACACCTGTAAGAAGCAGGAGCAGAAAGAAGAAAGCATAATGGGATTCAAAAATATTGTGCGGGAAGATGTACATAATGTATTCCTGAATATAGAGGAATTTTCAGAAATACATACTATTAACGGGAAATCAATGCCAGTGCAGGTAGATTCCAATGAGCAGATTGAGAGGGAAAAGCGTTCGGCCAAAAACATAGAAGGGATATTTACGAATCAGAGATTGATATATGTTGCGGCTTCAGATTTTGGGCCGATGCCAAAGCAGGGGAGTCTGTTGACGATGGATAACCGAATGTTCAGGGTAGCGGATGCAGTTGATGAGGATGGGATTTATTCCATTACTTTGGAGGCGAACAGGGCATGATTAGAGTATCTGTGGATCGTCACAGTTTGCGACAGGTACAGAAAAGACTTGGAAAAATGGAAAAGAAAGCGCCCGCAGTCATATCTGCGGCGCTCAATGACACAGCCAGAACAGGCCGAGTGATGCTGACAAACGAAGCGCGCACAAGATACGTTGTGAAATCTGGTGCATCCAAGAAAAATATGACGATTAAGCGTGCGACATATAGTTCTTTGCAGGCAATAATAACCGCCCAGGGGAAGACAATAGGGTTGTCGAAATTCAAAGCGACGGCTCCCTACAGCGGGGCGAAAGGACAGGTTCTTAAATCGAGTGGACTGAAAGCATTGGTAAACGGTCAAGGAAATAAAGCGTTTGCGGCAGGTGTTACAACAGGACACCCAGGCGTAGTCCATTCTGGCATTTTTCAAAGAAAAGGGAAAAACAGATATCCGATCAAAGAACTGCAAGGCCCATCTTCAGCAAAGATGATTGAGGTAGTTTACGAAGGAAAAAGGAATGTAAGAAAGGCGGTAAAACCTGAAATTGAGAAGACATTGAAAAAGAATATTGACCGACAAATACGAAGGTGGGTGAAATAAGGAATGACACCATTAATGCTTTATGACGATCTCATCGCAGAGATTGAAGGCATCCTGAAGGATGTAGTGACAAAGAACACTGGCGGAGAGAGCGTGGTGGGAGTGAAGGGATACAAATATCGCCTCCCGCTGGTAACCGCTGATGATGAGGATGAATCTCAGTTTTTTCCATATTTCCTTGTCCGACTCTCAGAGGGAAAGACCGAGAATGATGATAGCCCGTGGCTGGTCACTGCGGATATTATTCTTGGTGTTTGTGAGAATGACAAAGACGTCCCCGGCCATGAGCATATCATGGTCATGATCCAGAGGATTACGGACCGGTTCGCGGCAGAGCCGCTATTAAATAATAAGTTCCGGGCAGAGCAGGACATGGAGTGGGCAGTCCAGGATGAAGACACCTACCCATTTTATTTTGGAGGCGTAGAGATTAAATTCAGAACACCAAAGATAGGAAGGAGGGTACCAGAGTATGAATAAAGAAAAAAAGGAGACGAATGCAACTGAGACAGCAAAGTCACGAACGTCAGCCCGAAAGAGTGCGGAAAAAGAACCTGTCATGTATGTTGGCCCCACTGTAAATGGAATCGGTATACAGAACAGAGTTTACACCGAGATACCGGAAAGTGCGAAGGAGCTGTTCCAGAAAGCCCCGGAGCTTAGAAACCTCTTCGTTCCGGTTCTGGAGTATCCGGCGTCTTGTCGGATGCTGCGTGAGCACAGAGGATATATTTACAGCGCATTTATGAGGGCGTTGGATTTCAAGAATGGAGGAAGATAGTCAATGAAGCATGGAGTTTATATTGAAGAGCAGGGGACGGCGCTTACCGCACCCATTACCGGAAACGCATCGATTCAGGTAGTAATCGGTACCGCGCCGGTTCACATGGTGGCGAACCCAGCAGCGGCAGTGAACGTCCCAATACTTGCAAATTCGGCTGCAGAAGCCATGGCAGCATTGGGATATGTAGATGATTTTGAAAATTACACGCTCTGCCAGACGATGTATGTCACAAATAACCTCTTCTAGGTTTCTCCGGTTGTATATATCAACGTGCTTGACCCGTCAAAACACAACAAAGAGATGACGACGGAAAGCGTGACAGTAGAAAAACTGCAGGCAAAGATTCCGGAAAAAGGAGTGATTCCTTCCATGCTGGTCCTCGAAAACGGTGACCAGGCTCTTACGGCAGGAACGGATTATACCACGGAATTTGATACAGATGGGACGCTTTTAATCAATCTGATTAGTGGCGGAAGGGGACAGAATGCTCAGACCCTGTCTGTTTCTGGAAAAGTTGTGGACCCTAGTGTGATAACCAAGACCGATATTATTGGAAGCTACAACGTGGCGAATGGAAAAGAAACCGGAATGGAATTAATCCGTCAGGTTTATCCAAAACTTGGCGTGGTTCCGGGACTTCTTCTTGCCCCTGGATGGTCCCAGGAGCCAGAAGTTGGAATTGCGCTGGCGGCAAAAGCGGCAAATATCAATGGCGTTTTTAAGGCCATGGCCGTCATCGATCTGGACACTGCCACGGCTACTAAATATACCGATTGCAAAGAAGTAAAAGAGGGCAGCGGATTCACTTCGGAATTTTGCTATCCGACATGGCTTTGTTATAAGGTGGGTGACTATATTCTTGCCGGGTCAGCAGTGAATGCCGCGCGGATTGCATATACAGATGCTGAAAACGATGATGTCCCAAGCGTGTCCCCGTCAAATAAGTTACTGGGCGTCACAGGGACATGCCTGGTAGACGGAACAGAGGTCAATCTTGACCAGGATCAGGCGAACGTGGTAAACAGCTACGGCGTGGCGACGGCCATAAACATGAATGGATGGAAACTCTGGGGAAATTACACAGGAGCATACCCATCCAGCGCAGATCCAAAGGATATCTGGCTGCCGGTCCGCCGGATGTTTAACTGGCATGGCAATACATTCATCCAGGCATATTTTGACAAAGTAGATGACCCGATGAATCAGGTCCTGATTGAAAGCGTGGTTGCCTCGGAAAATATCCGCTGTGCGGCTTATGCTCCAGATAAATGGGCCGGCGCGAGCATTCAGTATTTAAAGAGTGATAATCCGGACACAGATATCCTGGCAGGAAAAATGACTTTCCGCCAGAGCATTGCTCCATATAC
>CALWDR010000028.1 GCA_944376745.1 uncultured Lachnospiraceae bacterium
TTGACAGAAAGCGATAGAACAGCGGATTCCAAAGTTATAGAAAACTCGTCACTCGCGTCTTATGGCCTTGCCTATTATGGAATCACATGGATCATAAAAAAGTAAAACAGGGGGAAAGCACATGGACGGCGAGATGGCGGAGCTGTCTGCGATCTCGGTTCCGGCCCTCTGCATGCTGACGGGCGGGATATTTGCGGCGGACAGGCGGTTGAAATGGGGCGCGTATGTGTATATGGCGGTTCCGGTGCTCCTTTTATCGATCGTCGGAGTCATCACGAACATTTATGACCGTTTCGCGACGGCGTCGGAGCTGTCTTACCATTTTGCCCTGGCGGCGGGGTATACAAAGAGCTTTTTTTACATTTTATATCCGGCAGCCGGATATTTACTTGCGGCGCGCGCGATGAAGCGCTGCGGAAACAGCTTGCGGCGCGCGTAAGGAAGCGCTGCGGAAACAGCTTGCGGCGCGCGCGATGAAGCGCTGCGGGAATATCGCAGGGAACGGTCACAAGAAGGCGTAAGGGCGGAAGATTCCGCAAATATATATTTTATAAGGAGGAAGAATTCTCATGAACACCATCAAAATTGACAGCAGGCAGACCCGCATGATCGCCCACCGGGGGTTAAGCGGGATCGAGCGGGAGAACACCAATCCCGCTTTCGTGGCGGCGGGAAACCGCAGTTACTTCGGCATTGAGACGGACGTACATAAAACCGCGGACGGGCAGTATGTCATCATCCACGACGAGACCACCCGCCGGGTGTCGGGGGAGGCCGTGGACATCAACGTGGAGGAAAATCCCTACGATATGGTAAGCGGCTTGGTCCTGCCCGACCTGGATGGGAGCAGGGTGCGGCAGGATATCCGGATCCCTTTGCTCACGGATTACATTAAAATCTGTAAAAAATATGAGAAGGTTGGGGTCCTGGAATTAAAGAACCGGTTTGAGGGGGAGGATCTTTTGAAGATCGTGGAGATCATCCGGGAGGAAAATTACCTGGATCAGGTGATCTTTATCTCCTTCGTGCCGGAAAACTGCATTTTCCTGCGGGAAAAGCTGCCCGAACAACCCATCCAGCTCCTTCTGGCCGGAGAGGTCGCGGAGGAGATCCGGGCGATGCTTTCAGAGTACCGTCTGGATCTGGACATTTACCATGAGCGCGTGAACCGGGAGCTGGTGGACAGCCTTCATAAAGCAGGGGTGAAGATCAACTGCTGGACCTGCGACAACAAGGAGCAGGCGGAGGCGCTGGTTGACATGGGCGTCGATTTTATCACATCCAATATCCTGGAGTAGACAAGATGATACGATAGTATCATGATAGAATAGGTAAAATAATAGCCGGGTGTCTGTGTTGATGGTAAACTATGATCACTATCATATATTGGAGGAAGATTTTCATGAAGAAAACGGTTTTTAAGCGAGCTGCGGCATTCGTACTGGCTTTCGGCATGATACTTCAGCTGTCAGGCTGTACTTCCCAAGATAAGGAGCCTATGAAAATTATGTTTCATCCATCCACAGCAGAATTTGAGGCGGCACTTTTTACCAATCCTGATCGCGGATTTCGATTGGAGAGCTATACGGACCTGTCCCTTCACAGCACGGAAAACAACAAGTATAACATTACGCAATGGAACGACAAGTTTCAGGCGGCAGCGGAAAAGGTAAAGGAGGGGATTTGGGCAAAGCCTAAGCTGACCCAGGTGTACTGTTATCTGACGGAATATCGCGATACGGAAACACTTCCGGATATCGTATTCCAGAACCTGGATGCTATCTTTCAGGCCTTAAAGCAGGAAAAGATGAAAGGCGTGATCCGGTTTGCTTATCAAGGCTCAATGGAAGCAAAGAACGAGCAGGCTTCCCAGGAGATCATGCTTGCGCATATGGAGCAGCTGGCTCCGGTTTTGGAGAAGTATAAGGATTTGATCCACACGGTTGAGGCTGGATTTATGGGAGCCTGGGGAGAATGGCATTCCTATCCCGGACATACCTGGGACGATCCAGGGCAGATCTCCAATGAATATTTTGACGGCGCTGTGATTTTAAGGGGGATCCTGGATATGGTTCCCGATGATATTTATGTGCAGGTGCGCTATCCGGGCATTGGGGAACTGATCGACAAAGAGGATCCGGATCATATGCGTCTGGGGCTTAACAATGACGCCTTTTTCGGTTTTCGCAACCAGGCCGGCGCATGGCCCTATGAGGAAATGGGAAATTCCCACTGCCATAAGGCGCAGGAAAATTCCCTTACAGCACCCATGGGCGGGGAATTCTTCTGGGGATGCCAGTGGAACTATGTTGACGTCACCGCGGAGGAAGCGATCAAGATGTTTGTCCGCTTCCACCAGAACAGCTTCAGCGTATATCACAATTCCTTTGAAGGAACTCCTGAGGTGGCAGGAAGAGGGGATGGAGCTATGTGGTTTGCTACCGACCGTGAGGGTGACATGTCAAAATGGATCCATGTCCCGGTAACCGCGGCAGAACTGGAAAGCTGGGGAGCTTACGTCTCTCCGTCCTATTTTGTAAATTCCAGGGGAGAAGCGGTGGAACGCAGCGCCTTCGAGTATGTCCGGGACCATTTGGGCTATCGCATAGAGGCAAAGGAACTGACCATCGATGGCAGGATCTCCAGGGGAGAGACAGTGGCGCTTTCCATGGACCTGGTAAATTACGGCTTTTCCGCAGCCTTCAATATGACCGGAGAGTTTGTGGTTCTGGACGAGGATTATAACATTGTCTCAAGAGTGACCGCAGGGGATCCGTCAGCCTGGAATAACTTAGAGGGGCTTACGACCCACACCGTCAGCGCCGAGCTTGCGCTTCCCAAAGAAGGCGGAAGCTATAAGATCGCGTATTATCTGCACAACTCCAACGATGAGGGCGCATATTTCGCCAACGACTTTGACCGGTTTAACGGATTTAACATCTTATATGCTTTTGAACTTTGACGGTTGGAAGCATTGCGTATCTGACACGGATAATAAAACACCCGGAGCCTTAATGGCTCTGGGTGAATTTATTTCTATAATCAACAGGCGTGTAACCGGTGTTCTTCTTAAACTGACGATTGAAATTGGCCAGGTTGTGAAAGCCGCACTCTGAGGCGATCTGGGTGACAGACTTGTCCGTCTTCAAAAGCATCTGGCTGACCTGCTGGATCCGCACCAGTGTGGTGTAGGCGATGGCGCTGACTCCGGTAGCTTTCTTGAAGCAGGACATGAAATAGCTTTTGCTTAAGGGGATCAGAGAAGCCAGCACATCCACGGAAATTTCTTCGGCATAATGCTCCTTGATATACAAAAGAGCAGGCCGAATGATATCGGAATACCGTGGGAGGGGTATCTGCTGGCTATAAATGTAGTTGTTGGCGTATAGGAGATAGAAAAATCTTAACAGGTCGCTTTTCAATAGAAAATCCATGGGAGCGGTGTTTGCCTTCGCGGAGACGAACACCGCTTCTATTGCGTTTCTTAATGCCTCATAGTTAGGGTCTTCCCTGGAGATAGGACTTTTGACCTTGAAAAGACCATCCAGCAGAGGATTCATGATCTGCAGATATCCCCGTTCCTCGGCGGGTCCCAGAGTCTCAGCCTTAAAAAGCAGAGTGTCGTAAAAGGACTTCTCGTTTTCAATGGGGTCAATGCTGTGAATCTGGCCTGGCAAAAAGATAAAAATATCCCCTTCATGGGCAGTAAAGCTTTCACCGTCACAGGTAAAAGCAGCGCTTCCGCTCAGAATGAAGTTGATCTCAAATTCCGAGTGCCAGTGGGGCGAAAAAAAGGGAGACAACACCGGAACTCCGGAAGGATAGTACTTATAAGGCGCTAAAAGTGAGGTGTGCTGCGCGTGCTCTTTATAATTCTTCTTGGTCATATGTATTCCTCCTGAAAATAATATCGTATCATTCCATACACCAGATGAGACAAAGCAAAAGAATGCCACAATCGTATCATAGCATGACTCTTAAGAAAAGTACAATATTTTTTGGGGAAACTGACAAGATAATTACCATAAATATTGACATAATGGCTAAGATTGAGAAGGTAAAAAAACCAATATGCCGGAAAATGCGGTCAATGCTGTTGGAAAATTTGGACAGAGGATGAAAAAGGGAAAAAGAAACCGGCAAAAATAAAATAGGAAGGGGATAGAGTATTATAGTACCATTTTGGGATAGGATTTCATATAGTTACGAAATATAGGTTGTGCTAAAATTGCATTAGACGATTGGATCGTTCGTTATCTATAGTAAGAAAGGAAGGGTTATATGAAAATCAGCAAACGCAGTATTTGGAACCAGAAGCGGCTGACAGCGCTGATGCTTTGTATCGTTATGTGCCTGATATCTGTTTCGGTAAAAACAGTATCAGCCAGCGAGAGCGACGCAATGACGGCAACATCCATCAGTGTGGAAGGAAAAGCGGAAGAGCCGGAGCCGGAACCAGAACCGGAGCCGGAACCGGAACCAATGTCCGCCACCACCGTCAGAGAGGAGAAGGGAGAGGTTGGAGCGGACGCTGCCATGGTGAAGCTTACGGACGATGATAAGTGGTGGGGTACGGAGACGCAGGCAACGGTGAAGGTTGGCGAGGCGGTCACCGGCATCAGCAGCCGCAGATCCGGCGTCATCGACAGCGCCATCGCGGAAGGCTATGAAAACCATACCGCGCCTATATTTACCGTGGATCTGGGCTGGCAGAGCTTCGATATGGGAACCCAGGACATCATGTTCTATATCGAGCTCCCGGAAAGCTGCTCCTCTCTTCGGATCAACTCCATCTGCGCGGACAGCTGGAGCAAATATCCGGCTCCCGCCGGACAGACCTATAAATATCTGGCGGTTGACGGGGAAAAATGGGAAGAAGGAACGATAACGACAGAGGGAAATAAGCAGCTGAACCTGCCGGAAGGCTTCAAGGGCTATGTCCGCCTGCAGCCCAACACGGCAGGCAATGCAGGGAGTTACGCGGCGTCTACCGTTCAAATGCAGGACTTTACTTTCAATGTGGCTTCCTTCGGCGGCGACAAGGGTGCGGTAAAATTCGGCGGCGTGTGGTTCGTATCCAAGACGGACAGCTTAACTGTCTCCGTAGACGGCGCAGAGCCTGTGAAGCTCAGCACCTATCAGGAGGGCGAGACGCCAATGTCCGCCACCACCGTCAGCGAGGAGAAGGGAGAGGTTGGAGCGGACGCTGCCATGGTGAAGCTTACGGGCGATTATAACTGGTGGGGTACGGAGACGCAGGCAACGGTGAAGGTTGGCGAGGCGGTCACCGGCATCAGCAGCCGCAGATCCGGCGTCATCGACAGCGCCATCGCGGAAGGCTATGAAAACCATACCGCGCCTGTATTTACCGTGGATCTGGGCTGGCAGAACTTCAATATGGGAACCCAGGACATCATGTTCTATATCGAGCTTCCAAAAAGCTGCTCCTCTCTTCGGATCAACTCCATTTGCGCAGACAGCTGGAGCAAATATCCGGCTCCCGCCGGGCAGACCTATAAATATCTGGCGGTTGACGGGGCGAAATGGGAAGAAGGAACGATAACAACAGATGGAAATAAGCAGCTGAACCTGCCGGCAGGCTTCAAGGGCTATGTCCGCCTGCAGCCCAACACGGCAGGCAATGCAGGGGATTA
>CALWDR010000029.1 GCA_944376745.1 uncultured Lachnospiraceae bacterium
GTGTCCAAGAAATACCGGGGCAACGTCAGCGCCGTCATCAGGAAATACGTGACGGATATGGAGGAGGACCTGAAAAATGCCGACGATACCCGGGTATTTATCACCCATTCCGGCTGCAGCGACGAGATCGTGAAGCAGGTGCACGACTACCTGACGGGCCTTCACCATTTTAAGGAAATCTGCGTCACCGTGGCGGGCAGCGTCATTTCCAGCCACTGCGGACCCAATACCCTGGGCGTGCTGTTCTATGAGGGGGAATTGTAATATGAATATCGTGGTTTTAGCCGGGGGTTTAAGCACGGAGCGGGACGTATCCTTTGTCACCGGGGACATGGTGGCGAAGGCCCTGCGCAGAAAGGGGCATAAGGTCATTCTGGCGGATGTGTTCATGGGAATGGGAGAGGGATCCATGGACCTGGCGGACATTTTTGACAGATCCCTGGAGGCCAGCATCGAGGTCGCGGGGATCCCCACGACGGCCCCGGATCTGGAGGCGGTAAAAAAGAGCCGGAAGGACCAGTCCGGCTGCTTCTTCGGGCCCAACATCCTTGACCTCTGCCGGATGGCGGACATCGTGTTCATCGCCCTTCACGGAGCCAACGGGGAGGATGGCCGAATCCAGGCGGCTTTCGACTTATTCGGGATCAAATACACCGGAACGGATTATCGAAGCAGCGCCATAGCCATGGATAAGGAGCTGACCAAGGAGCTGTTTCTGGCCAGCCGCATTCCCACCCCCAGGGGCATTTCCATGCAAAAAAGCGCCCGGAAGGCCTTTGCGGATACCGGGCTGACCCTGCCGGTGGTGGTAAAGCCCTGCTGCGGGGGCTCCAGTGTGGGCGTGTCCATCGTCCGCTCCCCGGAGGAGTATGAAAGGGCTCTGGATACGGCCTTTTGCTATGAGGACCAGGTGATTCTGGAGGATTACATCGAGGGCCGCGAATTTTCCGTGGGCGTCCTGGAGGGGAAAGCCCTTCCGGTCATTGAGATCGCTCCGGTGGAAGGCTTTTACGATTACAAAAATAAATACAAGGCCGGAAGTGCCGTGGAGACCTGCCCGGCAGACCTGCCCCCGGAGATTTCCGGGGAAATGCAGCGGTACGCGGAGGAAGCGGTCCGGGCGCTGGGCCTTTGCACCTATTCCCGGATGGACTTTCTGTTAAGCCGGGACAACCGGATCTTCTGTCTGGAGGCCAATACTCTGCCGGGCATGACGCCCACCAGCCTGTTGCCCCAGGAGGCCCAGGCCGTGGGAATGTCCTTTGAGGATCTGTGCCAGAGGATCGTGGAGATCTCGCTGGATAAGTGGAAGTAGGAGAAGCGCTATGAAGAATTTGACGTTGGCCCATATCGCCTCCGCCTGCGGCGGACAGTACCTGGGGGAGGAAGCCCTGAAGGAACGGGAGATTGCCGGGGCGGTCACCGACAGCCGCCAGGTGGAGCGGGATTTCCTGTTTATCCCCATCAAGGGGCAGCGGGTGGACGGCCATGATTTTATCCCCTCCGTCTTTGCAAAAGGCGCTCTGGCGACCCTGTCGGAGCGGCCCCTTAAGGCATGTCCGGGGCCCTGTATCCTGGTGGATTCCTGCCAGCAGGCCCTTAGGGATATCGCGGCTTACTACCGGAGCCAGCTTGACATTCCCATCGTGGGCATCACCGGAAGCGTGGGCAAGACCAGCACCAAGGAGATGATCGCCGCGGTGCTCTCCACCCGCTATCGGGTGCTGAAGACGGAAGGCAATTTCAACAACGAGATCGGCCTGCCCCTGACGATCCTTAAGATCCGCCGGGAGCACGAGGCCGCCGTGGTGGAGATGGGGATCTCGGATTTCGGGGAGATGCACCGGCTGGCCGCCATTGCCAGGCCGGACATTCTGGTGATCACCAACATCGGCACCTGCCACCTGGAGAATCTGGGAGACCGGGACGGGGTGCTTCGGGCCAAGACGGAGGTCCTGGCGCATATGAAGCCGGGATCGCCCGTCATCCTAAACGGGGACGACGACAAGCTTAGGACCATCACCAGCGCCTGCGGAAAAGCGCCGCTGTTCTATGGAATGGGAGGCGCGGCCTCCGAGGGAGACTGTGGCCGGAGAGCCGGCGGCGCCGCTTCCGAGGGAGACTGTGGCCGGGGAGCCGGCGGCGTGGCCTCCGAGGGAGACTGTGGCCGGGGAGCCGGCGGCGCCGCTTGCCCGGGGAGCCTTTCCATTTATATGGATGCATGTGAAAATCTGGGCCTTCGGGGGACCCGGGCCCGGCTTCATACGCCCAAGGGCGATATTGCGGTGGAAATTCCCATTCCCGGCGCCCACAACCTCTACAACGCCATGGCGGCTGCGGGGGTGGGCCTGTCCCTGGGGTTGACCCTTTCCGAGATCGCGCAGGGGATCTCCAATGCAAAAACCATCAGCGGACGCACCAACCTGGTGGAGGCCGGAGGGGTCCTCATCATTGACGACTGCTACAACGCCAATCCCATGTCCATGCGTGCCTCCCTGGATGTCCTGAAAAATGCCCTGGGCCGCACCATTGCCGTGCTGGGCGATATGGGCGAGCTGGGGACGGAGGAAAAGCGGCTCCACTACGAGGTGGGGGCTTACGCCGCCCGGGCCGGCATCGACCTGTTATTCTGCGTGGGAACGCTGTCCAGAGAAATGGAGCGGGGAGCCAGGGAGACTTTGGCTCAGGATGGAGGAAAGTCAAAGTCGTTGCTTTCGGGAGAGGAGAAGCCTGGGCAGGCGGTTCCACAGCGGGAAGAAAAGTCCATGGGGATCTTTCACTTTGACACCAGGGAGGAGCTTCTGCCGGAGCTTCTTGCGGCGATCCGAAAGGGGGATACGGTGCTGGTGAAGGCCTCCCATTTTATGGATTTCCCGAAGATCGTGGAGGCACTGAAGCGGCGGCTGTGAAAAGGGAGCGCAATGCGCAGCGAAGCATTTTTAAAGGCAAAAACGGAAAGACTAACTTCCACTTGCACCCCTTGGAAGTGGAAGTTAACTTTTCACTTCATTAGGCAAAAACAGAAAGGGAAAAGCCTGAAAAATATATTGACAATTTTCTATATGATGCATATAATAACGCATAGACGATGATCCGGGGGAGGGGATTTCAAGAGATGGATGAGAGAAGGACTGCGGCAATCTTCAAAGCATTTTGTGATGAAAACCGCATTAGGATTATTAAGCTGCTGCGCTCCGGCGAAAAATGCGCCTGCAAGCTGCTGGAAGAGATCCATGTTACGCAGCCTACCCTTTCCCACCATATGAAAATTCTTTGCGACGCTGAAATTGTTGTGGGGCGCAAGGAGGGAAAATGGATTCACTATTCCATCTCAGAAAAAGGCGTGGAGCAGGCAAAAGAATGCTTAAGGCAGTTGACAACACTGGATATTAACGGTAAGAATGGGCCGTGTCGTGAAAAGTGAGGAGGCTGACGGATTGCTTTTCCGCACGGCAAAAATTCAGAGCATTAAATAGACATATTTCAATATGACAATATGAAAAGGGGGTTTTATGGAAACAATAAAAACAGCATGGGATTTTTTTCAAAATGAAATCCTTGGCATGAACTGGCTTAGCCGGCTCATTACAATTATTTTGAACGCCTGCGGATTGGATACCACAGGTAAGATTGGTGCCAGCGTTCAATTCTTCCTTTACGATACGATAAAGATCATGGCGTTGCTGGGGATTTTAATTTTGATCATCTCATATATTCAAAGTTATTTCCCGCCCGAAAGGACAAAAAAGATACTTGGCAGATTTCATGGGATATGGGCGAATGCCATTGCCGCCTTGCTGGGCACGGTAACACCGTTCTGCTCCTGCTCCTCGATCCCGCTGTTTATGGGATTTACAAGCGCGGGCCTGCCCCTTGGTGTTACATTCTCATTTTTGATCTCTTCGCCGATGGTTGATCTTGGCAGCCTGGTTCTGCTGATGAGTATTTTCGGCTGGAAAGTGGCTGCTTTGTACGTTATTCTCGGACTGGTGATCGCTGTTACAGGCGGAACTCTGATTGAAAAATTACATCTTGAAAATCAAGTGGAAGAATATATCCGAAACAGTCGTGCCATGGACATTCCGCAGGAAGAACTGCATTTTAAAGACCGTATGAAATATGCTTGCGAGCAGGTCGCTTCCACCGCAAAAAGGGTTGCGCCTTATATTTTGATCGGCGTAGGTATTGGTGCGGTCATTCACAACTGGATTCCGGAAGGATTTATTGTCAAAGTGCTTGGCGATAACAATCCGTTTGGCGTAATTCTTGCTGCGGCAGTCGGCATTCCCATGTATGCGGATATTTTCGGTACGATCCCGATTGCGGAGGCTCTGCTGGCAAAGGGCGCTTTGCTCGGCGTTGTTCTTTCCTTTATGATGGGAGTAACGACGCTTTCTCTTCCCTCAATGATCATGCTTCGCAAGGCAGTGAAACCGAAGCTGCTTGGCATTTTCGTTGGAATATGCTCTGTCGGTATTATCGTTGTAGGTTACTTTTTCAACGCTATACAATATTTTATCGTATAACAGGAGGTTATCATTATGGAATTCGTTCACTTTGGAGGGAAAAAAGAAGAAAAGGAGGCGGGTGAGAGCTGCTGTATTAAGGTGTTGGGCGCGGGCTGTAAATCCTGCCGCGAGCAGTATGAGAATGCGAAACAGGCCGTGAGAGATATGGGCCTTAGCGCGGAAGTAGAGTATATCACCGATATGCGGAAGGTATTGGAATACGGCGCTATGAGTATGCCTGCCCTCGTTGTCAATGAGAAGGTTGCCGCTATGGGAAAGGTATTGAAAGCCGCGGATGTGGCCGTCCTGCTGCGCAAGCATGGGATAACCACGAGATAAAGAACCACAACCATGGTCCCGGCAGGATCAGGTGATCATGGAACGTACAGCGGAGCCGGCGGACAAACGGGGCGTTTACGTTCCCCATCGGCTGGTGGGCATCATGGCCCGGAAGCAGCGCGAAAATGAACGTCATTGCCTGCATCCGAAAGGCGGCGGAGGCCCGGAAGCAGCAGCGCAAAAACCCCCGGCTTCCCTCAGGATGGAGGGGCCGGGGCGTATTCTTATTTTGTATAGTTGTCAAAATACCCCTGAATGTAGACGATGGGCGTACCCTTGTCGCCGCTGCCGGAGCACAGATCGCAGAGGGAGCCGATCAGGTCCGTAAGCTGCCGGGGCGTGGTGCCCTCGGAGGCCATCTGCCCCTTCAGGTTCTCATCCTTCTCGTGAATCTTGGCGGAGATGGCGGCCTTCAGCTCCTCGCCGGAGAGGTCCGCAAAGTCGTTGTCGGCCAGGTATTTTAATTTCAGCTCGTTGGGCGTGCCCTCCAGTCCCCTGGTGTAGCCGGGGGAGACAACCGGGTCGGCCAGCTCCCAGATCTTCCCGGCGGGGTCCTTAAAGGCGCCGTCGCCGTAGATCATAACCTCCATCAGCTTGCCGGTGCGCTCCTTTAAAAGCTCCTGGACCCGCTCCACGAAGGGCTGACAGTTGTTGGGGAACAGCTTCACGGTGTCCTCGGTGGCCTTGTTGGAGCCCAGAAGTCCGCAGAAATCGTTGTAGCCGCTGCCGTTTACCGGGGCGGTGAGAATGTCGTCCAGCCCGAATACGGTTTCCGCGCCGGCCTTCTTTAAGAGGCGCTTGGTCCGGGCCCGGGTGTGGATGTCACAGCAGAGCACGTCCTTTGTGTGATCGAGAATGGCCGCGGCCTTGTTGGCAAAAATGATCTCGCACTCACAGCCGCATTCCGTCACCAGCTTCTTATAATAATCCACGTAGTCGATCCCGGTGAAAGGGTGCAGGGAATATCCGAACAGCTCCCGGTAGCGCTCCTCGGTGAGCACGTCCGCGTAGGGATCCACGCCCTTCTCATCCAGAAGATCCGCGTCAAAGAGATGGTTCCCCACCTCGTCCGAGGGGTAGGAGAGCATGAGGGTGATCTTCTTTGCGCCCTTGGCAATGCCCCGCAGGCAGATGGCAAAACGGTTCCGGCTTAAGATCGGGAAGATCACGCCGATGCGTCCGGAGGGGAATTTGGCCCTCACGTCGGCGGCAATGTCGTCCACGCTGGCATAGTTGCCCTGGGCTCTGGCCAGGATCGATTCGGTGACGGCCACCACGTCCTTCTCGCCGATGGTGATCTGCTCGGCCTTGATACAATTTACAATGCTGTCGGTTACGATCTGCGCCAGATCGTCCCCCTCGCGGATAATGGGCGCTCGCACGCCCCGTACAACGGTTCCCACTGTTCTTTCCATGACATTTCTCCATTCTGCCGAAAGGCAATATTTTCAATCTTTTGCAAAAGAGATTTTACTATAACCGGTAGTATAAGTCAATGTTAGAATTTGAATGATAAACATAAGTGAAAATTATAGGACGCAAAAAATCCGCCCGGCAAACGCCGGACGGGATTGGGAAACCGTTATCTAAAGCAAGACTTTATGGGTGTCGAGCATTTCCTGGATCTGCTCCCGGGTGTAGACCCCCAGGAATTTCTTCTGCTCCTTGTTAAGCTCCGAAATATGTATGGGCTCTCCGTACTGGAGGATCACATGGCAGGCTCTGACTTTGGGAAAATGGTTCTCGAAAATGTCCGCGGAGTTGCTGATGGCCACCGGGATAATGGGACAGCCGGTTTTCTCGGCCATTTTCAGGCTCCCCTCCTTGAAGGGCATCATCTCCTCCGGGTGCTTGTTTCTGGTGCCCTCCGGGAAAATGCACATGGAAACGCCGCCCTTGATCTGTTCGATTCCCTTGAGGATGGTCTTGAGACCCTCCTTGATGTCGCTGCGGTTTAGGAACAGGCAGTAAAGCCGTTTCATCCAGTGGCTCAAAATGGGCACCTTCGCCATGACGTCCTTGGCTACATAGCCGGTGAGGCGGGGACAGCGGGCGTAGGTGAGGATGATGTCAAAATAGCTCTGGTGGTTGGGCACGTAGAGCACCGGCACATCCTTTGGCACATGCTCCTCTCCGATCACCGTAAGCTTCACGCCGCTGAGAAAGATGATCACCTTGAAGGCCCACTGCACGATCCGCAGGCTGCTGAGGTCGGCGGCCCGCCGGTTGATTTTGGAGAGGACCCATTCGATGAACAGCATGGGAATGGAAAAAATTATAAATATCACAAGAAATAAAACGATAATGATCAGCCGTATCATAATTTTTATCGGAAATCCCGCCGGGCACGACAGCGGGACTTCACCGCTCCTTTGTTTGATTCTTCCCTTTCATTATAGCGGGGTTTCTCTGGAATTACAATGAAAAAGTGGAAACTTTTATCAGATTGTGACGGCGGGATTTTTATCATAGGACGGCGGGGAGGAGAATAAACTATAGAAACGGAATCCATAGGAAGGGCAGACTGCCGTTTTGCCCTGCCTGGTGGACAGGAAAAGGTGAGAGCATTGGCAAAAAGAAATTTTTTGACCGGAATTTTGCTGGGGGGACTTCTGCTCCTTGCAGGCTGCACCGTTGAAAAGACGGACCCTGAGAAGCTGCGGGACCTTACGTTTACCGTGGCGGAGGACAGCCAGATCCCTGAAGAATTGAAGCCGCTCATAGAGGAAAAGAAGGCGGCGGAATTTAAGATGACCTTTGACTCCGGGAAATTCCGTTACATCGCGGTGGGGTATGGAGCTCAGGAAACCGGCGGCTACAGCATCAAGGTGGAGGAGCTGTATGAGACCAAAAATGCGGTCTATGTCAAGACCACGCTGCTGGGACCGGCCAAGGGAGAGCTTGTCACCGAGGCGGAGAGCTATCCCTATGTGGTTATAAAAACGGAAATTTTAGAGAAAAGTGTGGTATTTGAATAGGTTTTATGCTATGATAAGGCAGGCGCCCGGGAAACGGGCGTCTGGAGGAATCATGGACAACATTATTTTGATCGGTATGCCGGGAGTGGGCAAGAGCACTGCCGGCGTGGTCCTGGCCAAGGTGCTGGGTTATAAATTCATCGACGCGGACCTTATTATCCAGCAGGAGGAGGGCCGGCTGTTAAAGGACATTATCGCTAAGGAAGGCCGGGAGGGATTTCTGAAGATCGAGAACCGGGTCAACGCCTCCATAGAGGCAGAGCAGGCCGTGATCGCCACCGGCGGCAGCGTAGTCTACGGCGCGGAGGCCATGGCGCATCTTAGGTCCATCGGAACCGTGGTGTATTTAAAGCTCTCCTATGAAACTCTGGAAAAACGCCTGCATAATATCCGGGGGAGAGGGGTAGTTTTAAAAGAGGGACAAACCCTCAGGGATCTGTACCTGGAACGGGCGCCTCTCTATGAAAAATACGCGGACATCACCGTGGATGAGGGAAACCGGGACGTGGAGGGGACCATCGCGTGCATCCTCGCAGCCTGTGAGGTCAGGCACAAAAAGTCCGAAAGGGCATAAACTATAGGTATGACAGCCCATGACGGACTCGCAAAGCGGGCCTGTGATGGGGGTTTACCGGTTTACAAAATGGAAAAATGTGTTATAATGATTTTGTATTACAGGATTCGCGGAGCGTTTCCTAATAATAGGTCTACAGCAAGGATTCGCGGAGCGTTTCCCATAATAGGCCTGTAGCAAGGATTCGCGGAGCGTTTCCTATAATTGGACTTGACAAGTACGCGCATGAGTTACTATAATCATTAGCTGGAACGGCGGAACGCGCCCTGCCGGCGCGGATCGTTGGATATATGAAAAAGAGTTTGAGGTGCCATATGGAACAATATGTCATTAAGGGCGGCAATCCTCTGGTTGGGGAAGTGGAGATCGGCGGGGCCAAGAATGCGGCTCTGGCCATTCTCGCGGCGTCGATCATGACGGATGAGACCGTAACGATAGAAAATCTTCCCAATGTGAGAGACATCAACGCCTTGCTGGAGGCAATGGCGGAGATCGGAGCAAGGATAGACCGGACGGACGCCCACACGGTTAAGATCAGCGGAGCCTTCGTCAAGGACGTTCCGGTGGACTATGAGTCCATGAAGAAGATCCGCGCGTCTTATTACTTGCTGGGAGCCCTTCTTGGAAAATATAAGCGGGCGGAGGTGATCCTGCCGGGAGGATGCAACATCGGAAGCCGCCCCATGGATCTGCATATCAAGGGCTTCCGCGCCCTGGGGGCTGACGTGGAGATTCGCGGCGGGGCCGTGGCGGCCAGCGCCAGACATCTTCGGGGCAGCCACATTTATCTGGATAAGGTTTCCGTGGGCGCCACCATCAATATCATGATGGCGGCCTCCATGGCCGAGGGCAAGACCATCATTGAGAACGCGGCCAAGGAGCCCCATGTGGTGGACGTGGCCAATTTCCTAAACAGCATGGGTGCCAACATCCGGGGCGCGGGGACGGACGTGATCCGCATCGTGGGCGTGGAGAAGCTGCACCGCACGGAATACTCCATCATCCCCGACCAGATCGAGGCCGGCACCTTTATGTTCGCGGCGGCGGCCACCAAGGGGGATGTGATGGTGAAGAACGTCATCCCCAAGCATCTGGAGGCCACCACCGCCAAGCTTTTGGAGATCGGCTGCGAGGTGGAGGAGTTTGACGACGCGGTCCGCGTGGTAGCCTCAAAGCCCCTGCGCAACACCCAGGTGACCACCCTGCCCTATCCCGGATTTCCCACGGATATGCAGCCTCAGATGACGGTGCTTCTGGGCATTGCCACGGGGGTCAGCACCGTGACGGAGAGCATTTTTGAGAACCGCTTCAAATACGTGGATGAGCTGACCCGCATGGGCGCGGCCATCAAGGTGGAGAGCAGCATTGCCATCATCACCGGCGTGGACCGCTACATGGGAGCCAGAGTCAGCGCCCCGGACCTGAGGGCGGGAGCGGCCCTGGTCATCGCCGGACTGGCGGCGGAGGGCATCACCATTGTGGACGATATTTACTACATCCAGCGGGGCTACGAGAATTTTGAGGGAAAGCTCAGGGGACTGGGCGCCCAGATCGAGCTGGTCAGCTCCGAGAAGGAGCTTCAGAAATTCCGGTTGAAGGTGTCGTAGCTTCTGCCGCGCAAAGGGGAACCCGGCGGGATATACTGCCGGGCGGAATGGCTGCCCGACAGGGCGGTGGAAATGGAAAAGAGTCGGAAGGATCTTTTACAGTCTACAATTCAATTCATGTATTCCACAAAATGATGGAAATAGTGCTGCCGCATCTATGAAAAATTCATAGGTGCGGCAGCGCAGCTTTTCTAAAGTGGTGAAATTGAATCAAGGAACTAAGGCTTTCACGCTGTCCCGCTCAATCAGCCTGGGATACAGGATGACTTTTTTGGTGCTTTCCCGGGCCTGCAGAAGCCGCTCTGATAAGATCGCGATGGCCTCCATGCCCAGCTGATAGGGATGGACGTCCACGGTGGTCAGAGGCGGGTAGGAATACTGGGTGGGATATGCGCCGTCATGTCCTATGACGGATATCTGATCCGGAATGGCAATCTCTGCCTCGTGAAGCGCCTTTACGACCCCTAAGGCAACCGGGTCGTTGGCGCAGAACAGGGCGGTGGGCAGCTCCTGCTGTTCTCCGATCCAGTCTTTCATCATCATGTATCCCCGTTCCACCCGGTCCCGGCCATGGGTGCTTTCCCGAATCCAGTCAGGACGGAAAATTCCTTTTTCTTTCATAAAATCTATGAAGCACTGCCGGCGGGAGCCGAAGGGGGCAGTGCCCGGCGCCTCCTCAATTCCCAGATAGCCGATTTTCGTATGGCCCTTTTGAAATAAATAGCGAAGGGCAATGGAGACGGACTCCTTATTCTGGAAGGTAACGTGGTCGATTCTCTCGGGATAGTGGGAGATGACTCCAACCGTCGTTATTGGAAGGTCCTTAAACCGGGCCAGCACCATATCGTACTGTTCTTTACTGTAATTGCCCACGATCACAATGGCATCGGTGGGAACCTGGAAATCATTTAAGGATTCCAGTGTCACGAAGGTACAGGAGTATTTCCTGGGAGCGCAGGAATCCTCAATGCCTGCCCGGATCAGGAAATAGTAGGAGGAGTCGATCTGGTTTCGGAAGGTCTGCTGCTTGTGGATCACGGTAATATGATGTTTTGCCTTGGTGGCTCGTTTCTTTTTTTCTTTCGGTTGATAATTCATCTGCTCCGCAGTCATAAATATCTTGGACTTTGTCTCGGAGGATATGGACAGGGTCTCGTCATTGCGCAGGGCCCTGGAAACGGTGGCGGAGGAAAGATTCAGCCGTTCGGCAATCTCTTTTATGGTTGTCATTTACTTATCCTGCATAGTAAATTTACTATGAATCCTTTCTGTAAATTAGAGGTAAATTCTAAGTAAATTATAAACGAAAACATCGGGAAATGCAAATGAAAATTAGTAAATATCTTAATATTTTGTACTTTCTTACGAGCATAAAGCATTTTCTGAACGGAAGAAGGTACACTTTAGTAATATTCCACAAAAAAAGTGACTAAATTTTGTAGTAATGAATGAAGTAAATAACTTGACTATTTACTAAAGCTGTTTTATAATTTTGATTGTCGATATTATATTAAATCTTTTTTAGAAAGAGAGGATATGAGAATGAAGCATTGGAAAAAAGTGATTGCCATGCTGATGGCGGCAACCGTTGTACTGGGAGGATGTGGAGATAGCAGCTCCGGAGAAGAAAATCAGGGTGGTTCTGAAACAGAGAAGGAAAATGGGACGGAATCGAATGAGCCGGGGCAGGATTCCTCCACGGATGGAGCGGGTGAGTCCTCGGAGGGTAAGCTGGTAATCTATTCTCCACAGGGGGACTCGGAAAGAGGCGGCTGGTTTATTGAAAAATGTAAGGAGGATACGGGAATAGACATTGAATTTCTGGCTTCCGGCGGCGGAGAATTGGAAGAACGCCTGATCGCGGAGAAGCAAAATCCTCAGGCGGATGTGGTATTCGGCTTAGGCCAGATGTCCATGTACAATCTGAAGGCAGAAGATATTCTGGAGCCTTATACCCCGGCTTGGGCAGAAGGGCTGGACGAGGTCTATAAGGACAAGGACGGCGCTTTTTACTGCTTTTGGCAGACACCGATTGTAATCGCCTACAATACGGATTACATTGATGAGAGTGAAGCGCCTAAGGATTGGCTGGATTTGGATAGTGAACAGTACAAGGAGATGTTTACCATGGGTTCTATTAAGTCTCAGACAACCAGATCCATGCTGGCAGGAATTTTATGGAACTATTATGACGAGGGCAGCGGGGATATTACAGAAGAGGGCTGGGATAAGTTGACAGCTATCTATGCCAATACGCAGACCCTGCCTACTGGAAGTGACGCATGGCAAATGGTGAAGGAGGGGGTTACTCCGCTGATGCTGAACTGGTTTGGCGGTGTAAAGTCCAATGCGGAACAAAATGAAATTCCTATCGCCTACGTTGTCCCGGAAAATGGAACTCCTGTGGTCTCAGAGGGAATCGGGATTGTAAAAGGCACGGAAAATTTGGAGGCTGCCAAAGAATTTGTGGAGTGGTTCGGAAGCCCGGAGGTGATGGCGGAGTACGCCAATGAATTCGGACAGGCTCCAGCCCATCCAGAGGCCATTGCCCTCTGTAACGATGAGGTGAAGGCGGATGCCAGCATGTTTACCGCTCAGGAGATTGACTGGGAAGTGGTATCCACGAAAATGAACGACTGGCTGACAAAAATTGAATTGGATGTTATGCCTTAGACAAAAGGAGGTGCTGGGGTCAAAAGATATTTTGGCCCTGGCTTAGATAAGAAAAACACAGGAGAAATGTATGATAGAGCTTAAAAATCTTTCTATAAAATACGGGGATTTCGTTGCGGTAAATAAAATCAATGTGGAAATTCAGGATGGGGAGTTTTTTACCTTCCTGGGACCTTCGGGATGCGGGAAGACTACGACCCTGCGCAGCATCTCCGGTTTTGAAAAGCCTGCGGAAGGGCAGATCCTGGTGGAGGGGGAGGATATTTCCAGGCTTTTGCCGGAGGAGAGAAATATTGGATTCGTGTTTCAGAACTATGCCCTTTTCCCCAGCATGTCCGTGTACGAGAACATCGCTTTTGGTTTGAAAATAAAGAAAATATCCAAAAATTTTGTCAAATCCAAGGTGGAAAGCATTGCGGAGAAGGTGGGAATCTCCGAGCATCTGTATAAGAAAATCTCGGAACTGTCCGGCGGACAGCAGCAACGGATCGCGGTTGCCAGGGCTCTGGTAGTGGAACCAAAAATCTTACTGATGGACGAGCCCCTGTCAAATCTGGACGCAAAATTAAGAGTTTCCATGCGGGAGGAGATCAAACGCCTGCAGTCGGAATTGAAGATCACCACCATTTACGTGACCCACGACCAGGAGGAAGCCCTTGCCATCTCTGATAAAATCGCGGTTTTTAATAAGGGGACGATTGAACAGATCGATGTGCCCAGCGTGATCTACAACCGGCCTGCCACGCCCTTTGTGGCGGAGTTTATCGGGGATATTAACCATCTGGAAGGGATGGCGGCCACACTTTACAGGCACAATACGGAAGAAAATCAGGGAAGCCAGTTGTATATCCGCCCCCAGAAGGTATCGGTCCAGGGAACACCGCCGGAAGAGGACGAGGGAATAGTTGCCGTAAAGGGGCAGATTCAAAGCTTTGAATTTCTGGGAGCGTATTCCAAGGTTATCATTTCCCTGGAAGATGGAAGCCGTATGGTCAGCATCCGTTTTGACACGATGGATATGCTGCATCTGAGGGATACGGTATGGGCTTCTTTCCGTAAAAAGGATGTTTTGGCGTTTGGGGGACAGTCATGAGCAGAAGACGATTGATTACAAGAATTGGATTTTTTGCGTTGTTTACCGTGATAGGATGGTTTATCTTTTCCTTTATCCTAGTGCCAGTGGTGGGCGTTATTCGTGAAATTTTTTTCACAGACGGAACCTTCAGCGTAGATGTCATAAAAACTCTGCTGAGTTCCAGGCGGGTGATGTCTTCTCTGAAAAATACGTATATTATGGCAATCTGCACCATTGTGCTGGTAAATATTATCGGTATTTTTCAGATTATGGTGACGGAGTATTTCGATATTAAGGGAACGAAGCTTTTGAACCTTGCGTTCATGACGCCGCTGGTGTATGGGGGAATTTCCCTGGTGACGGGTTATAACTTCGTGTATTCCTCCACCGGGCTTTTAACCCGTGCGATGGTGGAGCTGTTTCCGGGCATGAATCCTTATTGGTTTACCGGGTTTTCGGGCGTCCTGTTCGTACACGCCTTTTCCATGACCGGCAACCATATTTTGTTTGTAAAGACGGCCTTTCGCAGAATCGATTACTCTACCATTGAGGCCTCCAAGAGCCTGGGCGCCAGTGATTTTAAGGCGTTTACCAGGGTGGCGCTGCCTGTGGTGATGCCGGCGATTTTTTCCGCGACGATTCTGGCTATGCTTTCTTCGTTAAATTCTTTTGCGGCCCCTTCCGTTCTGGGCGGGAAGAATTTTTATATGATCAACAGCATGATTCAGAATCTGAACGGCATAGGGAGCAGAGATTTGGCGGCACTTTTGTCCTTTATTCTGGCGATTACCTGTATTATTTTATTGACGGTGTTCCGCAAAATTGAGAAGAAGAGAAATTTCCTTTCCGTCTCTAAGGTTACTACCAGAATGCGGAAAGTAAAAATTAAAAATCCTGTTTTGAATGTTATCGTTCATGGGATTTCCTACATAATGGTTGCCGTTTATCTGCTGCCGATCATTACCATCGTGATCTATTCCTTTGCGGAGTTTGATACCATTGTCAGCCGTGCCATTCCCACGAAGCTGACCCTTGAGAATTATATCAGGGTTTTTTCCAGAGGAATCACGCTGGAGCCGTTTTTTAACAGTTTTATCTTAAGCTTTGTGGCTGTAGTAATGGTGCTGATCGTTTGTGTGGTATCTTCCGTGGCCATTCATAAGTTTAAGAACAAGGCGGTCACGATTTTGGAGTATTCCCTGCTGATTCCCTGGATTATACCGTCCACCATGCTGGCGGTGGGATTGATTTCTGTTTACTCCACTCCAAACCTTCTGGTATTCCAGCAGGTTTTGCTGGGAAGCTTTATCCTGCTTCCCCTTGCGTATGCCGTAACCCATGTGCCATCGGCTATGCGGCTGATGCGGGCATCCCTGTATATGATCAATAACTCTCATGAGGAGGCGGCACGCTCTTTGGGGGCCAATCCGCTTAAGACTTTTGTGAAGGTGGTATTTCCGGTGATCCGGCCTACCATTATTTCAGTGGGGGCGATTACCTTTAACGGGCTGCTGTCTGAATATACGGTTTCCGCTTTACTGTACAGCGCCAATCATGTTCCGCTGGGCATGATCCTGCGTTCCCAGGAGAGCCTTCCGGATCCCTATATGGCGGCAAACACCCTGGTGTACATTGTGGTTCTGATGGTGATTTCGGCAATCACGCTGGCCGCCACTCAGAAATACAGAAACATTGTTTAAGGAGAGAAGAACATGATACGATATGGATTTAACATAAGCCTGAGAAACACGGTGGATGAAATCAGAGACGCGGGAGAAAAATTTCTCGGAACCGGCCTGTATGAGGCCATTGAGGTCACTTACTATGAGAATATGGAGGATACGGATGTCACCGCCTACAATGAAGCGATTATGGAGCTGGTGGAGAAGTATCATCCCTGGGTGTCCGTTCATATCTCGGAATTTAACTTCTGCGAAGAAAATAAAACCCTGCGGGAAGCTATTTTTTCAGAAGTCAGAAACTGCTTTGCGTATACAAAGAAGCTGGGCGGAAGCCATGTGGTGATCCACTGCGGCAGAAAGGATACGGGAATCCATGTGCCTCCCTTCTATTTCTATGGAAACGGGGCCACGGAGGAGGACAAATTCAACCGCAGGCTGAAGCTGTCCGTGGATATGATGAAGCGGGCCTGCGCGTTGGCGAAGGAATACGGCTTTACGATTTTCACGGAGAATCTGATGGGCGCGCAGCTGATTCAGGACAACCGGCAGTTAAACAGATACCTGGAACTGGTGGGATATGATAATCTGAAAATTGTCTTCGACGTGGGACATTCCTTTGTGACGAAGCATGACGTGGTGGAAGAGGTGCATATTGCCGGGAAAAATCTGCAGCACTTACATCTGCACGACAACAATGGTGAGCGGGACCAGCACGCCTGCATTGGAGAGGGAAAGATTGATTATCCGGCTTTTATCAATGCTTTAAAGGAGATTGATTATCCGGGTATTTATATGCTGGAGCTTGACCAGTTCAGTGAAGAAAA
This sequence comes from uncultured Lachnospiraceae bacterium, assembly GCA_944376745.1. Taxonomy (GTDB): domain Bacteria; phylum Bacillota; class Clostridia; order Lachnospirales; family Lachnospiraceae; genus 14-2. Next base: position 16,261 of record CALWDR010000029.1, read on the forward strand.
TCTCCATACCTGCAGACATATCCTGTCGGAATTGTTGGAGAAGTAAATTTTTCAGGAAGGAAGCGTGTATATGAATTTGATCGCGGATTTGCACTGCCATACGATTTTTTCAAAGCATGCCTATAATACGCTTCGGGATAATCTGAATGTGGCGGTAAAAAGGAATTTTAAAGCTATCGCAGTGACGGACCACGGAATCGGTATGCCGGATTCTCCCACTTTAAGCTATTTTGAAAATCTGACCTCTCTGCCCCGGTATGTGGAATCCATCTGCCTTCTTAGGGGGGTCGAGGCAAATATCATGGATAATGAGGGCAGGCTGGATATGCCGGAGCGGGTGATGGAATCTCTGGATCTTGTCATCGCCTCCTTTCACACAACCTGCGCGAAGCCGGGCACCAGGGAGGAGCATACCAACGCCTACCTGAATGTTGCGAAAAATCCCCATGTTCATATCATAGGGCACTCGGGAACTCCGGAATTTTGTTACGACTACGAGGAAGTCATTCCTATCTTTAAAAAATACAATAAAATTGTGGAAATCAATGCCCACACATTTATATGCAGGCAGAAATCCGTGGAAAACTGCCGCAGGATCGCCCTGCTGTGCAAGGAGCACAGGGTGCCTGTGATCGTCAACTCAGACGCCCATTCGGAATTTGAGGTGGGCCAGTGGGAGAAGGCTCTTGCTATGCTGGCTTCCATAAATTTTCCGGAGGAGCTGGTGATAAACAGCAGCTGGGGGCGGCTTAAGGAGTATCTGATTGGAATAGGAGTGAAGGACATCTAGTCCGGGAAAGGCGGGGAGGAAGGCGTGTGGTATCATGTGATGATCAAGCTGTCGCTGGCTCTGGTGATCGGGGGCGCTATTGGATATGAAAGAGAATATGTATCCCGACCCGCAGGCCTTCGGACGCATGCCATCGTCTGTATCGGTGCTGCGCTGATACAGATCATCTCCCTGAATTACCAGGCGGATATCGGGGCAGCGGGGACCTATGATCCTTTCCGTCTGGGTGCCCAGGTAATAAGCGGCATTGGTTTTCTGGGGGCCGGAACGATTATCAAAGAGGGAGCCACCGTCAAAGGCCTGACCACGGCGGCAAGCATCTGGACCGTGGCGTGTCTGGGACTTGCCGTGGGCTCCGGTCTGTACTACGAGTCCGTTCTTGCCGCCGTGTTTCTGATCGTTGCGTTAAAGGGTTTGAAGCGGGTGGAAAATTATCTTCTGCGAAATAAGAAATCCATGGCGCTGGAGGTGATCACCGCGAGTATGGCGGATAATATATCCAAAATATCCGGTATTATTGAACAGAAGAAGATCCATATCATATCGGTATCTGTGGACTACTCCAAAGATGAGGTTTTGAAAATTTTGTTTTTGGTGGAACACAGGGAGGGAATGCCCATGAGTGAGGTTTTGGCGGAATTGTCCGTCATTCATGGGGTGAAGGACGCAAAATTTAAGCCGGCGGCAGGATTTTAGTGTACAGACACGTTTATGAACCAGCGGGAGCACGTAGTGCGGAGTAATCCGTAGGTATCATCGTTCTTAGATGGTAAATGAGTGTGCCGGCACGCAAAGTATGGAGCAGTATGCGTTTGCTGCCAGCGGTTTGTCATACTGCGCCGGGAGAAAGGAGACAGGAAAAATTGAAAAGTAAAAGTAAAAAAGGACTGCTTGCGGCAGCGGTGTTGGGGATTGTCTGTATCGTAATTGCCGCAGCGGCGGCTGTGCTGTTGAGAACGAAGGAACCGGAAAATATTACCTTTGCGGTTTTGCCGGATACGCAGCTATATTCCGAAAGCATGCCGCAGATTTATGACGCACAGACCAAATGGATCGCGGACAACGCAAAGCAGGAAAATATTCGTTTCGTTTTGCATGTTGGGGATATTGTGAATAACGCGTTTAATATGGAACACTGGGAAAATTCTCTGGCCGCCATGAAAACGCTGGAGGACGCAGGGATTCCTTACGCTGTAGTCACAGGAAACCATGATGTGGATTATAAAGCCGCCGGAATGGAGATGGAAGAATATTATGACGACATCCGCCGTGAGGGAGAGAACTTTCTTGTTTACTACCCCGAGGAAAAATTCCAGGAGATGGAGACCTACGGCGGACACAGTGAAAACGGCTACAATCAGTATCATTTTGTGAAGTGTGGCGATTACACCATACTGGTGCTGGCACTGGACTGGCTGCCTTCCCAGGAAACGCTGGAGTGGGCCAGGAAGCTTCTTGCGGAATATTCGAATATGCCGACGATTGTTTTAAAGCATGATTTTATAAAGCCTCGGGCGGGAACTACGGAGGACCCGGAACTTCCGGTGCTTTCCTGTGAAGAAACGGAAAAGCAGTGGGAGATCTTTCGGGAATATGATCAGATATTTATGATTCTCAACGGTCATTATTCGGGAATTGACCACGGAATTCTGGAAAATGCCCATGGAAATGATGTATTTGTTGCCGTTGCGGATTTTCAGTCGGACAGGCGGGGCGGAAACGGCATGATGCAGCTGCTGGACCTGAATTTTGAAGGCGGGTGCATTGAGGTGGAGACCTTTTCGCCTTATATCATGCAGTTACCCGAATCCGAGCGACATGAGAATGACGTGGAGTATCTGGAAGGACCCAATGCCGCTTTCGAGCAGGAATTTGATTTGCTGGGAAGATTTGAGGAAATCGGGCGGCAGTGAGAGAGAAATTGTTGGAAAACGGTAAGATTTTCCAATGCAATGCTGTCAGGAAAAAGCAGTTCCGGCAGAGAAAGCGGCATTCTCCCAAAGTATCCGGCAGCCAAAATGATGGGAGCTTGGCTGCCGGATAAAGTTCCTGTCGGGTCACAGGGAGATATTTTATTCCAGCGTCACTGACTGGAACATTTGATCGGATAGAATTTCTATGCCCGGCGATCCATTTCACGGCGGCATTTCTTGGCTGCTCCGTGTAGATTTTGGTCGTCGTTTTTCTTTAACAGGGCAAGAAGTACGTCCATCCATTCTTCACAGAAATAGTGGATGGAGTATTTCGCGTCATACTCTTTGAACGTGGCAATATGCTCTTTTTCTACTTTTTTTGTAAATTGCGCAAAAGCCTCGCTCAGATATGCTCTTTGGCGCTTCTCCACAATTTCATCCGGCTCCCTGCGCCATAGAGGGGTCATGCGGTGCGCGAGCGCAAGATAGAGCAGTTTGTCGATCTCAATACTTTCGGAATCAAAAAAGTCTTCCAGATAAATGCGGCCTGTTTCCCGCTGATCGCCTGTGTAGGGATAGGATTTTAACCATTTCATCCTTTCCTGTTCGCTCTCGATGGAATCCAGGAGAGATTTTGGCTTGTTGAGGCAGCAAAATTTATATTTTTTTCCGCTTCCGCAGGGACAGGGATCGTTCCTTCCGATCTTGCGTGTGGGTTCCGGTCTGGTGAATTCGCGATCCAGTGTTTTGATGAGTTTTCCGAAATCTTTATCCTGGGATTCTTTTTCCGGCGGCTGCTCGAACATTGCCCATCCACGCAGCAGACTGGCCGCATGGATCGGCGAACGGCAAAAGCCGGATGTCTGTTCTTCATATTCAAATATGGAATCTACACATTTATCATATGTTCCAATGAATTCTTCATCGATCCGGTCTTCTTCATAGAGGTGCCGGATGTCCGGGAGCATATCCGCAAAGTGACATTTGCAGATGACCTGTGCCAGATTTGCGCAGATATAGGGATTCTGTTCATCCTCTTCATAAATCCATTCCCTGAGCAACGTTTTCCAGGCATTTTCGGTCAGGACGCCATCCAGATATAGCTGCCCCAGGACATCCAATATACCGCCTCGTACATATTCATCAACGGCAGGATTTGTAAAAGCCGCCTTCAAAAGCGCCAGATCCCCGTTATAAGTGTTGTAGAGGATGTCCGGCAGACTGCTGGTGATGGCATCTCCGATCAGGTTATCCAGAATCTGAGGGGGAAGGGAGGCCAGCTTAAGGATCAAGGGGAAGGATTCCCGGTCCTGGAACTGTCCCAGTAAGAACAGTGCGTAAAAATGAAGCTGGTAACCCTCCTCCAGAGAATCCTGTTCCAGGATTGCTTTATTTCTTTATAGGAAATTCCGATTTTGGGAGGAACAAAAAAGAACACACATTCACCGAACGTATGTCAGATGGATGTGTGCCTGGGCATGATGACAAGACGATGGGCCTAAAAAATATAAAATCCTTCGACACCAGCCTCGTCGTCCAGTAAGTCATCTTCATGTAAGAAATAATCCATATCGAGAAGGTCCT
>CALWDR010000030.1 GCA_944376745.1 uncultured Lachnospiraceae bacterium
AGGGACAGATCCTGGAGCAGGGCGAGCCGGAGCAGGTGTTCAACCACCCGAAGGAGGAGCGGACGAAGCAGTTCCTGTCCCATTTTACAGAAGGGTGAGGTCCGTAAGATCGCTCTTCCCTTTGGACAGAGAGGGAACGGTATCTTCCCCTTTGGGCGGGAAGGAGGCTGTGTTTTCTCCTTCGGACGGGGAGGGGGCTGTGTCGGAATGGACAGCCTCCTCCTTTCCATTTTCCGGCACCGTCCTGCGCCTTTCAGGGTGAGGTTCCCGGCAAACTGCTTCGCGCGCACAATACAAAAATACCCGGTACCGATTCCTGCGCCAGATATAAAAAATACGCTGTACCGGTCCTTGCACCGAATACAACGTATTCTCTCTTCTTATTCCGCCGTCTCCGGCTTCTCCACCGCGGCAATCGCGCCCTTCTGCATGGGGATGCGGCAGTTCTTATTGCTTCCGAATTCCACGATAATGGTATCGTCCGTGATGTCTATCACCGTTCCGTAAAATCCGCTGGTGGTCAGAACGGTATCGCCCACCTCCAGAGATTTCACCATCGCTTCCTTTTTCTTCTTCTCCTTGGACTGGGGACGGATCATAAAGAAATACATAAAAGCGAAAATAACTACCAGCCAGATAATCATACTTCCTAAGGCCATCGTTCCGCTGCCCGCCGCTTCACTTGCCAAAATTGACATGCTCTCTTCCTCCTGAACTTTCATTTTCCTGTGTCAGATACACACTATTACCATTCTACACAAAACCCGCACTTTGGGCAAGCTTTTTTCCAATAATTTCATAAATATTTTATTTTTGGGAGTAACAGTTCAGACAGCTAGGCAATAAAAAGACAGACCATGCAAATTTATTTGCTAAGGGCGGTCTTTTTATTGCCGTAGATTGGCTAAACGCCAATCAGCCACAGACAGGAGCTGCGTAGCAGCGAATAGCCTTCGGAGAAGGCGGTCTGTGGCTTGCTGTCTGAACTGTTACTTTTGGGAAAAAGGCTCCTGCTTCCCAGGGAAAATGTCTCTGCCCCGGTCTGTGCAGTTCCCCGAAGCTTTACAAACGCCCCATCTGGCTCATGCCGTACAGCTTCTCCTCCTTGTAGGCCGCAAACCGCCCCTCGTCCAACGCGTCCCGGATCTCCTCCATCATGGTGTTGTAAAAATACAGATTGTGCAGCACGCAGAGCCGCATGCCCAGCATCTCCTTGGCCTTCAACAGATGGCGGATATAAGCTCTGCTGTAATACCGGCAGGCGGGACACTGGCAGCCCTCCTCGATGGGCCGCATATCCTTCTCGTATTTCTGGTTGAAAAGGTTGATCTTCCCCTGGTTGGTATAAAGATGCCCGTGGCGCCCGTTCCGGGTGGGATACACGCAGTCGAAGAAGTCCACGCCCCGCTCCACTCCCTCCAGGATATTGGCCGGAGTTCCCACTCCCATCAGGTAGGTGGGCTTTTCCAGGGGCAGATGAGGCACCACCGCATCCAGAATGCGGTACATTTCCTCATGGGTCTCCCCCACCGCCAGCCCGCCGACAGCGTACCCGTCAAGCTCCAGCTCCGCGATCCGTTTGGCATGGTCGATGCGGATATCCTCATAAACGGCCCCCTGGTTGATGCCAAACAGAAGCTGATGCTTGTTGATGGTATCGGGAAGGCTGTTTAACCGCTTCAGCTCCGCCTTGCACCGGACAAGCCAGCGGGTGGTCCGGGCCACGGAGGCCTCCACGTAGGAGCGCTCCGCCACGCTGGAGGGACACTCGTCGAAGGCCATGGCGATGGTGGAGCCCAGATTGGACTGAATCTGCATGCTTTCCTCGGGCCCCATGAAAATCTTGTGCCCGTCAATGTGGGAGTTAAAATACACCCCCTCCTCCTTGATCCGTCTCAGCTTTGCCAGGGAAAATACCTGGAATCCGCCGGAATCCGTCAGAATCGGCTTGTCCCACACCATGAATTTGTGCAAGCCCCCCAGCTCCTTGATCAGCTTATCTCCCGGTCTCACATGGAGATGATAGGTATTGGACAACTCCACCTGGGTTTTTAAGCCCTGCAGATCCTGGGTGGACACCGCCCCCTTGATGGCGGCCACGGTCCCCACATTCATAAATACCGGCGTCTGTATCACTCCGTGTACCGTATGAAATTCTCCCCGTTTCGCCCGGCCTTCCCGCTTTAACAATTTATACATCTGCTATTCCCTCTTTCTTCTTGCTCACAGTTCTTTTGCGGCAGCCACCGCTGCACTTCTTTTCTCTGCCTTACAGACCGAAAATGCATGCTTCGCCCTTCGTCTGAAAATGACCGTGTCAGTACACTAGCATATTTTTCCTCTTTTTGCAAGGGGTTCTTTCAGAAGTAGTGACAAAACGGGCTCCTGTATGCTACAATAGCTTTATATCAAACCAAAGCAGAAAGGACAACACCATGGCAGGCTCAACACTTGGAACTCAATTTCGCATCACCACCTGGGGAGAATCCCACGGTCCGGGCATCGGCGTGGTCATCGACGGCTGCCCCGCCGGACTCTCCTTGACGGAAAACGATATACAGACATTTTTAAACCGCAGGAAACCGGGGCAGTCCCGCTACACCACCGCCCGCAGGGAGGAGGACAGGGTCGAGATCCTCTCCGGCGTCTTTGAGGGCAGGACCACAGGCACGCCCATCAGTCTCATCATCCGCAACGAAGACCAGCGCTCCAGAGACTATGGCGATATCGCCGGCTATTACCGTCCCGGCCACGCCGACTACACCTTTGACAAAAAATACGGCTTTCGGGATTACCGGGGCGGTGGCCGCTCCTCCGGCAGGGAGACCATTGGCCGGGTAGCCGCCGGGGCTGTGGCCGCCCGCCTGCTTTCTGAACTGGGAATCTCTTTTGTCACCTACAGCAGATCCATCGGTCCCGTCTCCATTCAGGCAGCGCCGGAGCAGCTCTTGTCTCAGGACAGGGCCAGGCTTCTTGCGGCCATCAACAGCAATCCTCTCTACATGCCCGAGGAGGAGGCCGCAGGCAGGGCACAGGCTTATCTGGAGCAATGCATGGCTGCCCAGAACTCCGCCGGAGGCGTTATCGAAGCCATCATCACCGGCGTTCCCGCCGGCGTCGGCGACCCGGTCTTTGACAAGCTGGACGCCAGCCTGGCAAAGGCCATTTTCTCCATCGGCGCCGTCAAGGGCTTTGAGATCGGCGACGGCTTCGCGGCTGCCAGAAGCACCGGACAGGACAACAACGACAGCTTCCGCTATGACGAAACCGGAGCCGTCACAAAGGAAACCAACCACGCAGGCGGGATCCTGGGCGGCATCAGCGACGGAAGCCCCATCATCTTCCGGGCCGCCTTCAAGCCCACGCCCTCTATCTCTGCCCCCCAGCGGACCATTCATAAAGATGGCAGCAATATCGACATCTCCATCCGGGGCCGCCACGACCCCATCATTGTCCCCCGGGCCGTGGTGGTAGTGGAAGCCATGGCCGCCCTGACCCTGGCGGATCTGCTCCTCACCAACATGGGGGCGAAGGCAGAGAACCTAAAGCAGCTTTATCAGAGCGCCCAGGAGGAGACATAGGCTTTTGTGCACGCAGCGGCAGCCATAAGCTTTTGTGCGTGCAGCGGCGGCCATAAGCTTTTGTGCGTGCAGCGGCAGCCATAAGCTTCTGTGCACGCAGCGGCGGCCACAGGGAATGGGGTATATTCAGCCCCAAAAAGCTGAATATACCCCATGGCAGACCTCGAAGCGTTCTCTCATATTCCGTACTTCTGAAACAATTCCTTCTGATAGGCCCTGTCCGACACAGCCCGCTCAATCTCATCCATGCGGCAGTCCTGAATCAGCCGCTGAATCAGACGGTTTACCCGTTCTTCTCCCTTCTCCTCGCCCAGTTTCATTCCCTGATTCTTACCAATCTCAATCCCCTGATTCCTGCCTTTTTCCATGATCTCCCGAAATGCCGTACACACGTTATATCCGCCTCCTTCTTTGTTTCGAAACTGCTCCTTCTTCTTTACAAGCTCCATTTCTTTATCGTCAAAAAATGTAGACAACAGTTCTAATGTCTCCTCGTTCACATGGGAAAATTCCTGGCTGTTTTGCTCTACATACTGCTAACAACCGGGTCTTTCCGTCCCACTCCTTTTCCCCATAATAGAATACGAAGTTCACAATGGGCACAAAACGTTCTTCCTTTTTGATACCGGACAGGAACTCATCCCCCGGCTTCAGATCCTTTTCCT
>CALWDR010000031.1 GCA_944376745.1 uncultured Lachnospiraceae bacterium
TATTTCCTACTGTTTATATAGGAATTATATGTCTCCTGGAAAGGCCAGTCAATAGGTTTTAAAGGGAAATTTATCTCTTAGCGAAGCTTTAACGAAATTTTATTCCTGGCTGTCCATCCGTTCAATCCCGGCCATCAATCCGCAAACAACTGCACCCAGTAAGCCTTGCCGCCCTCCTGGTAGTAGGCCACGCCGATCCGGCTGTAATTCTTGCTCATGATATTGGCCCGGTGCCCGGTACTGTTCATCCAGGCCTTCACCACCTCCGCGGGCGTCTTCTGCCCCCAGGCGATATTCTCTCCGGCCCGGCGGTAGACCGCCCCCGCCTCCTTTAAGGCGGTGGAAAAGCTGGTGCCATCGGGACGCGTATGAGAAAAGTTCCTGGGAATCTCTCTGGCCCGGATGGCCGCCGCGTCCGCAATCTTCTCATCGATGGTAAGAGGCGCAAGCCCCTCTTTGGCCCGCTCCGCGTTCACCAGCTCCACCACCTGCCAGGCATAGCTTTTCCCCTCGGTGGAGGTCCCAGGCTCCTGGGGCGCGTCGGGGTTATCCGGCGTTCCGTCGCTGTCTGGCTGATTCGGTGTGCCCGGATTGCCCGGAGTTCCGTCGTTGCCTGGCTGGTTGGGCGTGCTGTCATTGTCCGGCTGGCTCGGTGTGCCAGGAGTTCCGTCGTTGTCCGGCTGATTCGGTTTACTGTCATTTCCCGGCTGGTTGGGCGTGCCAGGAGTTCCGTCGCTGTCCGGCTGGTTGGGCGTGCTGTCATTGTCCGGCTGGCTCGGTGTGCTAGGAGTTCCGTCGCTGTCCGGCTGATTCGGTGTATCCTCATTCCCCGGCTGACCGGCCCCTCCGTCATTTTCCGGCTGCTGGGAATTTCCGGGAAAATCCGGCAGTACCGCGCAGCCGTCCTTCCAGATGACGACGCCTCCCACCAGACCGTTTCCAAAGGATTCCCAGTTGACGGAACCGTCTCCCGCCTCCTGGATGTTTCCAATGCTTCCTCTATATATTACTTTTCCCTGTATGGTTCCTGCGGCGTAAGCTGTGAGGGGATTCACAAAAGAAGCCGTCACCAGCGCTGCTGCCACAAATGTTACTGCTTTCTTCATGTCTCTGCCTCCTTGCAATTTTTTGTTACAAATTTGTTACATTGCAAGGATAGCATAGTACTCTCACTATTTCTACCGGTAATATATGGATTTACATGGTTTATAAACCACAAACAGGGCCATGCGGCTCTCCCGTGGTTTTCCCGTTAGAGCCCGCCCATGGCGGGCAAACCAAAACCGGAGCAGTCTCCCACTCCGGTTTTTCCAAAAAACGATGCGATCATTTTCCCTGTCACGCCGCTTCCGGGCCTCAGATCATTCCTCCCCATTAAAGCAGTAGGTGCAGACCTTGCAGGGCTCAATGCCGATGGACGCAAGCAGATCGTCCAGCCGGTGATAGCGCAGCGTAGTGAAATTCTGCTCCCTGCGCAGATCCTCGATCATCTGGGCGTACCGGCAGCTGCAGGGATTGGTGTACTCCTTGAGCACCTCATCCGGGCAGTTTTCCCCTTCCCGCTTCCGTATCACCTGCCTGGTGATCAGGTCCATCTCCGACTTGGACCTGGAAAAATTCAAGAATTTGCAGCCGTAAATGATCGGCGGGCAGGCCGGGCGCACGTGAACCTCCTTGGCGCCGCTCTGGTACAAAAATTCCGTAGTCTCCCGCAGCTGGGTCCCCCGGACAATGGAATCGTCGATCAGAAGAAGCTTCTTATTTTCAATCAGCGCGTGGACCGGTATCAGCTTCATCCGGGCGATCAGGTTCCGCTGGCTCTGGTCCGTGGGCATGAAGGAGCGGGGCCAGGTGGGGGTGTATTTGATAAAGGGCCGGGCATAGGGGATGCCGGACTCGTTGGCATAACCGATGGCATGGGCCGTGCCGGAGTCCGGAACGCCGGCCACAATGTCGGGATGCACCGAATCGCCGTCCCGCTTGGCCAGCATGCTGCCGCATTTGTAACGCATCTCCTCCACGTTCACGCCCTCGTAGGAGGAGGTGGGATACCCGTAATAGACCCACAGGAAGGAACAGATCCGCATCTTATCTCCCGGCTCCACCAGGGTCGTCACGCCCTCCGGCGTGATGAATACCACCTCCGAGGGGCCAAGCTCCCGATAATCGATGTATCCCAGATTGATATAGGCGTGGCTCTCAAAGGACACGCAGTAGGCGCCCTCCTTACAGCCCAGAACAATGGGCATCCTCCCGTAGCGGTCTCTGGCGGCATAAATTCCGTCCTTTGTCATCAACAGCAGATTCATGGAGCCGTCCACAACCTCCTGCACATACCGGATTCCCTCCAGAATACTGTCCTTCTCGCAGATCAGCGCCGCCACCAGCTCCGTGACATTGATCTGCCCGTTGGTCATTTCCTGGAAATGCGAATGCTCCCGGGAATAAAGCTGTTCCAGCAGCTCATCGTAATTATTGACCTTTCCCACCGTGGTGATGGCAAAGCTTCCGAGTCTCGACTGGATCAGAAGGGGCTGGGGTTCAAAATCGGAAATGCAGCCGATGCCCAGATTGCCCTTCATCTCGCTGACGTCACGGTCAAATTTTGTCCGAAAGGGGGAATTCTCAATATTGTGAATGGCGCGGTTAAAACCGCCCTTGCCGTAGGTGGCCATACCGCCCCGGCGGGTTCCCAGATGGGAATGATAATCTACTCCATAAAAAAGCTCTAATACGCATTCATTCTTGGATGCAACGCCAAAAAAGCCGCCCATGTGTGTCTCCTTTTCTATCTGTGTGATTTCTAGCTGACTGTTACATGATACCACAGGGACGGTTTTTTTGGCAATTTTAAATTTGCACAATCTTTTATTTGATTTTGACAGGATTTTGTGAGCAGTGGACGGTGGAAAAGGGCAGTGATTCTGACAGGTATTTCCGCACGCAGCCCCTGCTGCCCCACTCTGGAAGACATCCGCTATACCGTGGTCTTCAAAGGTATTTCCGCATGCGGCCCCCGCTATTCCACCCCCAGCCTCTTAAGCTCCTCCATCGCCGCCTCCCTGGTGGTGAACCGCACCCCGCGGATTCCAAGCTCCTCTGCCGCCGCGATGTTGGCCGGACTGTCGTCTAAGAATACGCACTCCTCCGGCTTCAGCCCAAACTTCATAAGGAAAGTCTCATAGATGACGCGCTCCGGCTTCACCTGCCGTACCTGAAAGGAGAACAGCGCCCCGTCCATCAGCGGTTCAAAGGGCAGCTCCTTTTTGGTCAGTTCGTAGGTCCTTCTGGAATAGTTGGACAAAATGTAGCAGCGGTACCCCTTCTCCTTCCATTCCCGCACCCAGGCCTCCGCGTAGGGATAACAGCGGATGGTCTCGCTGTTGTGCTCCCAGAACAGGCGGATCTCCCGCTCCATTTCCGGGTCATTGGCAATAAGCGCCGCCAGGATCTCATCGTCGCTCATTCTGCTTCTGTCGTA
>CALWDR010000032.1 GCA_944376745.1 uncultured Lachnospiraceae bacterium
TATATCTGCAATACGGGGATCACCTTAAAATACGGCTCGGAATTGTACGAGGACCGGCTTCACCTGTCCGAGAACCTTACAGCCGTGCAGTATGAAAGCCGTGTTTCGTGGTATTTAAGCAGGGGGGAGCGGTATCAGATGAACAGCGTCAGTGCTGCGGTGCTGAATTTCATAGAGGAGATGGACGGGGCAGAGTTTATGCCAAGCGATTCCATCCCGCTTAAGGAAGGGCGGGACTCCATCGCGGACACGGAGCTGTACCACCTGTATTTTCAGACGAAAAACGGCATGCCGATCCATCTTCGCCTGCACGAAAATGGATATGTGAGGTTTGACGGGCTGATGGACCTCTGCGTGCAGGTTCCCGAGGAAAGTTATCAAGCACTGGTAAATCTGTTGGACAATCACACGGACGCTGTGGCGGTAGAAACGGAAATCGCGGGAACAACCTTTGAGGACTGCCAGGCAAACGCGGAGTTTGGAGCCTATGTGCCGACCTATGTGCCGGAGGATATCTTTTTCGACTTTGCGGAGATATATGACTATCCGTATAGTCAGGCCAGTTCCGGGACTGGCACAAAGGAAATGTGGCTTTACTACATGAGCCTTGAAGATCAGGATTATTATTATTCTATTACGATCACATGGGCGGATGAGTATGGTGAAAATGGCTGGGCTGGGCCGATGATCGACGTTGCGGACCTCAGCGTGGAAGCGATTTCAGAATATGTCGAACCCGCAGAGGCAGAGGGAAAACCCGGTAGTCTTGACGTGGGGGTATGGTATGGTGACGTTGCCGTGGTCCTTTCCGGACGTGGCGTAAGCGCGGAGACGGCGTTTGAGATTTTGGACTCTGTCCAGTAAATCCATTTCCATATTTGTACCGGGTCTTTGAAAACCGGATAAACAAAACAGACGGCGCCTGTCCGCAGGGGCGCGGTAGGCGCCATTGATGGCTGCCAGGTATCGCCGTCATGAAGCGGCCCGCCGCAGGGGAGAATCCTGATGACCAGGATTCTCCCCTATGGCCGTTCCCTGTGCAGCGGCCTACCCCTATGGCCGTCCCCTGCGCAGCGGCCTACCCCTATAGCTGTTCCCTGCTAAGCCGTCTACCCCCGCAGCTCCGTTCGCCGGATGACGGCGTAGGAGCCAAGGCTGAAAAGGGCGGTGGCAAGCAGGAACGTCAGCACAGGGAAAAAGAGGTTGATGCTTCCGTCCCTCATAAATCCCATGGCACTAAGGGCCAGCTTCCCCAGGCGGCTTAAAACTTCCCCGGAGAGGACAAACCGGAACAGGGCCGCCAGCAGCAGTGCAATGCCCGCAAGGATCACCCCCAGGAAAAGAGAGATCGTCTTGCCCATCCGGTTTATCACAAGGACGCCCAGATAAAACAGGCTGCAGACAGAGAGGTAGAGGAAGAACAGCCAGACCCAGTTGGCAAAAACATTGCCGTACCCATAGATACTGGCGTACACGGAAAAATAGTTCCCCGACAGGGCGTGCAGAAGGTTGCCGACCGCTGTATCCACAAGGGCCATGATCCCCGAAATAAACGCGAACAGGGAGAGCGTTGCCAGAAAAATATACCTGCGGGTAAAGCCGTTTTGAATCAGTGTCTTAAAATCCTCGTGAAAGCCCAGCACGCCCAGGATCCCCACATAGATCAGGGAATTGACTTCCAGGCAGTTGGTGCCCACATGCTCAAAGCTCCCCATGCTGATCCCCACGATTGCCGTGATGAGCGCCACGCATGCGTACTGTATGCCGTAAAAAATCCAGATATATTTAAAGGAAGTAAAACATTCGTATTGAATGACGGTCTTTAATTTGTTCATCTTAGTTTCCACCTTTCTCTGTCAGCTTGACAAACAGTTTTTGGAGGTTCATGGCAGTAAGCTGCAAGCGGCTGTCCTGGGGCGGCAGAGTCTTTTCGCCCAGGATATACGCAAGCTTTAAGCCGCCCAGCTCGTCGCAGCCGATGACATTTTTGCCCTGACAGTAACTGTCCACCTCCGAAGCCAGCCCGGAAACGCAGTATCCTTGCTCCAGCAGGTCATCCACGCTCTCCTGAAGGAGCACCTTCCCCTGGTCGATGAGCACCACCTCCTCGATGAGGTTGGCTACCTCCTCGATCAGGTGGGTGGCGATGATGATGGTCCGCTCCCCGCTCTCATAATCAGAAAGCAGCAGGTCGTAAAATAATTCCCGGTGGTTGGCGTCAAGCCCCAGCACGGGCTCGTCAAAAATCACGTAGGGCACTTTGAGGGCAAGGGCCACCGTCAGCTTGAAAATGGACTGATACCCCTTGGACAGAGCCTTGAATTTCTTTCCGGTATCCAGGTGAAACTGCTCTGCGATCCGAAAGGCTTTTTCCAGATCGAAGCTGTCGTAGAAGCGGTTGATCCATTTGAAATGGTCCCGGATCTTCAGGCTGGTGTCGTACAGGTCCATTTCGCTCATGCAGAAAATTTTTTCGTGTACGTCCATATTTTCCCTGGCGGGCAGGCCGTCGATGAGAATCTCTCCCTGGTCGGCGAAAATACGGTTGGCGATGAGGTTGATCAGGGTGGATTTCCCGGCCCCGTTCCGCCCCAGAAAGCCGTATATTTTCCCGTGGGAAAAGGAGAAGGAGACGTTGTCAAGGGCCGTGACGCCGCCGTATCTCTTGGTGACATTTTTAATTTGGATCGCATTCATGCTCATAACCCCTTTCTATCAGCGAAATAATTTCTTCCTTGGTCATCTGAAGCTTTGCGGCCTCCTTGATCAGCGCGGCAATGTACTGATCGTAGAACTGGCTCTGCCGTTTCCGGCGTATTTTTTCCACAGCCCCTTCCTTCACAAACATACCCAATCCTCTTTTCTTATAAATGATTTCCTCGTCCACCAGCAGATTCATTCCCTTGAGCACCGTGTGGGGATTGATATTCAGCAGGGCGGATATCTCGTTGGTGGAGGGGATCTTCGTCTCCTCGGGAAATATCCCTGTGAATATGGAGTCCTTAAGCTGCTCCGCGATCTGAATGAAAATGGGTTTCTCTATATTTGGATTAATGTTCAAGACCATTCATCCCTCCTTTGCTTGCTAGTTAGTTAGTTGAGTAACAAACTACCTTGCAAGAACAATATACAGGATTTTACGGTTTCTGTCAATACATTTTTGAAAAATTCTGTAGAAAGCATTATCTGCAATCTCTGAAGCACTAATCGCATATTCATTTAAAATAATGTCTGTTAAAATAAAATTCATAAGAAGGATCAGCGAAGACCGCAGGGCAGGAGCCGCCGCTTTGGCGGGCGGGATTTCCGACAAAACCATAATTTGCGGGAGGGAGACAGAGAAATGAGGCTTTTGGAACTTCTGAAAGACATTCCATATACTGTGATAAAGGGCGACGTCTCCTGTGAGATCGCCGCTCTGACCTACGATTCCAGGAAGGCCACAGAGGGCTGCGCCTTCGTATGCCTTTCCGGCGCTGTGCAGGACGGCCACGACTTTATCCCGGAGGCCGTCCGCAGGGGAGCCGCCGCCGTCATTGTGGAGAAAAATGCGGCTCTTAAGAAAAATATTGCCCCGGCGGGAACTACCCATTTGAGGGAGGTGGCATCAGACCGGGAGCCGGCGGCGGAAGGGGAGAGGGACGCAGAACCAAAGGCGGCAGTCACCGTCATCCAGGTGGAAAATACCCGCCGGGCCCTGGCCCTTATGTCCGCCGCCTGGTTCGGCCATCCGGCAGGAAAGCTCATCACCGTAGGCGTCACCGGAACCAAGGGCAAGACCACCACTACCTACATGATCAAGTCCATTCTGGAAAAGGCAGGCGTCAGGGTGGGCCTTATCGGCACCATCGAGGTGCTCCTGGCCGGGAAAAGCATTCCCTCCGTGAACACGACGCCGGAATCCTACGATCTGCAGGCATATTTTGCCAGGATGGCAAAGGCCGGCATACAGGTGGTGGTGATGGAGGTGTCCTCCCAGGGGCTGATGCTTTGCCGGGTGGGCGGCTTTACCTTCGATTACGGCATCTTCACGAACCTGGAGCCGGATCACATCGGGGACCACGAGCACAAAGATTTTGAGGATTACAAGCGCTGCAAAAGCCTGCTGTTTCGACAGTGCCGGGTGGGTATACTAAACAGCGACAGCCCCTATTTCGGGGAAATGATAAAAAATGCGGTCTGCAAGGTGGAGACCTTTGGCTATGGGGAGGAGGCGGGGCTTCGGGCCTCGGCGGCCACTTTGCTTCGCCTGCCGGGCATGGTCGGGGTGCGCTTCCATGTATCGGGCCCCGTGGATATGGATGTGACGGTCAATGTGCCCGGAAAATTCAGCGTCTACAATGCCCTGGCCGCCCTGGCCCTCTGCCTGCATTTTAAGGTGCGGGAAAAGGACATCAAAGAGGCGCTTTTGGGTGTGCGGGTGAAGGGACGGATCGAATTGGCAGAGGTCCCTGGAGAATACACGCTGATGATCGATTACGCCCACAACGCCCTGGCGCTGCGGAGTCTTTTGTTTACCTTAAGGGAGTACCGTCCCAGCCGGCTGGTGTGTATGTTCGGCTGCGGCGGGGACAGGGACCGAAACCGGCGTTTTGAGATGGGCGAGGCCGCCGCCAGGCTGTCGGACCTGGTGGTCGTCACCTCCGACAATCCCCGCTTCGAGGAGCCGGAGCGGATCATGGAGGACATTGTAGCCGGGGTGGAAAAGGCGGACGGCGCCTATGTGGTCATCAAGGACCGCAGGGAAGCCATCGCCTACTGTATCGGGCATGCACAGCCGGGGGACATCATTGTGCTGGCGGGGAAGGGCCATGAGGAATATCAGGAGATCTGCGGGGTAAAATATCCCATGGATGAGAGAAAGCTGATCGGGGAGCTATTGGCGGCAGAAGCCGGGTAAGAAGCCGAAAATGAAAGACGGAGTTATTGACGGCTGAAGCTGCGAAAAATGCTGAAAATGAAAGACGGAGCTATTGACGGCAGGGGCCGGGAAAGGGTGAGAGCTATGGCAGTATTTAAAGGAGCGGGCGTGGCGCTGATCACGCCGTTTTGTCAGGATGAGACCGTAGATTACCGCGGACTGGAGCGGATGCTGGAGCGGCAGGCGGCGGAGGGGAGCGACGCCGTGATCGTCTGCGGCACCACCGGGGAGCCCTCCACCATGACCATGGAGGAAAAGCTGTCGGTGATCGATTTGGCGGTAAAAACGGTGAAGCATCGGATTCCTGTTATCGCCGGAACCGGCGGAAGCTGTACCAGGGACGTGATCACCATGTCGAAAAAAGCGCAGGAGCTGGGGGCGGACGGCCTGCTGGTGGTGACGCCATACTACAACAAGACTACCCAAAAGGGGCTTTATGAGCATTATAAGGCGGTGGCCGGGGCGGTGGAGCTCCCCATCATCCTCTACAACGTGCCCTCCCGGACGGGCTTAAATATCCTGCCCCAGACGGCGGTGCGGCTGGCCCGGGAGGTTCCCAATATCGTGGCCATCAAGGAGGCCAGCGGCGACATTTCCCAGATCGCCCAGCTGGCCCAGCTAGGCCGGGGCGTCATCGACATTTATTCCGGCAACGACGACCAGATCATCCCCATCCTCTCTCTGGGCGGGATCGGCGTGATCTCCGTTCTTTCCAACCTTCTGCCCCGTGTGACCCATGATCTGGTCATGGAGTACCTGGAGGGGGACCGGGAAAAAGCCCTGGATCTGCAGCTGCAATATCTGCCGCTGATGAAGGCCCTGTTCTGGGAGGTGAGCCCCATACCCGCCAAGGCGGCTCTTCACGCCATGGGCCTGTGCGAAAATGTGCTGCGCCTGCCCCTGACCACCATGGACCCGGAGAAGGAGCAAAAATTGCTGGAGCTGCTTAAGCAGATGGGCGTGTGAGCGCCGCTACGGCTTTCCGCCGCCCGGAAGCCCGGCGCCGCCGGGGGAAACTCCGAAATGCTTTTTGTAGGCCCGAAAGAAGGTGGAGTAATTCTGGAATCCGCACTCGAAGCAGGCCCGGGTGGCGGGCATGCCCTTTAAGATCAGTTCCCTGGCAAACCGGAGACGCTTGATGGCAAGATAATTGCCGATGGTGTATCCGGTTTCCTTTTTGAAGGAGTGCATGAGGTAGTATTTGCTGGTGAAAAATTTTTCCGCCAGGGCGTCGATGGACAGCTCATCCGTCAGATGCCCGTTGAGATAGGAAAGGATGGCCAGGATCTTCTCGTTGGCCTCCCCGGTTTCCAGAAAATGCAGGGAATCGTGGAGGGCGGCCCGGTTTAAGTGGACCATAAATTCCAGAAACAGCGCGTTCCGGTAGACCGCGCCGGCGTAATCCGCGTCGCTGTCCGCCTCCTTTAATGCAAGCAGCGTCTGGCAAAGCCTGCTGTTTTTGAGGGAGGGCAGGCGCAGAACGCCGGAATGCTTCTGTCCGGCCTGGCGAAAGCAGAGCCCCAGGTCACAGTCCCCGCTGTGGCAGGAGTCCAGAAATTCCGGCGATACGTAGAGGATGATCCGCTCGTAGGGCCTGTCGCTTCGGATGATGGGGCGGTGTACCTCCCCGGCGTTGACAAGGACCAGATCGTAGGGGGCCAGGGCATAGGATTTCCCCTCGATGCAATAGGTCACATCCCCGCTTAGGAACAGGAGGATTTTGTAAAAATCATGGTAGTGAAAGGAAAATTCCCGTTTGCGGCTGTCCTTTAGGTGGAACAGGCGGAAGCTCTGGTGCAGGTAGCCCAGCTTTTCGTATTCATTCATGGCGCACTCCTATCTGGAATCTAAACCTTCATGTCCGCTGACGCGGACGTCACTTACTATGAAAGCCCAGTAAATGACTGGCGGCATTCCCGCGGCGAGGTATTTGATCTGCCCGCCGCAGGTATCCTGGCATAAGGCGTTTTCTGGAAGAAATGCTCTGCCGCCGCGTTTCTCTTAGTATAAAACATTTTCCCGAGGAAATAAAGAGGGAGCCGGTACTTTCGTACCGGCCTTCATATGAAAAAGATTTATGTGTATGAAAAAGTGAAGTTATCACTAATTGTTGGGAGGAACCTTGCCCAAGGCAAGGCTATGAAAAAGATTTATCAAAAGTAACTGAGGGGAATCAGTTATCTGTATGGCTAAGTTGTTTTCTTTGATGGTCTAAGTATACGCAGAAGTTGTGTCTCTGGTATGTTATCTGTGTGAGAATTTTGTAAACAATTTATGAACGATTCGTACGATTTTTTTCCAGCGGGCTGGCGGAGGCGGGCGGTCCGCATTTCCGGAAAATCTTTCGAAAAGTTTAAGAAATTTTAGATTGGATTGAAGAGGAAAAATGTGTATAATATCCCTAGGAGTGAACTGTGGCTGACAGGATCGCGCAAAGGACTGCAGCCAGGAACGAGAAGGAGAAAAGTTATGAAATTATTGTCAATCGCGATTCCCTGCTATAATTCCCAGGACTACATGGAGCACTGTATCGAGAGTTTGCTGCCGGGCGGTGAGGACGTGGAGATCATCATTGTAAACGACGGTTCCATGGACGCCACGGCGGATATTGCCAATCGTTATGCGGAAAAGTATCCTACCATCGTGAAGGCCGTCCACCAGGAGAACGGCGGCCACGGCGAGGCGGTCAATACCGGCATCCGCAACGCCACCGGACTGTATTTCAAGGTGGTGGACAGCGACGACTGGGTGGACGGGGAGGCTTACCGGAAGATCCTGGATACCCTGCGGCAGTTAAGCGGCGGAAACCGGACCCTGGACATGCTCATCAGCAATTATGTGTATGAGAAGGAAGGGGCTAAGAAGAAGAAGGTGATGCAGTACCGGGGCATTTTGCCGGAAAATCAGCTTTTTGGCTGGGACGAGGCCCGGCATTTCAAGAAGGGGCGGTATATCCTCATGCATTCGGTGATCTACCGGACCCAGCTTTTGCGGGAGTGCGGGCTGGAGCTGCCCAAGCATACCTTTTATGTGGACAACATTTTTGTGTATGTGCCCCTGCCCTATGTGAAGACCATGTATTACCTGGATGTGGATTTTTACCGCTATTTCATCGGGCGCGAGGACCAGTCCGTCAACGAGGCGGTGATGATCCGCCGCATCGACCAGCAGATACGGGTCAATAAGCTTATGATCGAATCCGTGGATCTGTGGAAGCTTTCCAACAAGAAGCTGCGCAAATACATGTTTAATTATCTGGAGATCATCACGATCATTTCCACCATCATGTGCATCCGCTCGGGCACCGAGGAGAATCTTGAGAAAAAGCGGGAGCTGTGGAAATACATCAAGGACTATGATATCCGGCTGTTCCATCGGCTCCGCAACGGCATTATGGGTCAGACCATGAACCTGCCGGGCAAGGGCGGACGGAAGATCTCCGTGGCGGCTTACAAGATCTCGCAGAAGGTCGTGGGATTTAACTGATCGTTAGAAATGAAAACGGGCTGTATTTAAAAAGTAGAGCGCAAGCAATCGGTTGACTGCTTGCGCTCATTGACAT
>CALWDR010000033.1 GCA_944376745.1 uncultured Lachnospiraceae bacterium
CGGCGCAGCGCCAGTTGTCGGCGCGGGAGAGGCTTCCGGCGCAGCGCCAATGCCTGGCGTTGGAGAGGCAACCGGCGCAGCGCCAGCGCAGAAGAAAGCCGGGTCCCCCTATCTTGCCGTGGGCGTGCAGACCTTGGAGCAGTGCGAGGCGGTACTGGAATCCCCCTATGCGGACCGCATTTACGTGGACAGCGGCACCTTTGACAGGGCGGGAGAGCCGAAGCAGCTTGCCGGGCTGGTGAAAATGGTTCACAGCGCCGGAAAAGAGCTGTATTACGTGCTTCCGCCGGTCATGCGGGGCGGGACCATCTGCTGGTATGAGAAGCATTTGCGGGAACTGGAGGAGAGCGGACTGGACGGCTTTGTCACCGGAAGCTACGAGGGGCTGGGACTTCTGGCGCATGCGCCCCGGAACCAAAAGCCCGTGCTGGCGGACAGCAGCCTCTATGCCTGGAATGCCCGGGCGGCCCGGGAGCTTCTGGCGGCGGGAGCCGATGAGCTGACCCTTCCGGTGGAGTTAAACTACCGGGAGCTTCTGCACCGGGAGTACCCTGGCGGGGAGCTTTTGCTCTACGGGTATCTGCCGCTGATGGTCAGCGCCCAGTGCCTTTCTAAAAATACCGCGGGCTGCACAAAAAAGCCGGGCTTCATCAGGCTGAAGGACCGCTATGGCAAGGAGTTCCCCGTGAAAAACCAGTGCCTGGACTGCTATAACATTTTATATAATTCCAGTCCCCTGTCCCTGCTGCACCGCCGGGAGGAGGTGGAGAAGCTGGAGGCTTCGGGCTATCGGATCTTCTTTACGGTGGAATCGGGAGCGCAGATCAGAGAGGTCCTGTCTTACTTTGCGCGGGCCTTTGCAGAGGGAGAGAAAATTCATATGGACCGTTACCTTAAGGATTACACCAACGGCCATTTCAAGCGAGGAGCGGAGTAATAAATGGTACATTTGATCACAGAACTGTCGAAATATACGATGCTGATCCTGTTCGCATTGTATACCTACCAGTGCTTTTCCGCATTGAAGCGGAATGTTTCCCACAAAAAACAGAACCGGAAATACCGGCGTCAGATATTTTATCTGTTTCTCATTCACTTAAATGCCTACGCCGTGCTGTATTTTTCCACGGAGAACCGGAACATGCTGTTCTTCTATCTGGCCCAGGTGGTATTCTTCGTGGTGGTGCTGACGCTTTACTACAATGTGTACGGCAAATGCTCCCGGCTGGTGGTCAACAACATGTGCATGCTGATGGCGCTGGGCTTTATCATGCTGACCCGGCTTTCCTTTGACGCGGCGGTGCGCCAGTTCCAGCTGGCGGTGGTGTCCATGGCCATCACCATGCTGATCCCGCTGATCATCTGCCGGGTGCGGATGTTCCGCAAAATGACCTGGCTCTACGGGGGGCTGGGGATTCTGGGGCTTGGCGTGGTGGCGGTTCTTGGAAGCGTCACCAAGGGAGCCAATCTGTCCATTGAGATTGCCGGGATCGCCATTCAGCCCTCGGAATTTGTCAAGATCCTCTTCGTCTTTTTTGTGGCCGGCATGCTCTATCAGTCCACCAGCTTTCTGCAGGTGGTGAAGGCCACGATCCTTGCGGCGGCCCATGTGCTGATCCTGGTGCTTTCCAGGGATCTGGGCGGAGCGCTGATCTTCTTTGTGGCCTACCTGGTGATGCTGTTTGTGGCCACCAGAAAGCCCGTCTATTTCTTCAGTGGCCTGGCGGCGGGGTGCCTGGCCTCGGTGGTGGCCTACCATCTCTTTAACCATGTGCGTGTGCGTGTGCTGGCCTGGCAGGACCCGTTGGGCTACTACGAGCAGGAGAGCAATCAGATCGCCAACTCCCTCTTTGCCATCGGCACGGGCGGGTGGTTCGGCATGGGGTTAAACCAGGGCATGCCCAACCGGATTCCCGAGGTGCGCAAGGATTTTATTTTCTCCGCCATTTCCGAGGAGTTCGGGATCTTGTTCGGCCTCTGCCTGATCCTGGTGTGCGTCAGCTGCTTTCTGATGTTTCTCAACATCGCCATGCAGATGAAGGATAAATTTTACAAATATGTGGCCCTGGGGCTGGGAACCATCTACGGCTTCCAGGTGATCTTATCCATCGGCGGGAAAATCAAATTCATCCCCTCCACCGGAGTCACCCTGCCGCTGGTCAGCTACGGGGGCAGTTCCCTGCTCAGCACGCTGGCGATCTTCGCCATCATTCAGGGACTTTACATTTTACGACAGCAGGAAGGAGGAGAGCGGGATGAAAAAGGAAAACCGACAGCCAGGACAAAGCCAAAAGCGGCAGCCCCAGGGAAGCCCAAAAACGGCGGGGAACAAGACGTTATCCGGTTTGACTAAAGAGAAAAAGAACCGGGAATTTGCCCTGATCACCTACGTGTTTCTGGGGATTTTTCTGTTGATGATGGCCTATATGGTGTATTTTCAGGTATTTCGTAGCGAGGACATCATCAACAGTCCCTACAACCGCCGGCAGGACACCTTTGCGGAGCATGTGGTCCGGGGAGAGATCCTCTCCGCCGACGGACAGGTGCTGGCCCAGACCATCGTGGGGGAGGACGGCAGCGAGACCCGGTATTATCCCTACGGTGATCTGTTTGCCCATGCGGTGGGCTACGACGTGAACGGCAAGGCGGGCCTGGAAAATCTGGCCAACTTCAGCCTCTTGCGCTCCCATGCCTTTTTTGTGGAGCAGCTGATCAACGGAATCCGGGATGAAAAAAATCCCGGGGACAATGTGATCACCACCTTAAATTACGACCTTCAGGAGGCGGCCTACAACGCCCTGGGGGACAACGACGGCGCGGTGGTCGTGCTGGAGCCCTCCACGGGGAAGATCCTGGCCATGGTCTCCAAGCCGGATTTTAATCCCAACACCATCGCCCAGGACTGGGATTCCATTGTGAACGACGAGGAAAATTCGGTGCTGTTAAACCGGGTGACCCAGGGATTGTATCCGCCCGGGTCCACCTTTAAGATATTTACCACCCTCCAGTATATCCGGGAACATCCTGATTACACGGACTACCTTTATGAGTGTACGGGGAGCATCACGGAGGAGGACCTGGAGATCCACTGCGCGGGGCACGCGGTGCACGGGCAGCAGGATCTGATCACCTCCTTTGCCAACTCCTGCAATACCTCCTTCGCGAATATCGGGCGGGACTTAAATTATGATAGCTTTGCCAAGCTCTGCAGCTCCCTGCTGTTCAATACGGATATTCCCGTCTCTTACCCGTATTCCAAGAGCAGCTTTGTGCTGAATGGAGATTCCTCCAGGAAGGATGCCATGCAGACGGCCATCGGGCAGGGACAGACGCTGATGACGCCTATGCATCTGGCGCTGATCACCTCGGCCATCGCCAACGACGGCGAGTTGATGAACCCTTATATCATCGACCACACGGAAAATTATAAGGGGATTTCCGTGAAAAATTATAAGCCCTCCAGCTACGGGACGCTGCTTAGCCAGTCGGAGACCGCCCTTTTACAGGAATTTATGGCAAGGGTGGTGACGGACGGCACCGCCTCCGCCTTATCCGGCGGAAATTATACGGCGGCGGGAAAGACGGGAACCGCGGAGTACAGCGATACCACGGACGCCGCCCACGCCTGGTTTACCGGCTATGCCGAAAATGAGGAGCTGGGGCAGATCGCGGTGACGGTGATCGTGGAGGGCGGCGGCTCCGGCAGCCGGGTGGCCGTGCCTGTGGCAAAGGCGGTGTTTGACACATATTTTAATAAATGAACAGACCGGACGGACGTGGGCGGGGAGCATTTCCGCCTGCGGTTTTGGAGCGCGCCGGCTGAACTTGACACAGATTTTCTATTCTGCTTGCAAGAAAGGAGAAAAAAGGGTATACTGTTTTTAGTTCACGACAATAGAAAGCGCACTTTGCGGATTTTCTGTTGTACATGCAGCAGAAAGTTGTATTTTCTGTTGTTTATCAAAAACCACATCGGAGGTATTGCAATGATTGAAGCAACGAGTTGTGGTGGTGTGGTAATATTTCGCGGGAAGATACTTGTGCTCTACAAGAATTACAAGAACAAGTATGAAGGCTGGGTCCTGCCCAAGGGTACGGTGGAGCCGGGGGAAGAATTCAAGGATACAGCCGTCCGGGAGGTGTTGGAGGAGACGGGCGTTTCTGCTTCCATTATAAAATATGTCGGGAAAAGTCAGTATACCTTTACCGTGCCGGAGGATACGGTTGAAAAGGATGTCCATTGGTATTTGATGATGGCAGACAGTTATTACAGCAAACCACAACGTGAGGAGTATTTTGTTGACTCAGGTTACTACAAATTCCACGAGGCCTATCATTTGTTGAAGTTCGCCAACGAGAAACAGATTTTGGAGAAGGCTTACAACGAATATCTGGATTTGAAGAAGAGTAATCTCTGGGGCAACAGAAAATATTTTTGAGCGAAAGGGATGTTTCGCTCACAGGCAATGAGAGTTTTGAGCGAAAGGGATTTTCGCTTACAGGTAATGAGAGGATTGTCCATGGTATGGTATAAATACTTATATGCCGAGGAGGACCTGCGTCCCAAACAGGAAAAGATCAAATGGAAGATTCTCCACAACGCAGGACAAGTTCACATGTATGTCATCGCCTTATCCCGCAGTCCCGGCGGCCTTCTGGAGATCATCTCCACGGTGGAGCTCATGCAGCGGGCGTACCCGAAGGAACGGCTGTTTATCGTGGGCCTGGCCAGAGGCTATGAGAACGCCTGCAAGCTGGCGTGCCGGATCGTCCTGGAGGTGTTTGAAAAGACCGGGGATTTCCGGGTGCGGGAGTACCTTTTGGCGAAGCACCGGGGAGAGGGTGAGCGGGTGAGCCTATGATCGTAGTGTTACTGATCTTAAAAATTATCGGCATCGTGCTCCTGTCCCTGCTGGGGCTTCTGATTCTGGCGCTGCTTGCGGCGCTTCTGGTGCCGGTGCGGTACCGGATCGACGGGGAAGTGAAGGAGAGCCTGGAGCTTCAGGTAAGGCTCCGGGTGAGTTGGCTCCTCCATCTGCTCAGCTTTCGGGCCGACTACCGGGAGGGGGGGCTTAAGCAGTCCCTTCGCCTCTTAGGCATTCCCCTGCGGCTTAAGAGGGAGCCTGAGACTTCCCAGACAGAGGGAAAGAAAAAGAAGAAAAGGAAGCGGAAGGCCGCCGGGAGAAAGAAAAAAGAGGGCGTTTCCGGGCCGGGGGAGTCGGAGAAAAAGGCCGCCTCCGGGCCGGGCGGACAGAAAGCGCAGGCAATACCGGAGGAGATTCTGCCGGAGCGGGCAACGACGCTGGACATGCCGCAGGCCGAAAGAGCGGCAGATGACGGGAGAGCCGCAGAAGACGGCAGAGTCACAGAGGGCGGAAGGACAACGGAACAGGAAAGGGAGGCGGACCAGAGGCCGGCAGCCCGGCAGGCCGGGGAGAAGCCGGACAGGGAGGCCTTCAGGAAGCGCCAGGGGCTGCTCTGGAAGTTCAAAGAACTGCTGCGGAAAATAAGGGCCTTTCCGGGAATGATAAAGGCCAAATGGGAAACCCTAAAAGAAAAAGTCAGGGATGTGCGGGGACTTGTGGAGCGCATCCGCAGAGAGTGGCAGGAGGAAGCCAACCGGAGCGCCTTAAAGCTTCTGTGGAGAGAGATCCGAGCGCTTCTTACCCATGTACTTCCCCGGAACATAAAGGTGGAGGCAGTCTTTTCCACCGGGGAGCCAGACACCACCGGCCAGGCGCTGGGCGCCATCAGCATGATCCCGGCTGTCTACCGCTATCAGGTCCACCTGGTTCCCGATTTTGAGTCGGAGGAATTTTATTTCAGAGGGACCTTTGACATCCGGGGACATGTCCGGGGAATCCACGGGGTTATTTTGCTTTATCATCTGATCAAGGATAAAAATATACGGAGCATCATACAACGTTATCGAAATTCATAGGAGGTTTCATTTATGCAGGACAACAGCTTTAACAACACAGTACAGTCGTTATTCAAGGGAATGGACAGCTTTCTCACCACGAAAACCGTGGTAGGGGACGCCATTCACATCGGAGACACCATCATCCTTCCGCTGGTGGAGGTGAGCTTCGGCGTGGGAGCCGGAGCCTTCGCCCAGGATAAGAAGAACAACGCCGGCGGAGGCCTGGGCGGGAAGATCACGCCCAGCGCCGTGCTGGTGATCCAGAATGGCACCACCAAGCTGGTGAATGTGAAGAATCAGGACGGCATCACCAAGGTGCTGGACATGGTTCCGGATTTTGTCAACAAGTTTACCAGCGGCAAGGGAAAATCGGAGAAGGCCGCATTTACGGCTCAGGCGGATGAGGAGGCCAGGGCGAAGGCCGCGGAGGAGATGGCCGATATGCTGAACGTTCCCGGTTCCGGGGAAACCGAAGACTAGTGTACCCAGGGTTAGTTTGATCACTTGTCCGGGGTACCCGGGTTGGGAGGAAATTCTATGAGGTTATTGTTGGTGGACGACGAGGAGGACACCAGAAAAGGAATCGAGAAGCATATAGACTGGAAGAAGCTTGGCATTGGCAGCGTTGTTTCCTTTTCCGATTCTTATGCCGCGCTGGCATATATTGAGAAGGAAAAGGTGGATATCGTCCTTTCGGATATACGTATTCCCCAGATGGACGGTATTGAGCTGTGCAAAAATATCCTGGAGCGGGATTCCAAAGTCAGCATCATATTTATCAGCGGACATACGGATAAGGAATATTTCAAGAGCGCCATCCAGATGTCTGCGGTGGACTATATTGAAAAGCCCATCAGCATTTCCGAGCTGGAAGCCGCCATTGAAAGAGCTGTAGAATGGCAGCTGCACGCGCGTTCTTTGCAGAGACAGCAGGAGAGCGCGGCGGAGATCATCAAAAAAAATCAACAGATGTACCTGAATCAGCTGGCCATTACCCTGATCAGCGGAAAAGATCACGCGAAGAACTCCGAGGCGCTGGATTACGCGGTCACTTCCAGATCGGAATCACTGCCGATCCCATTAAACGAAAGGGATTTTTACAGGATCTATGTGTGGAGAACCCGTCCGTATGTGACAGGGATTTTAAAAAAAGTACAGATGATCGGGGCCGGATTGTCCGCCTCCGGGATGATGAATTCTTTTTTTATCGCCCAAAAGGATGAGCGCACATGCCTGATGATTTCCAGGTTCGCGTTTCCGTTGGAGTGCTGTTCGCAAAAGATCGATCTGTTCCTGCATAAGACACTGTCGCGGGAGGGAATGAAGCAGTCTCTTGCCTGCGCGTATGGGAAGCTGCTGCAGGGCTTCGGAAATATCAGAGAATCTTACAATCAGGCCGTGATCGCCCTGCAGAATATCTTTTACAAAGGATACGGCGTTGTTCTGCCGTATCAGGAAAATGCAGAGAAGCTGGGGGACAAGCCGAATTTAAAGAAGCTTCTTCCGGATCCCGGCCAATTAAAACATGGGCTGGGACAACAGAAGAAAGAAATGTGCGTTGCTTATCTGGAACAGGTGTATCAGGTCTTTCGGGAGCATACCACGATCCTGCCTGACGTGATACGCAACGAGTATTTTAAAATATATGCTGCTGTCAATCAGAGCGCGCTGGAACTGACGGAGCAGAATCCACAGCCGGAGGAAAATGCGTCGGACTATCTCTGGATGCAGATCAGCGCCATAGAAACGCTGGAAGAATGTCATCAGCACGCGCTGGAAAAGATAGAACAATTTTTTCAGAATATCAGCAGCATGATGTCAGACCGGAAAGTGATCCTTGATGTAATGCGGATCATCCAGCAGGATTACAGCGACCATGAGCTGTTCATCGATCAGATTGCCGGTCAGGTATATCTGACGCCCAATTATCTTTCCACGCTGTTCAAAAAAGAAACGGGAAAGACCATAGGAAATTACCTTACGGAGGTCCGGCTGCAGCAGTCCGTGAAGCTGCTGACGCAGACCAATATGAAGCTCTATGATATTTCCCGTGCAGTTGGCTATAAGGATACGAATTATTTCTCTAAAATCTTCAAAAAGTATTATCAAATGTCTCCATCTGAGTATCGGGATCGATATGCGCTTTTAAACGGATAGAAACGCGGACGCCTTCACCGGGGGCGGCTTCGTAGCGCATACCACATTCTTCTCCATAAAGCATATGAATACGCTGCTGAATATTTATGACGCCATAGCTTCGTTTGTGAGCCGTGGCGTTTTCTGTCAGAATGTCCCGCAGAACGGTTTGGGGCATACCGATTCCGTTGTCGGACAGAGTGATGATGAGCATCTCCTGTATTCGGACAGCCCTAAGGTGGATCACGTTTTCTGTACCGGATGAGGAGTCTTTCGGAAGAAAGCCGTGTACAACAGAGTTTTCAACCAGAGGCTGAAGCGTCAGCTTGGGAACAAGCAGCTGCATACAGTCCTCAGGAATGTCGATCACGGTCTGAATCTCCTTGGGGAAACGGTAATTCTGGATATCCAGATAGTGCAGGATATGCTCCACCTCATTCTGAAGGGGCACCAGAATGTGACCGCTGCTTAAGGTCAGCCGGTAATAACGGGCCAGGGAACGGGATATCTCAACAATCTCAGTGGCGTCCACATCCATTGCCTTCCAGTTGATCAGATCCAGTGTGTTGTACAGAAAGTGAGGATTGATCTGTGCCTGCAGAGCGTTAAGCTCCGCGTTCTTAATGCGGACGCTGTCTTCGTACTGCTGCCGCATCAGACGTTTCATCTCAGCGGCCATATAGTTGAAGGAAGCAAAGAGCTGGGCGATTTCATCCCTGCCCTGTACGGGAAGGCGCACATCGAAATCTCCGGTACACAGCAAGGCCATTTTCTGGTCCAGCTGTAGAAGACGGCGGCTGAAGCTGTGGGTAAAAAACCGGGCTGTAAGGACAGAAACGATCAAAATGACGATCAGGGTCAACACCGCGTAATTCAGTAAAATATCCGGTCCGTAGTTCTTCAGGTCAGAGGGGAGCAGCAAGGTCAGGTACCAGCCGGTGTTGCTTAAGGAGCGGCTGTAGACCCGGTAATCATGGTCATCCACGGAAAACTGCTCCCAATTCATCTGTCCTTTCTGAAAGGAACCCTCTGATTCCGCGAGAAACTTCGTGGTGAGGGGTTCGTCGGTGGTGGAGAGCAGTGCTCCGTCGTTAAACTGCAGAAAGACCACGCCGTTTTCCGTAGGGTCCGCTTTCTCTATGATCGCAAGCAGATCCTCCTGAAGGATATACAGTTCCAGGATCCAGCCAAGGGACGGGGAGGTGTTAATCCTGCGAAACAGGGAGACGGCGGGCATACTCCTAGAAGAATATCGCTGGGGCTTGGAGGTAAGCCGCCAGGTTGTGAGGCTGCCGGATTCCAAGAAATCCTCGTACCAGTCATAGGCAAAAAGGCAGGACAGATCTTCCAGCGTGTTGTGGTTCAGCATATATGAAAAGCCTTCGTCTACATAGACGCACATGGAGACGTCAGGCATGGCCATGAGAGAGCGGTTGACGGCTTCATACATTCCATTGACGGTTACGTTCTGAAGCCCCGGGGATTCCAGGAGCTCCGCCTTCGGGATTTCCTGGGCATGGACGAACTCGTCGGAATTACTGACGACAAAGGCGGCGGATAAATATTGCTTCAGTTGATAATTCAGCAGATCGACGGTTTGCGAATAGGTTTTCTCCGCGGAATTTCGCAGTTCCTTTTTGGCCTGGGAGGAAAAGAAGATGTACAGGTAACTGATGAAAAATATAGAAAAAAGACTGATAAAAAACAAGTAACTCAAAAAGTATTTCTGTTGCAGCTTCATAAGGACTCCTTTCACGGCTATTACGATCCATTGTGTCTTTCCCCGACATCCTGCTGATATTTTATCATAAATTGTCTGAGCGCGCCATAAACCAGAGGGGAATTCCGTAGTCATTTCCATGATTTCAAAGTATTGTCATGTGTACGCTGCCGGAGGGCTGTGCTAAAATCAAGTCAGAACAAAGGCAAGGAAAAGGAGGCACATATGAAAAAAAAGAGAAAAAGAGGATTCCTCTGGGATCTCCGAAAGAATTGGATACTATGGCTGTTTCTGTGTCCTACACTGATCTTCTTCTTGATAAATCACTATTTGCCCATGGCAGGGGTCTATATGGCCTTTACAGATTTCAATTTCAAAGGGGGCATTTTTGGAAGCGAATTTGTGGGACTGAAAAATTTTGAGTTCCTGGTCAAAGGAAATGTTTTGGGGAGGCTTACGATCAATACCATATTGTACAATCTTGTATTCATTGTCCTTGGCAACATCGTACAGCTTCTGGTATCTATCGTTATCAGCCAGATATCGGGAAAACGATTTAAGAAAACCGTTCAGACCCTGATCCTGATGCCCTACTTTGTAAGCTACGTTGTCCTGAATGTGGTGGCGTATAATCTGCTGAGCTATGATAACGGGCTGATCAATAATTTTGCAGTAAACGTATTTGGCGGTGAGCG
Organism: uncultured Lachnospiraceae bacterium; assembly: GCA_944376745.1. Classification (GTDB taxonomy): domain Bacteria; phylum Bacillota; class Clostridia; order Lachnospirales; family Lachnospiraceae; genus 14-2. Next base: position 10,475 of record CALWDR010000033.1, read on the forward strand.
TCTTAACTTTTACACCCACGCAGAATGGTGGCCCTTTATCCTGGTGGCCTTTTATATATGGAAGGGGCTGGGATATGGCTCGGTGGTTTATCTTGCCACGATTACCGGGATCAGCCAGGAATACTACGAGGCTGCCAAGATTGACGGAGCCTCCACGATCCAGCAGATCCGATACATAACCCTTCCCGCTTTAAAGCCCACCTGTATCATGCTCGTTGTGTATTCCGTAGGAGGGATCGTGCGGGGACAATTCGAGCTGTTCTACCAGCTGGTAGGCGAAAACGGGCTGCTCTATTCCACAACGGATATTCTGGATACTTACATTTACCGGGCGACGCTAAACAGCGTGAATTATGGCATGACTACTGCCGCCGGCCTGTACCAGTCTGTCCTTGGTCTTGTGATCGTATTGCTGGTGAATTTTATGATCCGAAAAACAGAACCGGAATACGCATTATTTTAAAGTAAGGAGGACTGGGTGAGATGAAAAACAAAAAAACGAAGATAATGATAAAATCACAGCGGCGCTTTGATATAGCAACATACCCGTTCCTGTCATTGCTGACCTTGGTCTGTGTCCTTCCCTTCCTGCTTATTTTGTCCGGCTCCTTTACGGCAAACGACGTGATTGTCCGGGAGGGCTTTTCCCTGATTCCAAAGTCACCTACGCTGGCCGCTTACGAGCATATATTTGAGACGCCGCAGAAAATTTTAAACGCATACGGTGTGACCATTGAGACCACCCTGATTGGCACCGGCATTGGTCTGTGCCTGATCTCCCTGGCGGGCTATGTGTTGTCCAGGAAGGAATTTCGATACCGCAACCAGGTTTCCTTTATTATTTACTTTACCTCTCTGTTCGGAGGTGGACTGATCCCATACTATTATGTAATGTGCGGTATTCTGAAGCTGAAGGGAACGCTGACGGCTCTGTGGCTTTCCGGGATCATGTCGCCGTTTTTGATCATCCTGATGCGGACCTTTATCCGGCAGAGCGTTCCGGATGAACTCTGTGAGGCGGCTAAGATTGACGGAGCCGGACACGGAACCACCTTTTTGAAGGTTGTGCTTCCGGTGTTAAAGCCTGCGCTGGCCACCATAGGGCTGTTCCTGGCCCTGGGGTTCTGGAACGACTGGTATCGTTCCAGCTTGTTCTCCATCAACAGCAGTACCTGGACCCTCCAGTTCTATCTGTACAACATGGTGAACAAGGCTACCAGTATGAGAGATCTGGCTTTGGAGGCAGGTATTACCATCCAGGATATGCCTACCGAGAGCGTAAAAATGGCAATGGCAATGCTTGCCACGGGACCGGTCCTGTTGGTGTACCCCTTTGTCCAGAAATATTTTGTATCCGGAATTACCGTTGGAGCCGTGAAAGGCTGAGAAGACCCGGAATGATACAGGGAATATCCTGATCAGATAAACATTATTAAAAATAGGAAGGAGAGTTTTACAATGAGAAAAAGAAGAAAATGGATTGCCCTTGGGATGGCGGCAGCTTTGATGCTGGGATGTTTTGCGGGCTGCGGTAACCAGGAAAACGACGGAACACAGGGGAATGACAAGGAGACCCAGGAGGAAGGGGGCGAGCAGGGAGATGAATCCACAGCCCCGGATACCTCCGAACATGTGGATCTTGTCTGCTATTTTCTGGGAGATCCGCCCGATGATATCCAGAAGGTACAGGATAAGATCAATGAGATCCTGGAGGAGAAGATCAACGCGTCGATCACCTTCCAGTTTACTACCTGGACAGATGCCGGAAGTAAGTACAGCATGGTTCTGTCTGGCGGTGAGAACTGTGATATCATCTATACAGCTCCCTACATAGGATACTATGATTTTATGGACAAGGACGCTTTTCTGGAACTGACGGATCTCATCGACCAGTACGCTCCTGAACTGTGGGACGCTGTCGGGGAGAGGTTCTTTGAGGAGACTTACATTGAAGGAGAACTTTACACAATCCCTAACAATTATACGGAGTATACCACTTACGGTATCTCGTACCGGGAGGATCTGCGCAAGAAATACGATCTGCCTGTTCCGGATTCCATGGAAAATCTGGAGGCATATATGGCAGGGGTCAAGGAAAACGAGCCTGATATGCAGATACTCAATCCGCAATGCGCGGAGTATTTGGTGAAATTAGACCGTGCTCTCGCCTATGATAAGTACGGATTGCAGATTCCATACAATGATGTTCACGATATTCAGAATTACTGGGGCTCCGACCAGCAGATCGCAGATTATAAGAAATTAAAGGAGTGGGTGGACGCCGGCTATTGGCCTGTAGACGCCATCGGCTCTTCCTCACAGGACCCGCTGGTGGATTTTGAATCGGGGCAGACTGCGCTTTTATTAGGAGGAAATAACTTTTCCAAATACCTGAACAGCAAAGTAAAAATGGCAGAGCAAAATCCTGAATGGGAAATTGCGTATGTGGACAACACGAAGTTTAACGGAGTCACATATCCGGCAGCGCCTTATCACAATGGAATCGCCATTCCCACCAACTCCTTAAATCCGGAGAGGGCAATGATGGCCATTAGCCTGCTCTACACGGATGAGGAGCTGAACCATCTGCTTATGTATGGCATTGAAGGAGAACATTATACCATAGACGAGAACGGCTATTATGTGGAGGCGGAGAACAACGCCGCTTACGGCTATGAAGCAAGCAATGCCTGGAACTTCCGAAACACAGCGTTGATGTTGGAGCGTTCCAGCCAGCAGGAGCTGTCGGATTATTATAAAGAAATGGACGCCGTAGCGTCACAGACCGTTACACCTTATGTAAATCATGAGGAAGGCTTCAACTGTGTCATTACGGAGAATACGGTTGCGGAAACCACGATCAATGCTCTGACGCAAGAATATCTGACTCCCCTGGAATATGGCATGGTGGAGGACATAGAGGGTCAGGTGGCAGCCTTTATGGAAAAGGCGGAAGAGGTCGGATTGAGCGACTTGCAGGATGAGGTTATCACACAGTGGAATGAATATCTGGAGTCCAAGGGATACTAAGATTCCGGCCGCCGGATATCCACTATCAGGTATTGGGCGCCAGGCGCCGGAGAATGAATCTGATGTGATGCTTATGCGGAGGAAAAAACAGTAGTTTTAGAAAAAATAAGAGGGATTGTCGGCCTTTGACAGTGAGAGAATCCCTCTTATTTTTTACTGTCATTTGCATATTGACACGTATGGGCAGTTCTTTTATAATGATTAGCAAGATACATACAGGATAGCTTAGGGAGAGATAGAAAAATTATGGATCGAAAGCTTTTGGAATGTTTAAACAACAAACCCTCCGGAGAGCACATTCTGCCTTTCTTCTGGCAGCATGGGGAGGACCATGAGATACTCCGGCAGGAGATCGCGGCCATACAGAATTGCGGGATCAGCGAATTTTGTGTGGAAAGCCGTGTGCATGAACAGTTCGGAAAAGAAAAATGGTGGGAGGACTTCGGATTTATTCTGGAGGAGGCCAGAAAACGCAACATGCGGGTGTGGCTGTTAGACGACAAGCACTTTCCCACCGGCTATGCCAATAACTATCTGGAGAGCCATCCGGAGCTTCGCATGGTTTCCCTGCGGGTGCAATATCTGGATTATGCGGGGCCGCAGACGGAGATGGCATTGCTGCCGGAGCCTCTTGAGGAGGGGGAGTCTTACGTGGCTGTGGTTGCGTATCGCCGGAGAGAGAACGGGAACCGTCTGTCCGGGGACGGGGTGAACCTGCTGCCCAATCTTGAGAAGGGACTTTTGTGGTGGGATATCCCGGAGGGCGTATGGAGAGTTTATTACGTCATACGCACCCACAGAGTGTGCTGCAGCGAAAAAAAGAACTATATTGATATGATGTCCCCCGAATCCTGCAAAGCCATGCTTCATGCGGTATACGAGCCTCATTATGAACATTTCGGGGAGTATTTTGGCAATACCTTTGCGGGATTTTTCTCGGATGAACCCTCCTTTTCCAATGATATGTTCAGCTATTATTCCATATTGGGCAAGGAGGATATGCTCATTCCCTGGAGTGACGATCTGCCGGAAATCCTGGCGGATAAAACAGGGCAGACAGAGGAAACGGTTCTGAGCCTCCTGCCGTCCCTGTGGCACGAAATAGAACATAAGACCCCCCTGCTGCGGGAAAGCTACATGGAAGCCGCCACGGAAAAATACAGCCGTAATTTCTGCTGTATGCTGGGGGACTGGTGCCGCGCCCATAACGTCATGTACATCGGTCATATCATTGAGGATATGAACACCCATCAGAGGCTGGGCTATGGCGCGGGACATTTTTTCCGTGCCCTGGACGGGCAGGACATGGCGGGAATCGACGTGGTATTAAATCAGATGGTACCCGGCCAGCTTTCTCTGGAGCATACGGCGCCTGTGGCGGGGAAGCTTTGTGACCCGGAATTTTTCCATTATACCCTTGCCAAGCTGGCGTCCTCCCATGCCCATATCCAGAAGCTTAAGAAAAACCGGGCCATGTGTGAGATATTTGGCGCTTTCGGCTGGGCGGAGGGAGTCCCCATGATGAAATATCTGGTGGATCACATGCTGGTATGCGGCATTAACTATTTTGTGCCCCATGCCTTCTCCCCAAAATATCCCGATCACGACTGCCCGCCCCATTTCTACGCCCGGGGAAACAACAGCCACTACCCCGTATTCCGGGAACTCATGGGCTATACGGCGCGCATGGCCCATGTAATGACCGGAGGCGTCCACCGGGCTGATGTGGCGGTGTACTACAATGCGGAAGCGGAATGGTCGGGCGGAGAGTATATGCTGCAGCAGAAAGTCTGCCGTATCCTTACCCGCAGTCAGATCGATTTTGACCTTCTTCCACAGGATACCCTTGTGGCCGCCGTGTGCGAGGAAGGGAGGCTGCTGGTAAATGAAGAAACGTACGGCGCGCTGATCGTACCCTACAGCCAGTATCTGCCGAAGCGGGTGCTTGACGCTATGGAAGGGCTGCTGGACCAGGGAGTGCCTGTGATCTTCCTGGACCGGATACCGGACGCGTCTTCCGAACTGGAGCCTGTTGGAGAGAAGCTCAAGAAAGCGGAGGTCCTGTCCCTTGACAGTCTTGCCGGTTATCTGACCGGAAAGGGACATCAAAGCGTGAAACCGGAACAGTCCTGCGAGAGCCTTCGCTATTATCACATGGAGCGGGAGGGCAGTCATCTGTTCCTGTTCTGGAATGAGGATCTGTGGGAGGAGATCGACACCTTTGTGACATTGCCGGTAAAGGGCGGCGCGATCTTCTATGACGGCTGGAAAAACAGGGCTTTTCTGCCGAAACAGAGAGAAGGTGCGGTACGGATCAAGCTGGCGCCGGCGGCGGCCGTCCTGGTATGTGTGGAGGCCGCAGATGGCGCCGGGATCGGGGACATATCCCGGCAGGAATGGAAGGATATCCCGGATTACGATTATGACGACCGGGAATGGAAGGCAGTTTCCTGGGAATGGGAGATTTCCCTCCGGGAAGCGACGGAAAAAGAATTTAAGATCTACCGCCGTGGCGGCGCAGGAAACCTTGCAAAGGAGCTGCCTGATTTCGCGGGGGTGATCCGGTATGAAACCGTGCTGGAAATCTCAGAGGACAAGGCTTTTGAAGCCATCGACCTTGGACGGGTTGGAGAGGCGGCACAGCTCTGGGTAAACGACGTCTATTGCGGAGCCTGTGTGAGCCGGCCCTTCCGGTTCGAGCTGAAAGGAAAGCTGAGGGAGGGAGAGAATCGGATCCGGGTGGAAGTGACGAACAACCTGGGGTACCGTGAGCGGGATTTCTATTCCCGGTATCTTCCGCTGCCTCCCACAGGATTGTTGGGGCCAGTGAGCATACGTATGGAAGGAACCTGCTGAAACAGGAAATAAAACATATGGGCGCTATCATGGAATCCCAAAAAAGGCATATATTATAATGATATATGCTTTTTTGTGCCGGTTTTCGTGTATCGGCAAAGCGGCACGGGCAGGAGTGATACCATGAAACGCATGATAGGCTTCATTTTTTTCTGGATAGCGGTGGGAATGCTCATTATGCTGTTCATACACAATATATTGATTGGATTTATTATAATCGGTCTGCTTTTGCTGATTGGGTATAATCTGTTCTGCTGAAAATGATTGTATGCAGGGAGCGGAAATATAAAATAATTTCAAAAACAGTAAAAATATTTCCGTTGTATTTTGTGCTTTAAAGTGATATAGGAGGGAACGTTTTACGCTAAAATAATTTCTAAAACGTCGAAAATATTTCTGTTGTATTTCGGATTTTAGAGAGTTATGATTAAAAAAATGAAATAAGAACAGTCGGTGCCCTCATTCACATCAACAGTATGAATGAGGGGTAAAAGGGAAACAGGTGCAAATCCTGTGCGATCTCGTCACTGTAAACAGGGAGTGCAAAACCAGGTGTTTAACACAGCCACTGAAGCAATTTGGGAAGGCGGTTTTGCGTGAAAATCTGTAAGTCAGGAAACCTGCCGGCTGTTGGTACGGGAATTTTTATTCCAGACCACGAGTAATTGGTTGTACCGAGATGTCGGACCGTATGTAAGATACGGTTTTGGATTCGTGTCTATTTATGCCCTTTACTCGCAGAGTATAGGGTTTTTTTATTCTATAGAAAGTGCTTCGAACTTCCCTATGGAATAAAAACCTCCGGGAAGGAACGCGGATTGGCAAAGGAGAGTAAGCGATGTTAAGTAAAATGAAAAAGAAACGGATTCGTCTGGCAGCCATTTTAATCATTATCCTGGCTATGGTGGGATTTGCGATCAGCCGGTTCCAGGTGGAGCCGGCCGATTATAGGGTGAGCCTGAACAGACAGATTACCAAAGCGGAAAAGCTGGCGGAGAAAGCAGAAACTGGCAATGGCGAGGGACAGTACGCTCCGTATACGTTGGCAGTCTTTCGGGGGCAGATTGCCGCTGCGCGGCAGGTGGCGGAAGACGGGGAAAGTTATTATGAGGTTTTGAAAGAGGCCTATACGGAACTGCGGGAGTGCATGGATATTTTTAAAGACAGTAAGAATGAGAATGTGCTGGAGGAGAATATTCTTGCCGCTTTGGCAGAAGAAAAGAAAACAGAAGAGTATGAAATTAGTTTATCCCTTTACAGGGACTTAAAATGGACGTTGACAGGGGAAGAGGTTGAGACAACGGAGCCCTGGAATCTCTATGTGAGAGAGGACGGGCCTTACTATAGCCGTATGCTTGCCTATATGGAGCAATTTCAGATGGAGGGGGCGGTGCTGGCCTTTTACCATGACGGGGTATTTCCGGGGACTGCGACGGTTACCGCTAGTTATTATCCTCAGAAGGAGACTGCTTACATTTACGAATTAGATCCGACGGACAACACGCTGGTCTTTGTGACAGAGGGAACCGTGAAAAATCAGCAGGTAACGTTTTCGCTGGATGGGGGAGGAAGCTATATGGTTCTGGCTGATAAGCTGGAAGCGTATGCGGATGACGGACAGCTCAGCAGCCTGGCAAAAGCGATTACGGAGGAGGCGGAGAAATACGATATTTTGTCCGCTCAGGCGGTGAAACAGACGCAGGATAAAATTACTTATCTGGCCTCTAATGAGCAGGAAACGAATGAGAAAGAGGATTCTGCTGCTGACGGCGGGGTGGGGACAGACGGGAGCTCCTTTGCAGGGGGGATACAGCCGTCGGAGAACAAGGAGGACCAGGGAAACCGCCAGGACGGGGATTCTACTGCGGAACGGGGTGAAACGGACAAGGCGGGTCAGGAGGGAACCGGACAGACCGCCGGTTCCCAGTCGGCAGGAGACAGTACGGGAAGCGGAACCGAAAGCGGTGGCGGAAATGGAACGGGAAGCGGAAGTGGAAGCGGAACGGGAAGCAGTGGCGGAAGTGGAACGGGAAGCGGAAGTGGAAGCGGAAGTGGAAGCAGCGGCGGAAGCGGAACGGGAAGCGGAAGCAGCGGCGGAAGCGGAATGGGAAGCGGAAGCAGCGGCGGAAGCGGAACGGGAAGCGGAAGCGGGACCGGAAGTGGAAGCGGCGGCGGAAGTGGAACGGATGATGAGATGATCACCGTATACATATCCATTGACTGCTATACCCTGACCGGAGATGGACTTTCCAATCTGGTGGATGAAAATCTGGCGCAGTACGTGCCGGCGGACGGGGTGATCCTGTCGCGGACGGCCTACCAGTGTAAAAAAGGGACCAGCGTATATGAGGTATTGTATAACGTGTGCCGGAACAAGGGGATACAGATGGAGGCGGAGTATACGCCCCTCTATAGCGGATATTATGTCCAGGGGATCAATTATCTCTATGAATTTCATGGTGGAAGCTACAGCGGCTGGCTTTACCGGGTAAATGATGTGTTTCCCAATTATGGGTGTTCCAAGTATTACCTGGAAGAGGGGGACGAAATCATATGGTCCTATACCTGTATGGAAGGAGACGTGCCTGGGATATGGATGTAGGGGAATATCGTATGTTTCAGGATGGATTGGGAGAGCAGGCGGAATTTTTCTCCTATCACCCTCTTGTAAATCTGAGCTGCTTTGGGTTTATCATCGGTGTGGCCATGTTTTCCACGCACCCGCTGTTCCTGGCATTGATTTTGCTTGCAGGCAGCATGTATTCGGCATTGCTGAAGGGGAGAAGGGCGTGGAGAACGAATGTGGGAATGATTCTGTTCATGATGGTGTTCATGACATTGATCAACGGATTATTTACCCATAACGGCGTGACGGTGCTGTTCTATTTGAATCAGAACCGGGTTACTCTGGAAGCGCTTTTGTTCGGAATGGCGTCGGCTGCTTTGCTGGCCGGTGTGATCATCTGGTTAGGATGTTTTCAGATCATTATGAGTTCAGATAAGTTTATATACCTGTTCGGGAGGGTGGTTCCGATTCTGGCTATGACCCTCTCGATGGTGTTTCGGTTTCTTCCGTTGTTCAAGGCCAGATTCACGGAGATTCATAATGGTCAGAAATGTATGGGCAGAAACATTTCCGGGAGTTCCTGGATCGGAAGAATCCGGTCGTTTTTTAAGGAGGTTTCCATATTGATCGCCTGGTCCCTGGAGGCTTCCATTGAGACCTCGGATTCCATGGAGGCCAGAGGGTATGGACTGCGTGGAAGGACCAGCTTTCACCTGTACCGGTTTTCCAGGCGGGACGCCGTCGCTCTGGCGGTGATCGGACTGCTTGGCGTCCTGTCTGTGACAGGGTGTGCTATGGGAAAGACTGCCATTTATTATTATCCGGGCATATGGATAAAAGCGCCGGATATCTGGTTTTTTATTACTTTAGCGAGTTATCTGGCGCTTTTAGTGCTTCCGATGGCGATTGATATAGAAGGAGAGAGAAAGTGGAGGCAATTGTATTTCGAGACGTGAGCTTTTCCTATGCAGGCAGTGAAAAAAAGGCGCTGAAGAAGATCAACCTGGCGATTCATCCCTCTGAATTTACGGTGATCTGCGGGAGGTCGGGGTGTGGAAAAAGCACGCTGCTTCGGCAGTTGAAAAAGAATCTGGCTCCTTATGGAAAATTAGAAGGAGAGGTGCTTTACTATGGGAAGGAAATTCAAAATCTGAAGGAGCGGGAAAGCGCTGCGGAGATTGGATTTGTACAGCAGAATCCGGACAACCAGATCGTGACGGACAAGGTATGGCATGAACTAGCTTTTGGTCTGGAGAGCCTGGGACTTTCGAATGCCGCCATGAAACGGAAGGTCGCGGAGATGGCCAGTTTCTTTGGAATGCAGAACTGGTTTCAGAAAAGTATCCAGGAGTTGTCCGGCGGGCAGAAGCAACTTTTAAATCTGGCTTCCATCATGGTCATGCAGCCAAAGGTTCTGATCCTGGATGAGCCTACCGCGCAGCTGGACCCTATCGCAGCCTCGGATTTTCTTGCAACCCTACAGAAGATCAACCGGGAACTGGGGACGGCGATACTGCTTTCAGAACACCGCCTGGAAGAGATCTTTCCTATGGTGGACCGGGTGGTGGTGATGGAAGAAGGGAGTATTTTAATCCATGATACGCCCAGGAGAACAGCGCAGTTCCTGGCAGCGGGGGAAAAACAAAATCCAATGTTCTATGGACTGCCCTCGGTTGCGAAGATATTTTCCCTTCTGAAAGGGAAGGGAGAATGTCCCCTGTCCGTCAGAGAGGGAAGATTGTGGCTGGAACACAAATTAGAGAAAGCGGGCGTAACGGGAAAGCAGACAGAGAAAGGGAGCGAAAAGAAGAGGATAGCCAGGCAGAAGCGAAGGCCCGGGACCACCGGGAAGGGAAATACCTCTATCCGGATCCGGGATGTGTGGTTCCGGTATCAGCGCGCCGGCGCAGATATATTAAAGGGCGTAAACCTGGAGGTAGAGGAGGGCGAATGGTTCTGCGTTCTGGGTGGAAATGGGGTTGGAAAAAGTACCACCTTAAAGGCGGTGGCCGGTTTGATACAGCCCTACCGTGGTTATACGGAGGTTGGTGGAATCCGGGTGGAGAAGAAGAATCAGAAGCAGTTGTTTCACAAGTGCCTGGCCATGCTGCCGCAGAGTCCCCAGGCGGTGTTTACGGAAATCACGGCGGAGGAAGAGTTATTGGAGGCGTTGTATCATTGGCCCCTTTCGGATAAGGAGAAGGTTCGGAAGGTTGAGGATATGCTGGAATTGATGGAACTTGACGAATTGGCAAAATCCCATCCCTACGATCTGAGCGGCGGAGAGCAGCAGCGTCTGGCATTGGGAAAGATCCTGCTTCAGGAACCGAAAATACTGCTTATGGACGAACCCACCAAGGGACTGGATCCCTTCTTCAAAAGAAAGCTGGCGGACATCCTGGGAAAATTGCAGCGACGGGGGGTAACCATTTTCATGGTCTCCCATGATCTGGAATTCTGTGCGGAATACGCGGACCGCTGCGCCCTGTTTTTCGACGGCGAGATTGTGGGAGTGGATACGCCGGTGGCGTTTTTCTCTGGCAACAGTTTTTATACAACGGTGGCCAACCGTGTGGCCCGGCAGTGGTTTCCGGAAGCAGTTATCTGTGAGGAGGTGGCAGGACTATGCGAAGAAGCTATGATGTAGCCCGGTATGAAGCGGCTCACAGGCGCAGGACAAGGGTGGCGGCCCTGTTGATCTTTGTCTGTATCCCCCTTACCCTTCTGGTGGCGGTGGGATTTCTGGGAACGGGCCATTATCTGCTGCTGGGGATGATGATACTGGTCTATACGATGATTCCCTTTTTCATGGTTTTTGAGAAGCGGAAACCCAAAGCCAGGGAGATCGTACTGATCGCGGTTATGGCAGCGCTGACCGTATGTGTCAGCATGGTATTTCATGTTACGATTCCCATCAAGGCAGGGAGCGCCATGGTGATCATAGCAGGGATTTCTCTTGGACCGGAGGCAGGATTTCTGGTGGGAGCCCTGGCAAGGTTTGTACTGAATTTCTATCAAGGGCACGGGTCATGGACGCCCTGGCAGATGTTCTGCTGGGGATTGCTGGGATTTCTGGCAGGACTGTGTTTTAACAAGGTATCCATGGACAAGCTGAAATCCAGAAGCTTTAAGGTGGTGATGGGGCCGGTTTTATGCATTGTGTTTGCTCTGATCGTAGCATATGTCTCTTACCTGCTGATTCCGGGAGAGGATACGACCTTTTTCGGATGGAGGCTGTACGTGTTTGGCGCGGTTGGGCTGCTGGCCGGGGTTCTTTTACAGAGAAAACGACTGCCGGTGGATTCCGTTACCCTTACTGTCTTTACCTTTTTTACCGTTTTTATCCTGTATGGCGGGATTATGAATATCTGCGCCATGGTAACCTCGGCTGCCATTCCGGGTGGCGCGCCCATCAGTCTTACGACCCTGAGAGCCCTGTATATCTCCGGCGCCACCTATGACGCCGGCCATGCCGGGACAGCCGCCTTGTTCATGTTCCTGTTCGGTGAGAAGATCATTCGGAAGATAGAACGTGTCAAGTTGAAATATGGTATTTACCGTTAGGTATCAATACATTCGGGAAATGACAAAGAAATTTGCCCTTTCCTGTCACCCCTTTTGGGGATGCGCAAAGAAGAAGGAGGAAGAAAAAAATGAAACACTGGAAACAAAGAGTCATAGCGCTGCTTTTTGCGGTGCTCATGGCGGCTATGCCGGTGCTGGAGACGGTCCATGCCTCCGGCGGGCAGATGGCGGGGGACGGTACCGCGGAGAATCCGTACATTATAATGGATGCGGAGGATTTGAAGGAAATTGATGACAGTCCCTCTTCCTGTTATGTGCTGGGAGCGGATATTGCTCCGGACACCTGGACAGAACCTGCGACTACTTCGACTTTTTCCGGGACACTGGACGGAAACGGATATACCATTACCCTGCCGGAGGGAGCAACCGCTTCTCTGCTTTCCATGATCAGCGGAACCGTGAAAAATCTGAACCTGTATGCGAAAGACGTTACCGTAAACAGGATTGGCGCGGGGATACTGATGTCGGGTGCCGGCGTGAGCTCCGGGTTGACCGGAACGGTAGAGAATTGCTCCGTGGTGGGAAATCTGACGGTGACAGCTACAGGGGCCAACATCAATGCAGGCGGATTTGTTCCGTACATGGGAAACAACGGAAAAATCACAGGCTCCTATGCAGCGGTGACGATCACAAATGAGGGAAGCGGAGGAAGCAAAAGATACTCGGCCGGAGCATTGACCGGTTATACGGCGGCTGGCAACTATTCCATCGCCGACAGCTACTGGGACAGTACCCTTATGGAAGCGTCGGCGGGAGCCTATACCTCCGGCGGAGAGAGTTATAACAAAGCGGAAGCAAAAAGCACGGATGAAATGAAGAGCGAGGCGTTTGTGACGCTTCTGAACGAGAAGAACAGCGGCAGAACCGGTACCCCCTGGGCACTGTCGGAAAGTTATGAAGGCTATCCGGTTTTAAGCACCCATGCCGCCATACTGGGAGAGGACACAACAGCCTCCATCAGCGGAAGCTGTGTCGCCGGACAGGTGCTGACGGCTTCTGACACTGACGATAGCGAAACGGCCCGCACCTATGAATGGTATCGCGTGAGCGCAACGGGAGAGAGCAGAATAGAGGGCGCGTCATCTGCCGCCTATACTTTGACGGAAGCGGACGTTGGTTATCGGATCAAGGTAGTCATCGGGGCAGAGGATGTCATTGGAACAAGAACGGCTCTGACCAATGACAGGGTTCAGGGCAGCACTGCATATGAAGTACGATTCGATACAACACCCGCCGACGCAGAGATTGTGATAAAGAACAATGCCGGTTATATTGTGTCCACGGAAAAGAATCTCTCTCTGGCCAATGGTACCTACTATTATACCCTGGGAAAAGACGGCTACGAGGCGAAGTCCGGCACTATTACGGTAAATGGGGCGGCCCTGACGGAGACAGTTTCTCTTGAGAGAGAGAACATCACCGGGTACACCTGGAATGAGACTTACAACATGGCTGTCACCACGGATTTTGAGATTGCCGAAGGACTTCCCAAGGGAGTTACCGAGGACGTCTATGTAAAATGGGCCACCTGCATTGGATTGTGGCAGGGCCTGGATAAGGGAGAGGTCACAAATCCGGTATTTTTAAATGATTCCATTTACATTATCGGAGAGAAACAGATTAAAAAAGTGAATCCTTCCACCGGTGAGATCGAGAAGACAGAAGATCTTACATATAGCATAGGGTATAATTATTTCTTCCAGACAGCGGGGGATAAGCTGGTGATACAGGAGGGCACTTATCTGGAGTGCTTTGACGCTGACTTGAACCGGCTGTGGGTATCTGAGAACGTGGAACTGGGCTCTCAGGGACTGTGTCAGCTGAATTACGCAGACGGTATTATTTACGGAGGAACGGTATACCCCGGCGGCACCGATGCCTGCTATTTTGCCATCAGCGCAGCGGACGGCAAAATCTTATGGACGCAGGAGCCGGAACAGATTTATTGCGGAAGCAATGGAAATTATACCGGTTATTATTGGGCCGGAGCGGCAATCATCGGGGATTATCTTGTGTACGGCAGCGAGGGAGGACGGGTATACTCCACCGACCGATGGACCGGAGAAATCGTGAACCGTTACAATATCTGTGATGACGCAAGCCACAGTATCCGAAGTTCAGTGGCCTACGATGGAACCAGTATTTATTTTACGGACACCGCCGGTTACCTGTACCAGATAGAATATGATGAGACGACAGGAACCTTTGGAACAGGGAAAAGTACACTGGTCGGCGAGCAGGCCAGCAGCGGCGGCTTTGGAGGTACCTGCACCGCTACGCCGGTGATTTACAATAACCGCCTGTATGTGGGAAGCTCTACCTGTCTGGCCGTCTTTGATACGACGGATTTAAGTCTGATATACCGTGTAAACCACTCTTACGGTACCATGCGGGATCTGCGTCTGGTGGCGGATATGGAGCAGGATTGCGTGTATGTGTTCACCAGCTATTATACCAGTCCGGGCAGTATTGTCATGATGAAGGACGCGCCGGGACAGACCAGCGGGGAACTGGTGGATTTCTCCTCTCTGACAACGAACTGGGTACAGTATAATGCCTCCATGCCCATCTTCGGACCGGACGGGACCATCTATCTGACCAACGACCTGGGGTATCTGATCGCCATCGGAACCTCCGAGACGTGGCTGACTGCCCTGGAGGGAAACGGAACTCTGGATAACGAGTTAAACGGCGGAATTACAGAGTATGAACTTGTGGTTGCTCCAGGAACAGAGGCGGCTGTATTCACGCTGGGGGTCAACGACGGAAGCAGTCTGGCGGTGAACGGAACCCCGGTTACTCTGACAGACGATCAGGGAACGGTCAGCGTTCCGATGGAAGAGGGAACGGCAACGGTGGTAATCCAGGTAACCCAGGGAGATTCCACAAGAACCTATACCGTCAATGTGCGGGAAGCCTCTCGGAATACAGACATGGATTATACGGTGAATCAATCCAATTCTCTGACAGGAGCGAAAGAGGTGGAGGAACTTGACGGCCAGGTGTATGTCTGCTATGGTCAGAGTTCTACTTTTATGAGATTGTGGCTGAAGACGGGAGATGAGAACGCTTCCCATGCAGTCTATGCTTTGCGGGGGATTGGCTCAAGCAGCAGGGTGGATGAAGAGACAGGATTGATTGGCAATACGGCAGCAGGAACGGGAACAGGAGCCGGTTATACCAGGTGGAATCTCTACTGGGACGGCGATACCATGGCGGTAAAAGCCATTGTGACGGCTGAGGACGGAGTCACCGCCAGCCAGAGTATCTTTATCATAACGCAGAACAGCCAGGAAACCTTTACAGCAAACGGCGGAGCGGAACTTATCCTTGGGTATCAGAAGGAAAACCTTCTATTTGAACTGGAAAATTATTACAGTCTCAAGGATGTGGAAAACAAGTATGAAAAGGAGCAGCAGAGCGAACTTAGCCGGATACTGGAGACGAGAAGCCGTGAGATACAAGCCGCGGCGGATTTGGCTGGCGCAGAAACCATTTTGGCGGCGGCGAAGGGCGAATTGGATGGTGTCTTAACCAGTGCGCAGGTTCTGGAAGCGTATATTTCCGAGGCAGTTGAGGAATTAAACGTATATCTGAATCTGGAAAATTACCGCTTGGAGCAGCAGCAGGAAATTGCGCGGCTGCTGGAAACTTATACAGAACTTCTGCGGAAGGCGGAGGATAAGACGGAAGTAGATACCATACTTGCGGCGGCCAAAGAAGAACTGCGCGCCGTGAAAACCGACGAGCAACTTCAGAAAGAGGAAAACGGAGACGGGGACCCGGGTGAAACCGGCGGAGAGCAGAACGGCCAGACCGGAGACGGTGGAACGACAGGCGGCCAGACCGGAGACGGTGGAACGGCAGGCGGCCAGACCGGAGACAGCGGTACGACAGAAAGCCAGACTGAAAACAGTGAAGCAGCCGATTCTCCTAAGACAGGCGATGGGACAGGTATCCGGATGGTTCTCATTCTGATGCTCTGCGCCGCAATCGGCTTAGGATTTCTTACAACAGGAAAACGCATAAAAGAATAATATTGTTTTTTTGTAGAAAATCCGCTATACTAGGTTGGAAACCAAACCTGGTATAACGGATTTTCGGCGAAAGGAACGAAATACCTATGAAATTACCAAGAATCTTACTGGCGGCCCCCGCCAGCGGAAGCGGGAAGACGCTGATCACCTGCGGGCTGCTGAAAGCCCTGAAAAACAGGGGACTTGCGGTGAATGCCTTTAAATGCGGGCCGGATTATATTGATCCCATGTTTCATAAGCGGGCCCTTGGAATTTCTTCCGGGAACCTGGATACCTTTTTTACGGAGGATGAGGTTACAAGATATCTGTTGGGAAAAGAGGCCTCTTGCGGAGATATTTCCGTGATGGAAGGCGTTATGGGCTTTTATGACGGGATTGGAAGCGGCAGCACGCAGGCGTCCGCCTATCATCTGGCGAAGGTCACCGGCACACCGGTAATCCTCATTGTGGATGCCAAGGGTATGAGCCTTTCCACATTGGCACTGATTAAGGGGTTTCTGGAATACAGGGAGGACAGCGGAATCCGGGGCGTGATCTTAAACCGCGTCAGCGCAGGATTCTATCCGGAATTGAAGACACAGATTGAAGGGCAGCTTCCGGTGAAGGTGCTTGGGTATGTGCCGGAAGCGGCGGAATATGTGATAGAAAGCCGTCATCTGGGACTGGTGATGCCGGATGAAATCGAACATTTAAAAGAGAAGCTGCAGGGGCTGGCA
Organism: uncultured Lachnospiraceae bacterium; assembly: GCA_944376745.1. Taxonomy (GTDB): domain Bacteria; phylum Bacillota; class Clostridia; order Lachnospirales; family Lachnospiraceae; genus 14-2. Next base: position 27,265 of record CALWDR010000033.1, read on the forward strand.
GAACTGCTGGAGGAAACCCTGGATATGGAGGAGCTGCTTGGGCTGGCAGATCAGGCGGAGGATTTTGCGTTCCGGGAGCCAAAGCTGCCGCGGCTTGAGAAGAAGGTCACCCTTGGCATTGCCAGGGACGAGGCGTTCTGCTTTTTTTATCGGGACAACCTTAAGCTGCTGGAGCAGATGGGGGCGAAGCTATGCTTTTTCTCTCCCCTGCGGGACGACAGGCTGCCGGAGGGCCTGGACGGAATGATTTTCTATGGAGGCTATCCGGAGTTGTATGCCGAGAAACTCAGCGCCAACGAATCCATGAAAAGGTCCATACGGGAGGCGGTTGCGGAAGGTATGCCGTACCTGGCGGAATGCGGCGGCTTTATGTATCTCCATGAGATCATGGAGGATATGGAGCAAAAGTCCTACCCTATGGTGGGAATCATTCCGGGAAGGGCCTACCGGACCGGACGGCTGAACCGCTTCGGATATATCACGCTGACGGCCAGGAAGGACCAGATTCTGGGAGCGGAGGGGGCAGCCATCAAGGGGCATGAATTCCACTTTTTTGACAGTACCTCCAACGGGGAGTGCTTTCGGGCAAGAAGACCGCAGTCAAAAGGGGAATGGGACTGTATCCATGGAAATATGCAGGGCCTGGCGGGATTTCCGCATCTCTACTATTATTCCAACCCGGAGATGGTGTTCCATTTTTTGCGGGCCTGCGCAAAAAAGCATAAGAGCAATGAAAAATAGAAATGAAAAAAGAAACGAGGAAGAACGATGTACTTTGTTTATACCACCGCAGCATTGATTCTGGGATTCCTGCTGGACCTGCTGCTGGGAGATCCCCAGGGCAGATGGCACCCCATCATCGCAATCGGACATCTGATCGGAGGCGCGGAGAAAGGACTGCGGAGGATGTTTCCCAAGACGAAAAGAGGGGAGCTTTTTGGCGGCGTCTGTCTGGTTCTGATCGTGACAGTGGTCTCCACGGCAGTGCCCCTGGCACTGGTCATCCTCTTCTATAAAATACACTGGATCGCAGGCCTGTTACTGGAGACGGTGCTGTGCTATTTTATTCTGGCCACCAGGTCTTTGAAAACAGAGAGCATGAAGGTGGCGCAGGCTCTGGAGCAGGAGGGGCTTGGCGCCGGAAGACGGGCCGTATCCATGATCGTGGGCCGGGACACGGAACGTCTTGACGAGGCCGGAGTGACGAAAGCTGCCGTGGAGACCATTGCGGAAAATGCTTCCGACGGAGTGCTGGCCCCCATGCTTTCTATGGCAGTGGGCGGGCCTGTGCTGGGATTTTTTTACAAATCCATCAATACCATGGACTCCATGGTGGGGTATAAAAATGAGAAGTATCTGTATTTCGGGCGGGCGGCCGCAAGGCTGGATGATGTGGTGAATTTTATCCCGGCAAGGATGTGCGCATGGTTTATGATAGCGGCCTCTTTTTTGGGAGGATTTTCCGGGAAGGACGCCTTTCGGATCTACCGGAGGGACCGAAAGAAACATGCCAGCCCTAACTCGGCCCACACGGAGGCGGTTATGGCGGGAGCTCTGCAGGTGCAGTTGGCTGGGGACGCCTGGTATTTTGGAAAAAAGAAGGAGAAGCCCACCATCGGAGATGACATCCGTCCGGTGGAGCGTGAGGATATTGCCCGGGCCAACCGTTTGATGTACCGGACGGCATGGATGGGCCTGATTTTTTGTGTGGTGGTAAAAGCCGGTGTTTTGCTGGCAGTGTGGCGGTAAAGACAGGAGGCTTATCGTATACGAGGTGGTAAAGGCCTGGAATTGCTTTGTGGCGGGTTTTCGGGAAAATGACAGAAATTTACGGAATGAAAGCAGGAAACAGCAAATGCACAGACATGGCGGAGATATCTATACTTATAAGAATGTGCTGGATTTTTCGGCGAATCTGAATTTCAGAGGAATGCCGGAGAGAGTGCGGCAGGCGGCGAAGGAAGCCGTAGACGACAGCGGGAACTACCCGGACCCGGACTGCCGCATGCTGCGGGAGTCCATCAGTGTCCGGGAGCAGATACCGGCAGAACACATCATCTGCGGAAACGGCGCCGCAGATCTGATTTTCACATTGGTGAGGGCGAGAAGGCCCAAAAGAGCCCTGCTTGGGGCCCCCACCTTTTACGAATATGAGCAGGCCCTGGTGAGTGTGGACTGCAATATCGACAGATACTATATGCAGGAGGAGCAGGGCTTTCGGCTGGAAGAGGATTTTACAGAGCGCATTACGCCAGAAACGGATATGGTGTTTCTCTGCAATCCCAACAATCCCACCGGGGTTCTGACGGAGCCGGCTCTCCTGGAGCGTATTTTAAGGCGGTGTGAGACCTGTGGCGCATTGCTGGTGGTGGATGAATGCTTCAACGATTTTTTAAAGGAGCCGGAGCGTTATTCGGTAAAAAAGTATCTGGAAGAGACGGATAATCTGTTCCTTTTGAAGGCTTTTACGAAAATGTACGCCATGGCGGGGCTGCGGCTGGGATATGGCCTGTGCCGGGACAGCGCGCTGCTTGGGGAAATGAAGAAATGCAGCCAGCCCTGGAGCGTGTCTCTGCCGGCACAGATGGCGGGAATCGCGGCGGCGAAGGATACGATGTTTGCGCTGGTCAGCAGGGACGAGATTCAGGCCGAACGGGAATATCTGGCGGAAAGGCTTCGGGAAAGGGGCTGCCGGATCATTGGCTCTGCGGCAAATTATATTTTTTTCCGGGGACCGGAGGATTTCTATGAGAAATGTTTACAGCAGGGGATTTTGATTCGGGACTGCAGTAATTATGAGGGGCTCTCTAGGGGCTGGTATCGGATTGCGGTAAAAAGCCGCCGGGAGAATCTTATGCTGCTGAAAGTGATGGAGGACAGATAGATGGCAAAGGCAATTATGATACAGGGAACCATGTCAAATGCGGGGAAGAGCCTGCTGACGGCGGGGCTTTTAAGGATCATGAAACAGGACGGGTATAAGGCGGCGCCCTTTAAGTCCCAGAACATGGCGCTGAATTCCTTTATTACAAAGGAAGGGCTGGAAATGGGGCGGGCCCAGGTGATGCAGGCGGAGGCGGCGGGCATCGAACCCTCGGTGCGGATGAATCCCATTCTGTTAAAGCCCACCAATGAGATGGGCTCCCAGGTCATCGTAAATGGAGAAGTGCTCAGGAATATGGGGGCAAGGGAATATTTTGCCTATAAGAAGCAGCTGTTCCCGGAGGTGATGAAGGCCTATGAGTCGTTGGCCGCAGAGTATGAGATTATCGTAATCGAGGGAGCCGGCTCTCCTGCCGAGATCAACTTAAAGCAGGATGATATCGTGAATATGGGCATGGCCAAAAGAGCGAAAGCGCCGGTGCTGTTGGTGGGGGACATCGACCGGGGTGGTGTGTTTGCCCAGCTGGTGGGCACGGTGCAGCTTCTGGAGGAGGACGAGCGGCGTCTGGTAAAAGGGCTGATCATCAACAAATTCCGGGGCGACAAGTCGATTCTGGACCCCGGCCTTACTATGCTGGAGGAAAAGTGTGGGATTCCGGTGGTGGGAGTTGCGCCTTATATGTATATCGATGTGGAGGATGAGGACAGCCTGACGGAGCGTTTTCATCAGCGGACGGAGGCGGCGCTTGTTGATATTGCCGTGATCAGACTTCCCAGAATCTCCAATTTCACGGACTTTAATGTGTTTGAAAGCTTTGAGGGCGTATCTTTACGATATGTGGAGCGTGTGTCCCAGCTTGGACGGCCGGATATGATCATTCTGCCGGGTACCAAGAATACCATGAAGGATCTGAAGTGGCTGCGGCAGTCCGGTCTGGAGGCGGCCATCAAGAAGGCCGGAGAAAAGGGCACCGTCATCTTCGGCGTGTGCGGCGGCTATCAGATGCTGGGGGAGACCCTGGCAGACCCCCAGGGGGTCGAGGAAGGCGGGAGCATGCGGGGCATGGGCCTGCTTCCGGTGGATACCGTGTTTGCGGAGAGTAAGACCAGGACAAGGGTGCAGGGAAGCTTCGGCCGCCTGGGAGGCGCACTAAAGAAGCTGTCTGGTGCCAAGCTTGCGGGATATGAGATTCACATGGGAATTACCACTCTGCGGGAGGGCGTGGGGACCTTGACGGAGATTGGGAATGCATACGGGGATGCTGTGAAAAAGCAGGAGGGCGCCCAGGCCGGAAATGTCTACGGCTCCTATGTGCATGGGATTTTTGACAGCGAAGAGGTATCCAGGAGTGTCATCGAAGCGCTGGCGGCGGCAAAGGGAATCACCCTTCAAAATTTGAAATCGGTGGATTACCAGGCCTATAAGGAAAGCCAGTACGATATTCTGGCTGACACCCTGCGGCAGCATTTGGATATGGAGCAGATTTACAGGATATTGGAGGCGGGAATCTGAACGGATTCCCGCGCCGATGCAGTGAAAAACAGACAGGAGGAAGAAACATGAGTGGATTGATTCATATTTACGAGGGAGACGGTAAGGGGAAGACCACTGCGGGCATTGGTCTGAGTGTCCGGTGTGCGGGAAGCGGACAGAAGGTTTTGTATACCCAGTTTCTGAAAAATGACAGCTCCAGTGAATTGGCGGTTTTAGAGCAGATTCCAGGAATCCATGTGGCGCGATGTGAAGAAAAATTCGGATTTACCTTTGGAATGACACCGGAGCAGAAGAAAAAGGCGCAGGCTTTTTACACGGAGCATTTTCGAAGCGTGGCCCGGATGGCTGTGGAGGAGAACTGCCGCCTGCTGGTACTGGATGAGCTGATTGCCTCCTACAACCTGGAAATGGTAGATCGGGAAAAAGTGCTGAAATTTCTGAAGGAAAAGCCGGAGGAGCTGGAGGTGGTCATGACCGGGAGAGACCCGGCCAAGGAGCTGTTGGAGCTGGCGGACTATGTGTCGAGAGTTGTGAAGGTAAAGCATCCCTTTGACAGGGGAATCGCGGCCAGAAAGGGAATTGAATTGTAACTGTTGTTTTTTCGCGGAAAATCCGTTATACTGAGGGAAACAGGACCTGGTATAACGGATTTTCTGTGAGAGGAAAAGGAATGTAAGGAGGCGGGGAAGATGGCGCGTACCGTTGGAATCGGAATCCAGGATTACGGAAAAATAATAAAGAATCATTATTTTTATATTGATAAAACCAGTTTTATTAAGGAATGGTGGGAAAGCGGGGATAGTGTTACCTTGATTACACGTCCGCGCAGATTTGGAAAAACGCTGACTATGAGTATGACAGAACAGTTTTTTTCTGTGGACTATGCGGGGAGAGCAGATTTGTTTGAAGGCTTGTCCATCTGGCAGGAGGAGGAATACCGGGATTTGCAGGGGACTTATCCGGTTATCAGCCTGTCTTTTGCAAATGTGAAGGAGAAGGATTATCTGACCACAAGATCCAAAATCTGCCAGATCCTGGTTGATTTATATTCAAAGTATAGTTTTCTGAAGGACAGCGGAGTCTTATCGGAGAGGGAAAGAGAACGTTTTGACCGGATTAAAGTTGATATGAATGACGTGGACGCTACGTTGGCGCTATCTCATCTATCTGATTTTTTGTCCCGGTATTATGGGAAAAATGTGATTATTCTCCTGGATGAATACGATGCCCCTATGCAGGAGGCCTATGAGGATGGATTTGGAGAGGAATTGGCGGAATTTCTCAGAAGCTTGTTCCTTTCCACCTTTAAAACGAACCGTTGGTTGGCGCACGCCATCATGATGGGGGTTGCCCAGGCTGGTAAGGAGTCCATCTTTACGGATTTGCTTAATTTACAGGTGGTAACCACGACATCAGAGAAATATAAGAGCTGTTTTGGATTCACGGAACAGGAAGTATTTGACGCCATGGATGAGTTTGGTCGAACGGAAGAGAGACAGGTGAAGGAGTGGTATGATGGTTTTATTTTTGGCAGTCTCAGAGATATTTACAATCCCTGGTCAATATTAAATTATTTGGATAAGGGAGAGTTTGCGACTTACTGGGCCTTTGAAGAACACAAGCTTCAGAGTACAAATTTCCACAGCTTGGTGGGGAAATTTATCCGCCAGGGCGACAAGAATATAAAAGCCTCCTTTGAGATGCTGCTGGACGGGGGGTGTTTGAAAACGCCCATTTATGAATATGCTTCCTATCAACATTTACCGAGCGAACGGGGAATCTGGAGCCTGCTGCTGGACGGTGGATATTTGAAGGCAGTATCAATAAAGAGCTATGAAACATACGGAGATTCCGATTATTATAAAAAGCCAGAATATGAATTGGCTTTGACTAACCTGGAAGTAAAAATGATGTTGCAAAACATGATTCGCGGGTGGTTTGATACAGTGAGAGATGATTATAATGATTTTGTGAAGGCTCTGCTGTTGGGTGATGTAGACGCCATGAACGAATATATGAGCCGGGTAACTGCCGGAACCTTCAGCTTTTTTGACACCGGCAAGCGTGCTTCCGGAAAGGCGGAACCGGAACGCTTTTATCATGGTTTTGTTTTGGGACTGATGGTGGATTTAAGAGGCAGGTACGTGCTGACATCCAACCGTGAGAGCGGCTTTTGGAGATATGATGTGGTACTGGAGCCGCTGTCCCCAGGAGACGACGCCATTATTATAGAGTTTAAGGTTTATAATTTCAGAAGAGAGAAAAGCCTGGAAGAAACCTTGCAAAATGCGTTGCGGCAGATAGAAGAGAAAAAGTACGGGACGAATCTGCTGGCAAGGGGAATCCCGGCAGAGCGAATCCGAAAATATGGATTTGTATTTGATGGAAAGACGGTGCTGATAGGGTAAGTGGTTCATTGGAAATTGGCGTGAAACAGGAAAAACACGGCTTTCCACTGTTCCATAGATAGGAGCAGTGGGAAGGCTATAAGTAAATTTTTCGCAGTTCTCCTGGAGATATATTTAAGCGTTTCTGGAAAGCTGCGTAAATTCTGCGTTCATTGCGATGGAACGGGCGTCCATATTTATTTGAATGAGTATATGACAGAAAGAGTAAAGGAAATTTCTAAGGAGTTTAATTTTTAAAGCCGGAAAAGTATAACGAAAATGACGTAAAATTATGGATAGAGCAGTAAATGATTCGTTATAATAACCTTACCAAAATATACAAGGAGGATACAGGTATGAAACGAAACATTTACTGCTTTTTGTTAAGCGCTGTGATGGCTGTCGGCCTGCTCGGAGGATGCGGCAGCGATACACAGGAGGATGTGCTGGAGAACAGCAGCCAGGAGGCGGACGGCACGGATGACGAAACGGACACACAGGGAGGCGAGGGAGAGATCACAGCCATCAGCATGTACGTTATGGGGCTTGGAACAGTGACGGATTATGAAATGGTGGAGGAAGCTGTCAATGAGATCAGCCGTGAAAAAATCGGCGTAGAGGTCAACCTAAACATATTGGACGTCAGCCAATGGTCCGAGCAGTCCAATCTGCTGCTCAGCGGAAGCGAACCTGTAGATCTGATGTTAAACATTGGCTCGCTGGCCAGCGGGGTAGCCCAGGGAGCATGGCTGGAGCTGGACAATCTGTATGCGGAATACAGACAGGATATTATGAAGTATTATGACGAGGATTATTTAAAGGCCGGTTATGTGAACGGTCATTTATATGGGATCGCACCCCAGAAGGATTACGCCCAGTTTAAGATTATTCTATACCGCGCGGATATTGTGGAAGAACTTGGAATTGATGTCAGCGGTGTAGAAAACCTGGAAGACTGGATGCCGGTCATGGCTGCGGAAAAGAAGCGTATCCGGATATGATGATTAGAGCGTCAAAAGGTATATATGCTTATACCTCTTGATCATGTACCTTGAAAACTGAATATATTGTTGTAATGGAAGACACTTCCCGCAAAATATGGTAAAATATTATTAGCCATTTCAAAAGCGGGAGGAATTCGTATGTTTGTACCAAATCATTGTGATGAGCAGCAAATATCTCTGTTTGACAAGGAAAGATACCTTTCGGATCGCGAAAAGCGGTTTCTTGACAAATCCTGGGCAAAATATTTTGCGGAATATATTTTCCCCAAGATCGACGAAATACCTTATGCAGTGCTTTTCAGTGATGCAAAATCCCGTCCAAACACTCCGGTGAATGTCATCATAGGCGCGTTATTGTTAAAAGAACTAACGGGTCTGTCAGATGATGATATCCTCACTGCCATGATGTTTGATATCCGCTACCAGTATGCCCTGCATACAACTTCCTTTT
>CALWDR010000034.1 GCA_944376745.1 uncultured Lachnospiraceae bacterium
TATCTTAATAGGTTATCGTTCTCAAAGTAGTCGATCTGCATGGCGCGGCGGACGTCTGCCAGAGTCCTGGCGGCAGTTTCCCTGGCGGCCTTGCTCCCTTCCCTGAGGATCTCATAGACCTCCGGAAGCCGCTGCTCCCACAGCTTACGCCGGCTGCGGATGGGGCCAAGCTCCTCCTGCATGACCTGATTTAAGAATTTCTTCACCTTCACGTCCCCAAGGCCGCCCCGGCGGTAGTGGTCCTTGAGCTCCTCAAGGCCGCTGTACTCCGGCAGAAACTGGGCAAAATATTCCGGGCGGCAGAAGGCGTCCAGATAGATAAAGACCGGATTTCCCTCCACCCGTCCAGGGTCGCTGACCTTCAGATGGTTGGGGTCCGTGAACATGGACATGACCTTGGTTCTGATCTCCTCCGGTTCGTCGGAGAGGTAGATGCAGTTGCCCAGGGATTTGCTCATCTTGGCTTTGCCGTCGATGCCGGGGAGCCGCAGGCAGGAGGCATTTTCGGGAAGGACGATCTGGGGCTCCGTCAGTGTCTCCCCGTAAACCGCGTTGAATTTATGGACGATCTCCTTGCACTGCTCCAGCATGGGAAGCTGGTCTTCGCCTACCGGGACCGCCGTGGCCCGAAAGGCCGTGATATCCGCCGCCTGGCTGATGGGGTAGCAGAAGAATCCCACCGGGATGCTGGCCTCGAAATTGCGCATCTGGATCTCCGCCTTGACGGTGGGGTTGCGCTGCACCCGGGAAACCGTCACCAGGTTCATGTAATAGAAGGTCAATTCCGTAAGCTCGGGGATCATGGACTGGATGAACAGGGTGGATTTCTCCGGCTCCAGCCCGCAGGCAAGGTAATCCAAAGCCACCTGCATGATATTCTGCCGCACCTTCTCGGGATGCTCCGCATTGTCCGTCAATGCCTGGGCGTCGGCAATCATTATATAAATTTCGTCATAACGGCCAGCGTTCTGCAATTTCACCCGCTCCTTCAGGGAGCCGGCGTAATGACCTACGTGCAGGCGTCCTGTGGGGCGGTCTCCTGTTAAGATAACCTGTTTCATTTCTTTTCTCCTTTAAATATATCCGCTTTGCTCCGGGATGTTGGGCAGCGGGGCTGTAACTTATTATAGGATCATCTGTTACCGCTGTCAACCGAAATCTGAAAGAGCGGTTGACAGCGAAACCGAAAACGTAGTAAACTAGACAGGCATAAAACAAAGGAGGTATCTTAAAATATGCGGCATTTAAAGATCAACGACCTTGTGACCATTGCCCTGGTGGCGGCCATCCTGTGTATCCTTGCTCCGGCCTCCATCACCTTGGGCTTTACGCCCATTCCCATCACCCTGGGGACCTTTGCCGTGCTGATGGCCGGCATCATCCTGGGGCGCACCCGGGGAACGGTCTGCGTTCTTGTATATATCCTGCTGGGGGCCGTGGGCCTTCCGGTGTTTTCCGGCTATATGGGCGGGATTCAGAAGATTCTCGGCCCTACCGGCGGCTACATCTGGGGCTATCTGTTTCTGGTATGGCTCACCGGATTTTTCGTGGAGTATTTTCATGGGAAATGGTATATGTGCTTTGTGGGGGCGCTGCTGGGAACGACGGCCTGCTACGGCTTTGGAACGCTGTGGATGATGCTGGCTCTTAATATGTCCCTTATAAAGGCATTGCTGGCGGGCGTGGTGCCCTTCCTGCCCTTTGACCTTATCAAAATCGCCGTCGCCGTGGCGGCGGTATTGCCGGAGGGCAGCGTTTTGGTGCGGCACAACCTGATCCGCACCGGGAAACAGCGGGAATAAAATCCTGTTTCCTGTTACGGGAAAATGGCGGGAATAAAATCCTGTTTCCCATTACGGGAAAATGGCGGGAATAAAGATCCTGTTTCTTCACATACTAAAGAAAAATCGGTTTCCGTGAAAGGATGGCAGTATGAACGAGGGACAGGAACTGGACAAGAAGGACATTGAGCAGAAGAAAAATGAGGAGATCCGGGATATGGGGCAGCTCACCCTGGACCACAGCAGGCAGAAGCACCGGATACACCTGTTGTCCATCATCGGGGAGGTGGAGGGCCACGAGTGTTTAAACGGCAACACCAAATCCACCAAGTATGAGCACATCCTGCCGAAGCTTGCGGCCATCGAGGATGACAATGAGGTGGACGGGGTGATGGTCCTGATCAACACCGTGGGCGGAGACGTGGAGTCGGGCCTGGCCATTGCGGAGATGATCGCCTCCTTAAGCAAACCCACGGTGTCCCTGGTGCTGGGGGGAAGCCATTCCATCGGCGTTCCTCTGGCGGTGTCCACGGACTATTCCTATATCGTTCCCACGGGAACCATGGTGATACATCCGGTGCGTTTGACAGGGCTTGTGATCGGCGCCCCTCAGACCTACGACTATTTTCAGCAGATGCAGGACCGGATCGTGGGCTTTATCAGCGACCACTGCTTTGCCAGGAAGGAGCGGCTGGAGGAGATGATGTTGAATACGGGCATGCTGACCAAGGATCTGGGAACGATCCTGGTGGGAGGCCAGACCGTGGAGGAGGGCATCATCAACGAGGTGGGCGGCATCGACGAGGCCATGAGGCGGCTCCATGCCATGATCGAGGAGGCTAGGCAGGAAAATCCGTAAAAAATGGAAAAATTGAAAAGCGATAATGACAGCCGCTCCAAAATATGATATGATGTAGAGAGAAAAGAGGCATTTTGACTCCAGGAACCTCAGGATCGCCTCGCAATCCTGAAGTATGGAACGAAGACAAAGGAGAAAGGCAGGGGAGGCACCATGTCGTTATTGGAAGCTATTTTTATGGGAATCATCCAGGGCCTGACGGAATTCCTTCCGGTGAGCAGCTCGGGCCATCTGGCGATCTTTAAAAATCTTTTTCAGGTAAATACGGATACCGGGATGCTCTTTGACGTTATGCTTCACATGGGAACGCTGATCGCGGTGTTTGTGGTATACTACCGGGATATTGGAAGGATGCTGGTGGAGGGAGTCCGCCTTATGGGCGACGCCTTCTACAACGTGGGCGCCTTTTTTCAGAATAAGATCGGCAAGCGGGAGATTGCCTACCGCAGGGTGGTCAAGAACGGTTACCGCAAGTTCGACCTTCTGGTGATCGTCTCCACGATCCCCACAGCCATCATCGGCTTTGCGGCCAGGGACCTGGTGGAGATCGCCTCCCAGGTGCTGCTGGTGCCGGGAATCTGCCTGGTGGTGACGGCGGTGCTGCTGTTTCTCTCGGACCGGGTGCCTCTGGGGAAGAAGACGCCCAGGAACGTGACCTACACCAACGCCTTCGCCATCGGCATCTGTCAGGGTGTGGCCACCATGCCGGGGCTGTCCCGGTCCGGTACCACCATCGCGGCCTGCCTGTTCAGCGGCTTTGACCGGAAGTTCGCGGTGAAGTATTCCTTCATCATGTCCATCCCCGCCATATTGGGGGCGGCTATCCTGGAGCTTGCGGACATCGGGAAGGTGCAGGTGACCTCCATGGAGGTGCTCTATTACGCGGTGGGAATGCTCCTGGCCGCCGTGGTGGGCTACATCTGCATCAAGACTTTGCTTGTGATCGTAAAACGGAAGAAATTTACATATTTTGCAATTTATTGTCTGTTCATTGGCGCTTTGTCCATAGGCGGATATTTTGTACTGGCGTAGTAGGAGGGAAAGCAATGGCAGCCAAACAACAGAGAGGAAAATCAAAGAAAGGAAACGGCGCCGGGAATAAGAAGCCTTCCCAAAAGGAGTTCCCCTTCAAGAGCGAAATCATACTGCTGATCCTTCTGGCGGTATGCATTTTGCTCTTTATCAGTAACTTCGGGCTGGGGGGCGCGGTGGGCGCGGCGGTGAGCGGGGTGCTCTTCGGGACCTTCGGGCTTGCGGCCTATCTGGTCCCGGTCTTTCTTTTTGTGGGGGCGGCGTTTTATGTCTCCAATAAGCGCAATGCCATAGCGGTGGTGAAGCTGGCGGCAGCGATCCTGTTCGTCCTGTTTCTCTGCCTTTTTATTGAGCTTGTGGTCAACGGTTCCAGCGGCCAGACGGCGGCGGAGGCCTACCGCTACGGCGCGGAGCATAAGAACGGCGGAGGCTTTTTGGGCGGCCTGCTGGCAGGGCTTCTGACGGCGGCCTTCGGCCTGGTGGGCGCCTACGTGGTGGATATCATCGTGCTGATCATCTGCCTGGTGCTGATCACCGAGCGCTCCTTCCTGGGGGGCGTGAAGAAGGGCAGTAAGAAGGTCTACGACACGGCCCGGGAAGAATCCCTCCGGCACCGGGAGCAGGCGGAGCGGAGGCGGGAGGAGAAAAAGAGCCGCCGTCTGGACCGCAAGGTGGAGGGGGTGGCCCTGGATACCAGGGTGCTTCCGCCCAAGGAGGAGCCCTCCGACAATGTCAGCGAGTTAAAGCCCGTCCCGGAGGCGGCGCCCTTTACCGAGAAGGCCATGCGAAAGCTGTTTCCGAAGGAGCAGGAAGCTTCTGCGGGCGCCGGCGCGGGGGCGGAAACGGAGATTTCTGGCGGCTGGGCAAAGAGGACCGCGGATCTGTCCCGGCAGGAAGGCAGCTCTCCGGGAGCAGCCTTTGCCGGCGGAAGTCGTGGGACCGCGGATCTCGCTGGACAGAAAGGCGGCTCTCTGGGAGCAGTCTTTGCCGGCGGAGGTCGTGGGGCATCGGATTTCGCCGGACAGGAAGGAAGTTCTCCCGGGACGGAGGAGCCCCAGCCGGTGGTGGTAGAGCGGGTCCACAAGAAGCCCCGGCAGTCTGAGGCCCAGATTCATGAGGACGTAAGCTCCATTGAGCAGGAGATGATACATAACGCCCAGGCCCCGGCGGGCAGGGAATACCGGTTCCCGCCCACCTCCCTGTTAAAGCAGGGGAACAATGCCCGGGGAGACAGCCAGAAGCATTTGCAGGAGACAGCCATGAAGCTGCAGCAGACCCTGAAAAATTTTGGCGTCAACGTGACGATCACCGACGTCAGCTGCGGCCCCTCCGTCACCCGCTACGAGCTTCAGCCGGAGCAGGGCGTGAAGGTCAGCCGGATCGTGAACCTGGCCGACGATATCAAGCTGAACCTGGCCGCCGCCGATATCCGCATCGAGGCTCCCATCCCCGGCAAGGCGGCGGTTGGGATCGAGGTGCCCAACAAGGAAAACGTCATGGTGCGGTTCCGGGATATGGTGGAGTCCCCGGAATTTCAGAAGCACAGCTCCAATATCTGCTTTACGGTGGGGAAGGATATCGCGGGCCAGGTGGTGGTGGCGGATATTGCCAAGATGCCTCATCTGCTGATCGCGGGTGCTACGGGCTCCGGAAAATCCGTGTGCATCAACACCATCATCATGAGCCTTCTCTATAAGGCCAACCCGGAGGACGTGAAGCTGATCCTTGTGGACCCCAAGGTGGTGGAATTAAGCGTTTATAACGGCATCCCCCACCTCTTCATCCCGGTGGTCACTGACCCCAAGAAGGCGGCCGGGGCCCTCCACTGGGCGGTGGCGGAGATGACGGAGCGCTATCAGAAATTCGCCGAGTACCAGGTACGGGACCTGAAGGGCTATAACCAGAAGGTGGCGTCCATCGAGGACATTGAGGACGAGACGAAGCCCCAGAAAATGCCCCAGATCGTCATTATCGTGGACGAGCTGGCGGACCTGATGATGGTGGCACCCGGGGATGTGGAGGACGCTATCTGCCGTCTGGCCCAGCTGGCCCGGGCGGCGGGCATTCACCTGATCATTGCCACCCAGCGCCCCTCCGTGGACGTGATCACGGGGCTCATCAAGGCCAACATGCCCTCCAGGATCGCCTTTTCTGTCTCCTCCGGCGTGGACTCCCGGACCATTCTGGATATGAACGGGGCGGAGAAGCTTCTTGGAAACGGAGATATGCTGTTCTATCCCCAGGGGTATCAGAAGCCCCTCAGGGTGCAGGGGCCCTTCGTCTCGGACACGGAGGTGGAGGCCGTGGTGGATTTCTTAAAGAAGGAGAGCACCGTGGTCTACAACCCGGAGATCGAGGAGAAGATGAATCAGGTCTCCAGTCAGACCGGGGCGGGCGCTGCGGGAGGCGGCGACGAGCGGGACGCGTATTTCGCGGATGCCGGGCGCTTTGTCATCGAGAAGGACAAGGGCTCCATCGGCATGCTGCAGCGCTGGTTTAAGATCGGCTTCAACCGGGCGGCCCGGATCATGGACCAACTGGAGGAGGCCGGCGTGGTGGGACCCGAGGAGGGGACCAAGCCCCGGCGGATCCTCATGTCCATGGAGCAGTTTGAGGAATATCTCGCGGAGTATGTATAGAGGAGGAATAGAAATGAAAACAGATATTGAGATCGCCCAGGAGGCGCAGCTTTCCCCCATCGGGGAGGTGGCCGCCCAGCTTGGGATCACGGCGGATGAGCTGGAGCTTTATGGAAAATATAAGGCCAAGCTGTCCGACGAGCTGATGGAGCGGGTGAAAGAGAACCCGGATGGAAAGCTGATCCTGGTCACAGCCATCAACCCCACGCCGGCGGGAGAGGGCAAGACCACCACCAGCATCGGCCTGGCCCAGGCCTTTGGCCGGATGGGCAAAAAGGCGGTGCTGGCCCTTCGGGAGCCCTCCTTAGGGCCCTGCTTTGGCATCAAGGGCGGCGCGGCGGGAGGCGGCTACGCCCAGGTGGTGCCCATGGAGGATCTGAACCTGCATTTTACCGGGGATTTCCACGCCATCACCTCTGCCAACAACCTGCTGGCGGCCCTTTTGGACAACCACATCCAGCAGGGAAACGCTCTGGGGATCGACCCCAGGCAGGTGGTGTGGAAGCGCTGTCTTGACATGAACGACCGGGTACTGCGCAACATCGTGGTGGGCCTTGGGAGCAAGATGGACGGCATGGTGCGGGAGGATCATTTTGTGATCACCGTGGCCTCGGAGGTGATGGCCGTTTTGTGCCTGGCCGACGACATGGAGGATCTGAAGCGCCGTCTGGGACGGATGATCGTGGCCTACACCTTTGACGGGAAGCCGGTGACCGCGGATGACCTGCACGCCACGGGGGCCATGGCGGCCCTTTTGAAGGACGCCTTAAAGCCCAATCTGATCCAGACCCTGGAGCATACCCCGGCCATCGTTCACGGGGGCCCCTTCGCCAACATCGCCCACGGCTGCAACAGCGTCCGGGCCACAAAGACAGCCCTGAAGCTTGCGGATTACGTGGTGACGGAGGCGGGCTTCGGCGCCGATCTGGGAGCGGAGAAATTCTTCGACATCAAGTGTAGGATGGCCGGGTTAAAGCCGGACGCCGTGGTGCTGGTGGCCACCGTCCGAGCTTTGAAATACAACGGCGGCGTGGCCAAGAGCGACCTGGGCCAGGAGAATCTTGAGGCCCTAAAGAAGGGCATTGTGAACCTGGAAAAGCACATCGAGAACCTTCAGAAATATGGGGTTCCCGTGGTGGTGACCTTAAATTCCTTCCTGACGGACACCCAGGCGGAGACGGATTATGTGGAGTCCTTCTGTCGGGAGCGGGGCTGCGAATTCGCCCTGTCCGAGGTCTGGGAAAAGGGCGGCGCGGGCGGCATTGCCCTGGCAGAGCAGGTGCTGAAAACCCTGGAGGAAAAGGAAAGCCATTTCGCGCCTATTTATGAGGACGGTCTGAGCCTTCAGGAGAAGATAAAGACCGTGGCCCGGGAGATCTACGGCGCCGCGGGCGTCAGCTATTCCCCGGCGGCCTTAAAGGAGCTGAAGCGCATTGAGGACCTTGGCATGGGAGATTTTCCGGTATGCATGGCCAAGACACAGTATTCCCTGTCCGACGACCAGACGAAGCTGGGGCGGCCTGCGGGCTTTACCGTAAATGTCCGGGAGGTCTACGTGTCGGCGGGGGCAGGCTTCGTGGTGGCCGTCACCGGAGCCATTATGACCATGCCGGGCTTACCCAGGGTCCCGGCGGCCAACAATATCGACGTGGATGAGAACGGCCGGATCACCGGATTATTTTAAGACAGGATGGCTAGGAGGTTTGAGAGAAAATGGCACAGTTAATAGATGGAAAGAAAATTTCACAGGAGATCAAAGACGAGCTGAAGGAACGGGTGGCAAAACTCAAAGAGCAGGGCAGGACCGGTGCCCTGGCCGTGATCCAGGTGGGAACGGACCCGGCCTCCAGCGTCTACGTGCGCAACAAGAAAAATGCCTGCGCCTACATCGGGATCGAGTCTCTCTCCTACGAGCTGCCGGAGGAGACCACCCAGCAGGAGCTGCTGGCCCTGATTGAAAAGCTGAACGAGGACGATCACGTGCGGGGCATTCTGGTGCAGCTTCCGGTACCCGCCCATATCGACGAGAACGCCATTATCCGTGCCATCCGCCCGGACAAGGACGTGGACGGCTTTCATCCCCAGAGCGTGGGAGCCATGACCATCGGCCAGAAGGGCTTTCTGCCCTGTACCCCGGCAGGCATCATACAGCTTCTGAAGCGGTCCGGCATCGAGATCGCCGGGAAGCACTGCGTGGTCATCGGGCGAAGCAACATTGTGGGAAAACCCATGGCCCTTCTGCTCCTTCGGGAAAATGGGACCGTCACCATCGCCCATTCCAGGACCCAGAACCTGAAAGAGCTCTGCCGGCAGGCGGACATTCTGGTGGTGGCCATAGGCAAGCCCCGCTTCATCGGCGCGGACTACATCAAAGAGGGCGCGGTTGTCATCGACGTGGGAATCCACCGGAATGAGAACAACAAGCTCTGCGGCGACGTGAATTTCGAGGAGGCAGAGCCTCTGGCCTCCGCCATCACTCCGGTACCCGGCGGCGTAGGCCCCATGACCATCGCCATGCTGATGAACAACTGCGTGGAAAGCATTGCAGGAATTGAGGGATAGCCATGAAGTGTGCAAGATGCGGCGCTGAATTGAAGGTGGGCAGTATTTATTGCGCCAACTGCGGGAAAGAAGCCCAGATCGTGTCGGATTCCAGCCTGTTGGAGGATGAGCTGCTGCGGCAGCTGTTACAGGAGGAAGACGGCAAAAAGGAAGGCCCCGGCAAGCCGGAGCGGGAGCGTCAGACCAAAAAAACGAAAAAGAAGAAAAATCACACGCCGCTGATCATTTCTCTGGTCTGCGTGGCCGTGGTGCTTGTGGGAGCCGCCGTTCTGGCGGTGGTGATACGGAACAACCGGAACAATTCTTACGAGTATCAGGTGGCCCAAGCGGAGAGCTGTGTGGAAAAGCGGGATTATGCCAAGGCCATGAATTACTACCGGCGGGCCCTGGAGCTGAAGGAGGGAGATATTCCGGCGCGTTTTGCCATGGCAGAGACGGCTGTCGCCATGGAGGATACGAAT
Organism: uncultured Lachnospiraceae bacterium; assembly: GCA_944376745.1. Lineage (GTDB taxonomy): Bacteria > Bacillota > Clostridia > Lachnospirales > Lachnospiraceae > 14-2. Next base: position 9,335 of record CALWDR010000034.1, read on the forward strand.
ACCGCCATCCGTCTTTTAGAGGAGATCCTGACTTTGGACAGCGCCAATGAGGAGGCCTGTCGGAAGCTGATCGAAATTTATGCTGCGGACAAGGATTACGAGTCCATCGCCGAATTGCAGGAGACCGTGGAGGATGAAAAGCTGCTGAAGCTGTTTGCGGATTACATCACGCCGGTGCCGGAATTCAGCCCGGAGCCCGGAACCTATACCGATCTCATCACCGTGGAGCTGACGGTTTCCGGGGACTGTGAGATCTACTACACCACAGACGGCGGCGACCCGACAGAGAGCGGAACGCTCTATGAGGAGCCCTTCGTCCTGGAGGAGCAGGGAGAGCTGGAGCTTCGGGCCGTGGCCAGGAATCAGTACGGCATTTACGGCGACGAGGCGGAGGGCAGCTACGTTGTGGAATTTGAAAAGCCCAAGAGGGCGAAGGCCACCCCTGACCGGGGAACCTTTACGGAGCCTGTCACCATCGAGCTGGAGGGGCCGGAGGGCTGCCGGATCTATTATACCTGGGACGGCACCACGCCCACCACGGATTCGGCCCTGTACACGGCTCCCATCCCGGTACCGGAGGGGAACAACATCCTGTCGGTGCTGCTGGTGGACAAGCACGGTATGTACAGCGACGTGCTGAAATGTAATTATCAGTATTATCCGCAGGAGTAGAAACCTGGAAGCAGAAAAATGGCCGGTGCCACAAGTGCACCGGCTGTTTTTCTGCTCCGGGGTGAGAGGATCTGGAGGCGCAGGTCCGCCGTGGGGGCCGTCAGCGCAGGTACGCGGTGAGGATTTGCGGCGTCATTCCTCCACAAATTCAATAAAATTTTCGCCCATTCTGGCGATGCGGGCCAGGGAGTAGACGTGTATGCCCTGTTCTAAGAGCTTTCCCCGGCCCGGCTGGAAGGATTTCTCGATGACGATGCCAAGTCCGGCGATGGTGGCATGGGCCAGCCGCAGGAGACGGATGGCGCCGGTGGCGGCTTCCCCGTTGGCCAGGAAATCGTCGATGATCAGCACATGGTCCTGATCGGACACAAATTTCTGGGAGAGAGTCAGCTCGTAGCTGGTTCCTTTGGTGAAGGAGGTCACCTGGGTCTGATACAGATCCGTGTTCAGCACCTTGGAGGGCTGTTTTTTCAGGATCAACAGCGGCACGCTCAGCTCTAAAGCGGTGAACACCGCCGGGGCGATGCCGGAGCTCTCGATGGTAGCCACCTTTGTGATGCCCTGTCCTCTGAAATGCCGGGCGAATTCCCGCCCGATCTCCCCCATCAAAAGAGGGTCCACCTGATGGTTGATAAAACCGTCCACCTTTAAAATATGCTCGTTTACAGCCTGTCCCTGGGAAAGTATCCGCTCTTCTAATAATTTCACGTTTTTCACCTCGTATGTAATTTTGAAAATGGCTTGTCATGCGCCATTATGTAACAGTTCCGATCTCTTGCGCTTCCACATTATCCTTCCTGGGAGGGAGCGTAGGTCTGGTATATCTTTTCAATGAGATAATCCAGATACGCTTCATCCTCGATCCCATACCGCTCCCGGATCAGGGAGGCCAGCTTCTCGTAGCGCTCAAAATAAAGCTGTTCCATGGGAAGGGCGTCCGCTCCGATCAGCGTATCCAGCGTCTCCACGGGATACTCCGTTGTAATCCACTGAATGATTTCTTCTGATTGCTGTTCTTCGGCGGTGGTTTCCGTTTCCAGGCTGCCGATCTTCCTCTTGTAATGAACGCCAAGAATGATAAAAACCACAAAGAGCACGCCCAAAACAATGGTGTAGAGGACCTTCATGTAAAGGGCCAGGTTTAAAGGGATAATGCCAAGCCACACGGCCAGGATCAAAAGCAGGCCTATCACGCCAAAAACGATAAAAAGCCAGGAGCTTGACTTTGCGTCCTCCAGCTTCTGGCCCTTCCGGGTGTAGGAAAGGCCCTGGGATTTGAGAAGGTCAGATCCTTCCGTATTGGCTTCTGTGTTGTTGTTTTGTTGTTGTTCCTCCATTTGTCTGTCCTCGGTTTCTGTAGATTTCCCTTCTTAAGAAACAGGAAAGAATCTGTGTTTCTGGTCGAAAGGTTTTTCTACATTATATCGGATATTGCGGGATTAGACAAGGAAATCCTTGACGTTTTTGAAAAAAGAACCTATCATGAAAAAGAGGAGGGAAGTGTCAGTATGAAGCGGAGATTATTTTTGACAGGGATATTGTTCCTTTTACTTTTATGCAGTGCCTGCGGGGGCCTGGGCTCGCGGCTGTCGCTGTTGAACAGCGATTACAAGAGTGAGACGGAGGCAATCGCGGAGACGGAAGCCATCATTCTTGAAGCGGTTGAATACCAGGGACCGGGAATTGCTGAAAAGCGTGTTTTCTGAGGATGCGCTGGCGAAGGATACTGCGATTGACGAGGGGATCGATTATCTTTTTGGATTATACGAGGGGGATTTTATCGAGGTAACGGAGCGGAATCACAGTTCGGCGGATCATTGGGGTGAACCGGGGAGGACAAAAGAAATTTCTGCGTGGTGTAATGTAGAAACAAGTAAAGCTACATATGAATTGCATTTTGATTTGTGGGCTATCCAGGAGCAAGAGCCAGAAAAACAGGGAGTGTATTCCGTTCAGCTTTTTGAATATGTGGAGGGAGAATATCCAGCCTACTATCCTATGGCAGGCATTCAGACACCAGATCGTGCCTGTGTGAATAAAACGATTGACATGATTTGCGATTTTCTTGAAAATAGAAATGTGGGAATATTGAGAGAATATTTATCGTCCCAATTATTAGATATAGAGAATTGGGGAAAAAAAGCAAATAAAATCTTGCAGCTATTTGATTATGATTTTGCTTATTCAGACGTTGGAGATATCTGGACCACAGACACCAGCACAGAAACACAGCGGCGGCGCCATGCATATATGGAATTGGATGTGCCAAAAGGAGATTATATCCTCTATTTCCGCTACGAAAACTGGGACGACGATAAGATCTCTATGATAAAGGTAACAAAAATCGAGGAGGGGACCTCGGAGGAGGACTACGCCTTGGGGGAGGAATTGACAGAACCAGGAATTTACCTGCCGTAGAGGACGGGCGGCCTTTGGTGAAATCAAAGCATTAAGAAAAGGGAGACAGAAGCATTTATGAAAATAACAATTTTGGCAGTAGGGAAAGTAAAGGAAGCCTTTTTCCGGCAGGCCATTCAGGAATACAGCAAGCGGCTGAGCCGCTATTGCAGGCTGGAAATTTTGGAGGTCGCGGATGAAAAGACGCCGGAGAGGGCCAGTGAGGCGGAGGAAGTTCTGATCAAGGAGCGGGAGGGAGAGCGTATCCTAAAGCAGATTCGGGATACGGACTATGTATGCGCCCTGGCTATCGAGGGAGAGCCGTTGGATTCGGTGGCGCTGGCGGAACGGATCAACCGTCTGGGAATCGGCGGGACTGGCCGGCTCGTGTTTGTGATCGGCGGGTCTCTGGGCCTCTCAGAGGCAGTTTTAAAGCGGGCAGACTGGAAACTTAGTTTTTCCAAAATGACCTTTCCCCATCAGCTTATGCGGGTGATCTTATTAGAGCAGGTGTACCGGAGCTACCGGATCATTTGCGGGGAGCCGTATCATAAGTAGGGGCGGTTTGGAAGCGCGAAATAAATGCTCATATGCCATAAAGTAACAAAACCACGAGTGATAGCAGCTACCACTATTCCTAACATAATTAAGAAAATATGTAATGCTGACATTACACAAAGAGAGTGCTATACTTGATTTGATGTAATGTTATTGCTTAGTAAACCAAGGAGGTTTTTATGATTAAAGTTATTATGATGTGTGGAATATGCGGTTCCGGGAAAACAACTTATGCAAAGCAGAAAGAAAAAGAAGGCTATGTTCGATTATCAATTGATGAGGAAATGTGGAAAACTTACGGCAGAAAGGGAATTGATTATCCAAACGAACAATACGAGAAACTTTCAGAAATAGTGGAAATGGCGCTTCAGAAGAAACTCCTGTCTCTCATTCAACAAGGAAAAAATGTAGTCCTTGATTTCAGCTTTTGGAATAAAGCAAACAGGGCATATTACAAAAAGCTTATAGAAAAAGCTGGCGGCACACCAGAACTTGTTTATATGAAGGCTAGTAAAGAAACCTTACGAAAAAGACTGTATAAAAGGAATCAGTCTTTGAATGCTAATTCTCCATTCATAATAACAAATGAGATACTAGAGCATCATTATAACGATTTTCAAGAACCATGCGGCGAAGGAGAAAAAGTAATTTTACAGGAAGAAGATTGTGTTGGGGCAGCCGTTGACAGCCCCGCCCGTCTTTGCAGATAGGCAATCAAGGGGGATGTCGGTTAATACCGATTTTTGACCCCTGACAAGCAGGGAGGAGACAATCCTACAGAATGCGGACTTTTTTAGAGTCGGGATTCTGCTGGGGATTGTCTCCTTCTCGCACCGAATTTCGGTGCCTCTGAAAATCATATCATTTATTCTGCAACCTTGAATGTATCAGGATAAACAATATCTTCCAGCTTGACCTTATGGTATTTTCCACCAACTTTTGTTATATTCACGTTTTTTCCTTCAATGGACGTTATTCTCCAATCATCGTTAGCCACTTTTTCTCCTGTAGCAATATCCTTACAGCCAGCAGAAACATTTACCGGAAACATGAGTTTTTCTTTGGTATCATTTGTGTACTCGGTCAAATCAGATACTTTTACCCAACCTATATCATCGCTGCCATCAAATGTGTAATAACTAACCAATACCCATTTTTCATTTTCTGCATATACCGCCGCATGTACCCTGACTAATTCATAGTTTAAAACACGATTGGGTTCAATAGAAGCTATGGGAACACCCCTCACTTCAACATCTTTCAATGCCATTATGTAATGATTCTGATAATCAAGCTCAAAATCTGAATCAAATGCATTTGTCATCCTGACTTGCAGAATTTCTGAGTTTTCATTTGCAACTGTTTCATTTTTCGATTCAATGTTACTATTGACGTTATCCTCTAATTTTTCACAACCAACCAGCAGTATCATAGCAAACAAAATAAAAATAAGTATAATTGATATAATACGTGACTTCATGTTTTCTCCTCCTTTACTTTTTGTATATTGAATAGATTTAATTTAATTATAGCACATTTTATCGTTTAATGAAATAGTTTCCGTGATATCCAAGGGAGAATACGGATATCAGAATAGTCATGATATGTTTTATGGCAGTGTGAGGGAAGATCCGGCACAAATTTAATTTTAAAAAGCAGTTGTGAAGCAGCTTTGTGCAAATTCCGGCCGAACGGTGCGCTCGTTCCAGAATGAGCGGTGCGCCTATTCCGAAATAACGGGGCGCTAATTCTATTTTAAACGGTGCACTTTCTTCTATAATGAACAATGAAACTCGTTCATTACAAGTTGAGAAAGGAGCACCAAATGCAAAAATACTCAACAATCATTGGTGTGATTGAATTACGCCAGAGCGGTATTGGATACCGCACTACCAAGAAGCGGTACAACATAGGAAACAGTACCGTAACACTTATTATGAACCGCTTTCATGAACTGGGGCTTTCCCTGGAGGAGTTGAAAGCAATGCCGCCGA
>CALWDR010000035.1 GCA_944376745.1 uncultured Lachnospiraceae bacterium
CACTCCCCCCTCGCGGAGGGAGACGGCAACTTCCGATACCGCCAAAACGGATACGGAGATTTCAACCCACTCCCCCCTCGCGGAGGGAGACCATTGCCGGAATCTGGTATAAGGCGGTGGTCGTATATTTCAACCCACTCCCCCCTCGCGGAGGGAGACCATCAGCAGATCATCATCAGGCTCATAGATCAGAATTTCAACCCACTCCCCCCTCGCGGAGGGAGACTGCAAAACCAAACAATATTTTGCTAAATTTCTTAACTATAAGTATAATATATCACCAAACTTTTGGCAATACGCGATATTCGCCAACCCATATTTTTGATTTTTTACTTTCAAATTCCTTTTTTCACGGTGCGAATCCCCCGGGAAATTTCTGTTCACTTTACATTCGCACCGCATACATCGCCAAACAAAATTTCCCGTCCAGCAATGTCTCGGAACGACACACACGAATACTTTTCCACACGTTTCTCCCTTCACTCCCCCTTCACCCAAAACCAGCTCCTCCGGTAGTCCACAAGCCCCTCCCGCCGCATTTTGCTCAGTTCATTGGACATGGCGCTCCGGTCCACTCCCAGATAGTCCGCCAACTGCTGGCGGTTAAAGGGAATCTCAAACTTGTAGCCACCCTGCTTCACCACCTGATAGGACAGATAAGACAGCAGCCGCCCCCGGATGGACTTGGGCGCGGTGTCGTTGATCTTCCGGGAAAGGCTCAGGTTCTTGGCGGCCATCACACGTACCAGGTTCTGGATCAGACGGTTGTGAAAGCCGCAGGCCGAGGAACAGATATTGAGAAGCTTTCCCATATCCAGAAATAAAATCTCGCAGGGCTCCACCGCCGCCACGTCCACCATCAAAATCTCCCCCGGCACGCAGGCATAGGTCTCCCCAAATACCTCCCCGGCCTCCACCCGGCCCAGAAGGCTCTGATTCCCCCAGGCGTCATTGCGTTCAATATTCACGCTCCCTCTTAAAACAAATCCCATATGCCGCAGAGGCTCTCCGGCCCGGCAGACATATTCGCCCTTTTGATAGGCTTTCTTCACCGGCTGTAAGCAGTCCAGCAGATTTTCCAGTTCCCCCGCTTCTATCCCCGCAAACAGTTCCGATTGTCCCAGCAAAAAATAATTCATCTTTTCCTCATTTCCGTTGTCTTAACAACATACATTCTACTGTCATCCTACTATACTGAAACCAGCAAGTCAACCAAAAACAACCATACGGTTCTTCCTCATTCCTCCTGGCGATGATCTTTCACTTAGCCGGCGCAGTAAATACCCAGGCCTGCTTGAAGGATTGCCCAGGAGACCACAGAAAAGCCGTATACTAAACAAAGAAAAGGAGCAAATAATCATGGATAAAAAAATGTTTTGTTTTCAATGCGAGCAGACCGCCGGCTGTACCGGCTGCATGGGCGCCGCAGGCGTCTGCGGGAAAAAGGCCGACACGGCGCAGCTGCAGGACCGCCTCACCGGGGCCCTGATCGGCCTGGCAAGGGCCTATACCGAACAGGTAAGCCGTCAGAATAGCGCGGGCTCCAACACCCCACAGCCTACCACAGCTTCCGACCTATGTCAGGCCTCCACGACAGCCAAGATCCCGGACACCCTCACCCGGCTTGTGCTGGAGGGCTTGTTCACCACCATCACAAACGTAAATTTTAACAACGAAACCATCCAGGCACTGATTGACAACATCCATGCGGAAAAGCAGAAAATTTCACCCCTGACACCGGATTATGAAATGGCGGAATTGTGGGAGGCTCAGGAGGACATCCGCTCTCTGAAGTCACTGATCCTCTTTGGGATTCGGGGCATGGCCGCCTACGCCTACCACGCCCGGGTGCTGGGCTATTCCGACGAGACCGTGGACGCCTTTTTCTTCGAAACCCTAAACCTTCTCTGGCAGGAGCTTTCCATGGAAGCGCTGCTCCCGGCGGTGCTGAAGGTGGGCGAGATCAACCTGGCCTGCATGGCCCTCCTGGACAAAGCCAACACGGAATCCTTCGGCACTCCGGCCCCGGTCACCGTACCCCTTACCGTGGAAAAAGGCCCCTTTATCGTCATCACCGGACATGATCTGTACGACCTGAAGCTTTTACTGGAGCAGACGGAAGGCAAGGGCATCAACATTTACACCCACGGAGAAATGCTCCCGGCCCACGCCTATCCCCTTTTGAAAAAATATCCTCATCTCAAGGGCAACTACGGGACCGCCTGGCAGAATCAGCAGAAAGAATTTGCCCATCTTCCGGCTCCCATCCTTTTCACCACCAACTGCCTGATGCCCGTGAAGGACAGCTACGCGGACCGGGTATTTACCACCGAGGTAGTTTCCTATCCCGGCATGGTGCACATCGGCTCGGAGAAGGATTTTACTCCCGTCATTGAAAAAGCCCTGGAGCTGGGCGGATTTCCGGAGGATACCGTCTTCACCGGGATCAATGGCGGCGCCCAGGTTACCACCGGTTTTGGCCACGGCACGGTGCTCTCCCTGGCAGACCAGGTCATCGATGCCGTAAAAGCCGGCCAGATCAGCCACTTTTTTCTGGTGGGCGGCTGCGACGGAGCCAGAACCGGACGGAATTATTTCACGGATTTTGTAAAACAGACCCCAAAGGACAGTATTGTTTTAACCCTGGCCTGCGGAAAATACCGCTTCAACGATCTGGACCTGGGTTCCATCGGCCCCTTCCCCCGCATCATGGACATGGGCCAGTGCAACGACGCCTACAGCGCCATCCAGGTGGCCCTGGCTCTGGCAAATGCCTTCGGCTGCGAAGTCAACGATCTGCCCCTCTCCATGGTGCTGTCCTGGTATGAGCAGAAAGCGGTATGTATCCTGCTGTCCCTTTTGCACCTTGGAATCAAAAACATTTACTTAGGGCCCACCCTGCCCGCCTTTGTCTCCCCCAATGTGCTGAATTTCCTGGTAGAGCATTTCCACATTTCCCCCATCAGCACGCCGGAGGAGGATCTGAGGAAGATTCTGGGATAAACTGCACAGGACCGCTACATGCTGGAAGAGGATCTGAAGAAGATTTTAGGATAAACTGTAAAGAACCGCTACATGCCAGAAGAGGATCTGAAGAAGATTTTGGGATAAACTGCACAGGACCGCTGCATGCCGGAGGTGTTGGTTACATCTGAACTTGCAATGAAGCTTTTAGGAAAGAAATCTTACAGGATCAACTATGCATAACTCAAGCAAGAAAGACAGGTTTTTACGCCTGTCTTTCTTTGTAACAGCCGGAACCGGGCACCTCAAATCGGATGCCCTTATCCCGGCTGTTTTTTGTTCCATCCTCACCTGCCCTTTTCCACAGGCCACATTATCCTACCAATAATTCCTCCAATACCCCACTTGCCTCTCGTTGATCTCCTTGATGATCTCCGGCTCAACCTTAAAGTTCCGGTCCACATCCATCAGCCCGTTGATCTCCTGCTGCACGTCGGACACCTGGGTATAGCAGAACCCGCACACGTAGGGAAGCTCCTTCACCGCAGTGGTGACGCTGTCAAAGCGGCGAATGAATTCCTCCTTGGTATTCACCTTGTTGCCGTAGCCCCAGCCGGAATCGTCGTTGTTGAAGGCAATCCCGCCGTACTCGCTGATGATAACGGGCTGTCCCTGATATTGATACCCTCTTGCCAGGGCGGCCTTATGCTTGCCGTGATATACCTGGTCCGTCAAAATCTCATCCTTACATTCCCCATAGCGGGCCTTCAGCACCTCCCCCGCCTCCTCGTAATCGTGAAGGGTGATGATGTCGGAAACCGTGTGCTCCCATCCGTCGTTCACGATCACCGGGCGGTACTTGTCCAGGCTCTTGGTCAGATGGTAAATGGCCTCTGTAAAATGCTGTTCCTCCCGCCTGGTCTCCACCTGGCTGATCCCCCAGGACTCATTGAAAGGCGTCCAGGTGATGATGCAGGGATGGTTATAGTTCTGCTTCACGATCTCCATCCACTCCCTGGTAAATTCCTCCACCGCATGGTCCGAATACTGGTAAGCCGCGGCCATCTCGCTCCAGACCAGCATGCCCTTCACATCACACCAGTACAGGAACCGCTCATCCTCAACTTTCTGGTGCTTCCTCACCCCGTTGTATCCCAGGGCCTGAATCTTGTCGATGTCCTCGATGAGCGCCTCCTCGCTGGGGGGTGTCAGGTGCGAGGGTCCCCAGTAGCCCTGGTCCAGGATCAGCCGCTGGTACAGGGGACGCCCGTTCAGCAAAATGTTGGCCCCCTCGATGCGGATCTCCCGCATGGCGAAGTAAGAGCCCACCTCGTCCAGCACCTCATTCCGGTTCACCAGACGAAATTCAATGTCGTACAGGTGCGGCGCCTCTGGGCTCCAGGTCACCACCGTCCACTCCAGGCCGTCCTCTTTTTTCACAAATAAATCGATTTTACTCTGTACGTGGCCGGAAAGCACCCCGCAGAAGGTTTTGTTCACCAGCGCGCCCTCAAAGGACACGGAGGCCTCCACCATCAGATCCCCGTTCAGCATGCACTCCGGCGCATGCACGTTGTACGCAAGCTCCAGGCTGTAATCCCTAAGCTTCGGTGTCATTTTCACGGAGTCCAGGCGCACCTTGGGCGCATACTCCGTCCACACGGTTTTCCAGATCCCGGTGGTCTGCACGTACCAGCAGCCGAAGTTTCGGTCAATCCAGCGCTGCTTTCCCCTGGGCTGCTGCATATCAAAGGAATCCTCCACCTTCACCACCAATTCATTTTCCCCGTCCCGCAAAAGGTCCGTGATGTCAAAGGAAAATCTGGCGTAGCCGCCTCTGTGGCTCCCGGCGAACTGTCCGTTGACCCACAGCTTCGTCACAAAATCGCTTCCCTCAAAATGGATGATATAGTCGTCCTTCGCAAGCCTGCCCGCGTCCACCTCCACGGTCCTGCGGTACCAGATATTGTCGTGGCGGCCTTCGTCCTGGATTCCGCTCAGGCTTGTCTCATAGGTGAAGGGCACCTGAATCTGCAGGCCGCCCTTGAAATTCTCATACCAGCTTTCCTGCTCGCCGCGATTTTCGTCGTCAAAGGCGAAATCCCAGGTTCCGTTCAGGTTCTCCCAGTTATTTCTCACAAACTGCGGTCTTGGATAGTCATTTACATAGCACTTCATAATCTCTGATTCCTCCATTGATTTTTGTGTAAGCTGCATTTCGGGCAGCCGCCTGCGCCCCTTTTCCGCACAGACATTCGCCGGTCCTCTGCCCTGCCTTATGTGTCTCCTTATCAACAATATTACTGTTTCTTTCAAGCTTTATTATATCATTTTCCCATGGATTGTCAATCTTTTCTTGTATTTTACCGGTATTTTTCTTTTATTATAACAGTATTTCTGTTTAAATCTAAAACTGCCCCGCAAAATTTACGGCAACCGCCAGGCGGATTTTCCCCCAGAGCCCCTCCCGGCAAAAATCCATGCTCCTGCTCTCTTCAGTACGTGATCGTCAGGATCAGATCCTGGCTGTAATCCCCAAAATCCTTTCCGAACAGATTAAATCCGCCCACATGTTCCGCGTCCTCCTTATTTCCCAGGCGCACCTTCACAAAAGCCTCCTCCATCAGGCAGAGCTCATCGATGGTGCAGTCCCCGGCCCGCTGCCCGTTGACATAACAGCCCTCCCCGTCCACCTCCCAGGTGATCCAGAAGCCGTACTGGCTCCTGCCGTCCGGCCACAGGGCCGGATTCAGCCGTCCGCGCCGCTCTCCCATATCCCCGGGGCTGGTCCAGGTGCCGCACTCCCTGCCGTTGATCCAGACCGTGATATCCGACTTCCAGTCCTCCCTGTAATTGGTGGCCTCCGAACAGATTTCTCCGGAAAAAGACAGCTTCTTGGGCTTCCGCTTCCCTGGAACCCCGTTGGGAAATTTGTACTCCACATAGCCCGCCGAGGTCCAGAGGATTCCCGCCCGGATCCTTTCGGGAAAATAAAAGCACTGCTCCATGTCCTCATTTCCCAGGACGCCGTCCACCGACCAGAGGCCGCAGGTGGGAAATACCTGGCAGGCCGTAAAGCCTCCCACCGGCATTTCCATCGTCGCCACCTCGCTGACAGGCGTATTCTGCTGTACCAGGTTGACCGTCACATAGTCCACCGTGCGGGTACACAGCTTGGTACTCCCCCGGGTCCCCGGCTGCTCCTCCATCCGAATCAGCCCGGCCTTCTCCAGGATCCTGGCGTGAAAGGCCGCGCTGGAGGCCGGCAGGCCCAGCTCCCGGGCGATCTCCCCGATGATCAGGCTCCTGTCATACAGAAGCTGCAGCATTTGAAGCCGCTCCGGGGAGGACAGAGCCTTCCCCAGGTCAAGCAGCTCCTCCGTTTTATCCATATGATACTCTTTGAACTTCGCCATATTTAACCGCCTTTCTCCAATCCCGCTTTCTTCCGCGCATTCCCCGGAGGGCTATCGAAAACGGTAGATTTATTTGTCCTTTCCGATAATTATAGCTTATTTTACCAAAAAAACGGAGAGCTGCATAGCCCTCCGTTTTAAGGATTCCAACATCTTCATCCGCTTCCCTTTACCTCCGCCCGCAGCACTGCTTATACTTCTTGCCACTGCCGCAGGGACAGGGGTCGTTGGGGTAAATCTTGGCGTTCTCCCGGCGCACGGGCCCCTTCTGGGCGGATTCGTCCCGGTTGGTGCCGGTCACCTTGGCCACCTGCTCACGCTCCACCTTCTGCTCGATCTTCACGTGGAACAGCAGGCGCACCGTGTCCTCCTGAATGTTGGCGATCATGTTGTCAAACATGTCAAAGCCACTCATCTTATATTCCACCAGGGGGTCTCTCTGACCGTAGGCCTGCAGGCCGATGCCCTGGCGGAGCTGGTCCATGTCGTCGATGTGGTCCATCCACTTCCGGTCAATGACCTTAAGAAGGATCACCCGCTCCAGCTCACGGACTGCCTCCGGCTCCGGGAACTCCGCCTCCTTCAGCTCGTAGAGCTTCAC
>CALWDR010000036.1 GCA_944376745.1 uncultured Lachnospiraceae bacterium
CTCCGCTCTCTACTTGTTTTCAGCCACAAATTCCTCCACCTGGCCCTCGATGATCTTCATCAGCCGCACCCGGGCCTCCTTGCTGGCCCAGCCGATGTGGGGCGTGATGATCAGCTTGTTGCTGTCCTTGATGCGCTTTAAGGGATTGTCCGCGCTCATAGGCTCCTTAGACAGCACATCAAGCCCCGCCCCGGCGATAACGCCATTTTCCAGGGCGTCCGCCAGATCCGCCTCCACCACGATGGGACCCCGGCCAAGATTCAGGAAAATGGCCTCGGGCTTCATCCTGGCGAAGGCAGCTTTGTCCATCAGCCCTCTGGTGTTCTCGTTTAAGGGGGCGTGCACCGACACGATATCCGACTGCGCCAGCAGCGCGTCAAAGTCCACCCGCTCATAGCCCTCCTGGTTGTTCTTCCCAGAAGTGGAGTAGTAGATGACCCGGCAGCCGAACAGCCTGGCCAGCTCCGCCACCCGCTGGCCGATGGCCCCCATGCCGATGATGCCCCAGGTCTTCCCGTTAATATCATGGAACACATTTTCAAAATGGGTGAACAGCACGTCGCTGACGTACCGCTCACTCTTTACATAATCGTCGTAGTAGCGCAGCTTCTCCGCCAGATAGAACAGCAGGGCGAAGGTGTGCTGGGCCACAGTCTCCGTGGAGTAGCCGGCCACGTTGCGCCAGGCGATGCCCCGCTCCTTTAAATACTCCTTATCCAGATTGTCGGTGCCGGTGGCCGTCACGCAGACCAGCCTCACCTTTTTCGCGGTTCCGATGGTCTCCCGGTTGATGGGCACCTTATTTAAAATGATAACATCCGCGTCCTCCACTCTTTTCCCGACCTCATCCGGGGCGGAAAACCCATATTTTACCACCTCGCCGAACCGGTCAAACCCGCTTAAGTCAATGTCCTCGCCGATGGACTTCGCATCCAGAAATACAAGCTTCATTTTTCTTTTCCTCCTGTCTTTTCATGCAAGCATGAAACGCATGACTTTTTGACCCTGGTATCATCAAATCCCATGATCCAGCAGAAATTCCCGCCACAGCGGAATATTCTTGGCCTGGATATGTACGCCGTCCCCGGTCAGGGCCGGATTCAGCTTCCCGGTATTCGGGTCGTCCATCACCTCGTTGGCGTCTATGTAAAAGACCGTCTCGTTGTCCGCCAGCTTTTTCAGCTCCTCGTTCCGGGGATTGATCCGGTCATTGTTGATGTAGGTACCCTCCGCGTCCTTGGCGTCGGTCACATGGATGATGGCCTGCACGAAGATAATGGCGTTCGGCTGAAGTCCGCGGATCTTGTCCACCGCTTCCTTAAATTTCTCCCCGTAGGTCACAGGCGTCCCCACGTCCAGCTCGTTGATGCCCAGCATGATGTAGACCTTGCCGTACTGCTTTTCCGTCAACCTCTGCTCCAAGGTCTTCCCGTCAATGACCTGGTCCCAGACATCCCAGATCATGATGCCGTTCTTCACGAAATATTCCGTGCCCTCCCATCCGGCGTAGTCCTGTAAGATACTGGTCCGGGAGTCCCCGATAAAGAGAGCGTCCTTCAGGTAGTCCATCTCCACCCGGTGGAACTGCTTCCCGGTCTGGGTTCCGGTTCCCGGCTGGCTCCCGTCTCCGGTCTGAGCCCCGCCTCCCGGCTGGCTCCCGGTCTGGCCCGCTCCGTTCTCACTGCCATCCCCGGTCTGACCTGCTCCGTTCTGGTTGCCGTCCCCGGTCTGACCTGCTCCGTTCTCACTGCCGTCCCCGGTCTGGCCCGCTCCGTTCTCACTGCCGTCCCCGGTCTGACCTTCCTCTCCCGGCTGGCTCCCGTCTCCGGTCTGGCTTCCCTCTCCCGGCTTGGTCCCATTCTGGCTGTCATCCCCGGTCTGGTCCTCCGCTCCGTCCTGGTTTTCCCCGGTCTGGCCCTCCGCCGTCTGCTCCTGGGCCTTCCGATCCTGATAGTCCCCTGCCGCCCGGACGATCTTTACCGTCCCATATATCATTCCTGTGACCAGGATCATCAGGAAAAAAGAATATTTTTTGACCCATTTCATTTTCATCTTCCGTCCTCCTTAAAATCCAAAATACTGAAAGGGATTGCTGCCCGCCGTGGCCATCCGGTACACGCAGACCCAGAACAGCGCCAAAAGCACCAGCTTTAGCCACAGGCGCTTATTATGCTTCCGGTAGATATTTTCAATGAAGCAGGTGGAGCACAGCACTCCCAACAGGAAAAACAGGCCGTACCGCTTCAGGGCGTCCAGGGTCACCGCCGGATTGCTGTTCAGATACTCCATGCCCGGCGCGAACATCTTCTTCAGATAAATGCCGATACCGCCAAGGCTCTCCACATGGAAAATGGCCCAGCCCACCACCACGATCAGCAGCGTATAGATCCGGCCCAACCCCGTGTGCTTCTCAAGAAAACGGCTTAAGAGGAATTTCTCGATCATCAGGAACACAAAATAGTACACGCCCCAGAGGAGGAAATTCCCGGTGGAGCCGTGCCACATTCCCGTGAAGATCCACACCACCAGCAGATTCAGCACCATCCGGGCCGTGCCCTTCCGGTTTCCGCCCAGGGGGATGTAGACATAATCCCGAAACCAGCCGCTTAAGGTCATATGCCACCGCCTCCAGAAATCCGTCACGCTGGTGGCAAGATAGGGCTGCCTGAAATTCCTTGGAAGGTTGAACCCCAGCATCCGGCCAACGCCGATGGCCATCAGAGAATAGCCGTTGAAATCAAAATAAAGCTGCAGGGAGAAGGCGATGGCCCCCAGCCAGGCCATGGGCATGGAAATGCTCTCGATTCCCACCACCTGGATCTCATGCCAGAGATTGCCCAGAATGTCGGCGATCAGCATTTTATAGGCCAGGCCCAGGACAAAGACCTTAAGGCCCTCCTCCAGGCCCTCCAGGTTCACCCGCCGGCGCTTCAGCTGGCGCCTCATTTCCCCGAAGGAGGCGATGGGCCCGGAGATCAGCTTGGGGAACATGGTCATAAAAGCGCCCAGATTCACAAAGCTTCTGGTGTACTCCTGGGGCCTGCGGTAAATGTCTATGGCATAGGCCGCCATCTGGAAGGTATAGAAGCTGATGCCCAGGGGCAGCGTTATTTTCCACTCAGGAAATACCAGGCCCACATATTTAAAGAAAAAGAGGCTGGCAAAATCATAGACCAGCATTCCGGCCAGAAGTCCCCGCCGGACACTGTCCCGCCTCCCCTGCATGAGGGTGGTAAGGGCGTAATGCAGCACCAGGGAGAACAAAAGCAGGAAAAACCACCGCTTCTCCCCGGTAAAATAAAACCACAGACTGCCCAGAAACAGCACCAGATTCCGAAATCTGGCCGGCGTCAGAAAATATATCAGCAAAAATATCGGCAAAAACAGAAAAATAAAATTCTCACTGGAAAACAACATCTCATTCGTACTCCTTTTATCCCGTCAGAAGGCGTATCGCCAGCTCCATTGCCTTCTCCTCTTATTCTACCATGTTAGACGCGGAAAGAAAGAAAAATGTTGTTACAAAAAGTTTAAGTTTTTATTTAATTTTGATATAAATTTTCCCGTCCCCGGTCCAACGGCCCCGGATGCAGGCGCCGTTTTTGACCTGCCAGTCAAAATAGCTCCTCTTCGGCTCCCCGAAGGCTGACAGAATGGCCATGATGGTGCCGCCGTGGACCACGAAGGCCGCCGCCTGCACACGCTGCTCTATAAGACGCTTCACCGCGACATCAAAGGCCCTCCGGCACCGCTCCTGAAAGGCCACAAGGGGCTCCCCGCCTGGGAAATCCACCGCGCCGCCGCTGTCGATAAATGCCTGGTATACGGGATCGCCGTTTAACTCCTCATAATTTTTATATTCAAAATCGCCGAAATCCATCTCCCGCAGATCCTCCAGGGTCCAGAGGGGAACGTCCGGGTACAGCGCCCGGGCGGTCTGCCGGCAGCGGAGCATAGGGCTTGCCACCACCAGCTCCACGGGCGGCATGACCATCCGTTCCAGCTCCGTCAGGCTTTCGGGCAGCAGCGGCTCGTCGGTGCGGCCCACATAGCGCCCTTCCCGGTTTCCGGCTGTCCGCCCATGGCGTACAAAATACAGCTCCATCTCTCTTCTCACCCTTCCATCTGCCAGGCGGCATGGCTTCCCTTTTCATTTTTCGTCACCACCAGCTTCACGTCCATCCGCTCCTTTAACTCCGTCACATGGGAGATGATCCCCACCAGCCGGGTCTCTCCCGCCAGCTCCTGCAAAATGCGAATGGCATTTTCCCGGGCCTCCTCGTCCAGAGAGCCGAAGCCCTCGTCGATAAACATGGTGTCCAGGTGGACGCTGCCCGCGGCTCTGCGGATGACGTCCGCCATGCCAAGAGCCATGGACAGGGCCGCCAGAAAGGATTCCCCGCCGGATAAGGTCTTTACGTCCCGCACCTTGTCCGTCACCAGATCGTACACATCCAGGTCCAGTCCGGCCTCCCCCTGCCTGGCCAGCTGGGAAAGCTCCCGGCACCGGAGCAGGAACCGGCCTCCGCTCATTTTCACCAGCCTGCGGTTGGCCTCCCCGATGATCCGCTGGAAATACTGCCTCTGCACATAGGTCTGCAGATCCAGCCGCGCCTGCTTTAGGAGATTGCCGTTGGCGGTCCGGGACAGGGTCTCGGCGATCTCATAGTCCTCCTTCAGCCGCTCCCGCTGCCGGTAGAGGTCCGAAAGGTTCTCCGCCGCCCGGCGGTTGCCATTTTTCACGGAGACCAGGGCGAGCTTTTGCTTCTGGAGGGCCCCCTGCTCCGCCAGAAGCCCCTGCTTCTGCCCCTCCAGCAGGACCGTATCCACAGGCGTTTTTCCCTCCAGGCGCTTTTCCAGAGCCGCGAGGTTCTTCTTCTGCTCCTCCAGAGCCCCGTCGCCCTTGTCCATCTGCTGGCGCAGGGTCTGAAGGGTCTCCTGCACCTGCCGCTGCTTCGTCTCAAACTGCCCCTTTTCCCGCTCCAGCTTCTGAATCGCCTCCCTTAAGGCCTCCCTGGAGGGGTAGGTCAGGGTTTCCTCCAGCTCCTTTAGGGACTGACGGGCCTTCTCGTAAGCCAAAGTCTTCTCGTACTCCTCGCCGGAGGCCGCCTCCTTCTGCTGCATAAGCTTTGCCTGAAGCTCCTCCGCCTGTTCCAGCTGCCGGGCCTGGGTCTCATACTGCCGCCGGCTCTGCTCCGACTGTTCGCGCTGGGCGGACAGTTCCCGCAGCTGCATTTTGCACTCTCCAAGGGCCTGCTCCAACATTTCCTGCCGGCTTTCCCACCGGGCACGCTCCTGGGCTTCCGACACGCCTTCCCGCCGGGCCTGTTCCTGGGCTTCCGGCACGCCTTCCCGCTGGGCCTGTTCCTGGGCTTCCGGCACGCCCTCCGGTCCCTGGATCAGCCGGAAGCGCTCCCCCAAAAGCCGCTGGCCGTTGCTGAGAAACACCTGGTTCTCTCCCTCAATCTGACTGCTTTCCCTCTGAAACCGCTCCCACTCCCCGTCCAGCGCTTTCTGGGCCTGCTCCCGGCTTTCCCGGGCCTCCTCCACCTGCTCCTGGGTTGCCGCCTCCCCAGGCAGCTTTGCCTTCCTGGGATGGCTGCGGGAACCGCAGACCGGGCAGGGACTCCCCTCCGCAAGGTTGCAGGCCATGAGGCCCGCCTGGGCCTCGATAAAGCTCCGGTTCTTTTCCTCGTACTCCCGGCTCTTTTCCTCGAACCGGGTCAGGGCCTCCGCCACAGACTTTTGCAGGGCCGTCAGCTCCCGCTGACGCCCGGCGATCTGCCGGCTCTGGCTTAACAATTCCTCCAGATCCGCCTTTCTCTGCACTGCCTCCTTCTCCTGCTGCAGCAGACGGGGAAGCTGTTCCGCCTGCGGCTGAAGCTCCCGCTGGCTGGCCTTAAGCTCCTCCGTCTGCTTTTTCAGTGCCTCTTCCTGCCGGTTCAGTTTCTGAAGCCTGGCCGCAGCCTTCTGTTTCTCCGCCGCAAGCTCCCCGGCCCGGGCCTTCTGCCTCTCATAAACCTCATATTTTGGTTCCAGATTCCGGGCCTGGGCCAGCTCCTGCTCCAGCTTTGGCATCCGCGTGCGCCCGGCCTCCCCAAGCTGCTCCTGATAGCCCTTCCACTCCTCCAGCTTCCCTGTGAGCTCTGCCCGCTTTTCCTCTATACTCTTGATGGACTTCCTGGTGTCGGCAAGCTGGGAAAACTGCTGGTTGATCTCCTCCGCCAGGGACAGCGCCGCCTTGACCCGATCCAGCTTCTCCGTAGTTCCGCTCTCCCGGCTGCGCAGTTCCTCCGCCTGCTTCTCCAGAAAGGCATCCATCCGCTGAAGCAGCCCGAAAATCTCCTCCTTCCCGGTCTCCACCCGGCCCATAGCCTCCTGCCAGGCTTCTTTCCAGTTGAGCGGCGCCTGCATTCCCGGCGCAGCCCCGGCCTGGCCCGGCGGCGCCTGCGTTCCCAGCGCATCCTCCGCCGGACAGGTCACACTCTCAAGCTCATGCTTCATGAGCGTAAGATTCTCGCTCAGGCGGGCATAAAGCTCCTTGCTCTGTTCTTTTAAACGGTTCTGGATCTGCCCGTACACCCTGGTGTCAAAGATCCGGGCAAAAATTTCCTTCCGCTCCCGGGAGGGCGCATGAAGGAGCTTTAGAAAATCCCCCTGGGCGATCATGGAGATCTGTGTAAACTGGTTTGCGTCCACCCCCAGGATCTCCCGAATCTTCTCGTTGGTCTCCCTGGCTTTCCCCGGAAATACCGTGCCGTCCGGGAGCGTCAGCTCCACCGAAGGCGCCTCTGTGGTGTAGGTGTACTCCCCGTCCTTATTTTTCCGCTTGCTTAGGCGCTGGTAGCCGGGATTGCGCCGCACAGTGTACCGCTGTCCGCCGTAGGAAAAGGTCAGCTCCACATAGGTGGGAACCTCCTCCCCCGCGAACTGGCTGCGCATCATGTCCCCCTCCCGCCTGCCGCCGCTGGTCTCGTCAAAGAGGGCGTAGGTGATGGCGTCAAACACCGTGGTCTTTCCCGCCCCGGTGTCCCCGGTGATGAGGAAAATCCCCCGGTTCACATATGTAAAATCGATCTCGCACAGGCCCCCGTAGGAGCCGAAGGCGGACATGACAAGTTTTACAGGCTTCATTCTGCCACCTCCTCCTCCGTATTCATAAGCTTCTCCATCCAGGCTTCCTCCTTCGGGCTCATGGGCTGTCCCCGCATTTCCTGGTAAAAGGCGGCAAACACCTGAAGAGGCGTCCGTTCCTCCTCCCTGGGACCGGAAAATTCCGACAGCGCCCGAGTCCGCTGGTTGTCCACCCGAAGCTCCAGAATAAAATCATATTTTTCCTCTAACTGCTCCATGGGATGATAGGGCTCCTTCTCGTCGGTGATGGTGACCGAGAGAAAATCGTGGCAGTTTTCCGGGGTGGCCCGCTGTAAAATCTCGGACAACAGCCCTCTCTCCCGGCGCACCTCCTGGACGGGGCTTAAGGGGATGGTCTCGATCTGTGGGGCGGTTCCCTTCGCCCCCAGAGTCACCAGGGTGATGGATTTCTCATGATGCTCCTCGCTGACAGAATATTTTAAGGGCGTGCCGCAGTAGCGGATGTGAGAATCCTTCACCTGCTGGGGCCCGTGGATGTGTCCCAGGGCCACATAGTCAAAATGCTCCACCGCTGATACGTCCACGCTGTCCAGTCCCCCCACCTGGATTCCCCGCTGCTCGGAGTCGCTGCGCTCCGGCTCCTTTCCGCCGTTTACATAAAACTGATGGGAGAGGAGCACATTGCGCTCAGCAGCAAATGCCTCCCTCCGGCTGTCCCCTCCGGCAGGGCTCTGCTCCGCGGTTTTCAGGGACTCCCGGTCCAGGCCGTCCCGGGCCAGGATGGCCTCCACCGCCCTCTGGTAATCGGTGATCTGTCCCTCCGCAAACAGGTGCCGCACATAGCCGGGCTTCAAAAAGGGGAGCAGGTAAAAATTCACACTGCCCCATTCATCCCTCAGCGTCACCTTCTTCAGGTGTTCCTCCTCCCTCTGGGGCGGCAGCACCGACAGGTAGATCTGATTCCGCTCCAGAAAGGTCCGGGCATAGGCCAGCCGCTGGGGGCTGTCATGATTTCCGGCGATCATCAGCACCGGGATTCGGGGGCTTATGGCCGCCAGATCGTTCAGAAATTCATCGAAAATGGTGTACGCCTCCCCGGAGGGGCTGGATTTGTCAAAAATATCGCCGCAGATCAGGATGGCGTCCGGCCTGTATTCCTCCGCCCGGGCCGCGATCTGCTTTAAGACGGCCCGCTGGTTCCCGGCGAGATTATAATAATGAAGTTGTTTTCCGATATGCAGATCGGAAATGTGAAAGAATCTCATTGGTGTCCTCCAGACGTTTCTCTGCCTGCGCGGCTGCTTTTTTTAATGGGTGTCCTCCAAATACTTTTTCAAATCCGCCATCTGCTCCTTCGCCTGGCGGTACCCCTCCTCATAGAGGGCCGTCAGCCTGGCCGCGCTGGACTCGGTTCTGCCCACCCCCAGGGTGGTCCTGGGCGCGATGACAAACACCTCTCCCCGCTTCTCCGCCTCGTACAGCTCCTTCCTGCAGCGGTTGTACGCCTCCGCCCGGTTCTTAAGGGCCTCTCCCACCTTGGGATATTTCCGGTAAATCCTCCCGGAAAGCTCACCGCCCCGCTCCTTTTTCTTCACATAGTCCCGCTCCCGGGTGAGGATGACGATATTTTTGTCGCACCCCTCCTTTATGGCCTGCCTGTAGGGGATGGAATCCCGAAGCCCTCCGTCCAGGTAATAGTGGTTCCCTATTTTCACGGGCCGGAACAGGATGGGCAGTGCGCAGCTTGCCACGATCACCCGCGACTTTACATCCCGTCTGGGCACCTCCAGATATTCCGCCTCCCCGGTGTGAATGTTGGTGACCACAGCCACCACTTTTCCCGGAAAACGGGCGAAGGCATCGTAGTCAAAGGGCAGCAGCTTATTGGGGATCTCGTCAAACACAAAGGAGATGTTATAGAAGCTGCGGTTCTCCCGGTTCAGCAGATGCCGGGCTCCCATGTAACGCTTGTCCGGCATGTATTTTTGTATGATCTCAAGATTTCTGCCCTTCTGCCCGGACAGATAGGAAATGCCGTAGGCGATTCCGGCGGAGACGCCGATAAAATAGTCCGGCATGATATGTTCCTCTAAAAACGCGTCGGTGACGCCGCAGCTGAATACCGTTCTGCTGGCGCCGCCCTCCATGGTGATTCCTAATTTCATTGGTAGTCCTTCCTTCCGTGTGATAGCTCTATTATAGCCCCGCCGGATTTTGCCGTCAATATGTGGCTTTGGGACAACTCGGTCAGTTGAATAGGATCCTTCAAAAAGCCAGGCAGGCATTGAAAGCTGGCCGCATTTCTTCTATCTGCCTACGTGTTAATCCGTATTTTGATGCTAACGGGCACCAGTTTTCTCTTACCGTCTTGAGCATTTCCTTTGCATAAATTTCCGCATCGGACACTTTCATTCCAAAACGCGCAGCAGTCTGAACAGCCAGTTCAATGTTAATGCTGTTATCCTCCTCATCTACATTGAGGGACAATTCATCCCCATATGGAACCGGATTCACATCATAGAGCGGAGAAAGCACCCAGCCTCCCGGCGTTAACACAAAAGCATGATTTCGAAGATGGTCATCCGTGTTTGTAACAGCCATATTGAATACAATCCTCTTCCAAAGCTCTCTAAGATCCTTCCTTGGCTCTGCTCCGTATGATTTAAGAAAAGCGGCAAGCTCCAGATAGCTTGATCCATCCGCGGCCGAGGCTCCATCTGCCTTTCCCAGCAGGGTCATGGCAGAAGCAAAGTGGACACGCTTATCTTTGACCCGGTCAAAACGCTTTACAAGAAAGGTACTGCCAAGGGCAGAAAATTTTTCCAGCTTTGCTTCCGGAACATTCAGTCCGCACAGCCTTGCGAGGTCATGTACCACCATTTCCCATGCCCCGCTATCGTTTTCATCATTTTTTGAGGGGAATTTTGCAATCCATAGCTGTCCCTCTGTATCGGTCACAGTAGCTTTTGGCCGGGCGCCGCCCAGGGAGGAACCTGGCTTTATCAACTGATTCAGCCATTTTTCAGATAAACCTGTTTCATCACTTTCGAAATTACGAGAAGCTTCTTCCAGCGTTCGAAGTCTGGCCCATGGCGGAACAGCCGTTTCTTTATCATCCGAAAGGAAAGCGCCATCCGGTTCTTTTTTTAAGCGTATGCCGCCCATTCTCGTCTTATCATAAACCCCCAGAAGATAATCGCTTTCATAAAGCTTTGAAGGCTTTCGCCCTTCTTTCCCCGCCAAAATCCTTTCCCGTTTATTCATAAGCATACGCCCCCAACGATCCGGCGATGCATCTGCGAACAAACCAAAAATCCGTTTTTCTGTGGGATATTGTCTCCCCGCATAAGGCAGCAATTCCGGATCAAGAAAAATTGATAGGTTTGTTTTTCTCAACCATCGGTCACTATATTCGAAAGAATAAGATTCCCCTCCTTTGATCACATTAACATACAACACACCCATAAGTTCAGGTTCCCCAAAACTGAAATCATCATATACATAAATGATTTTTTCCCCAGCCATTATTTTCTCCTCCTTGGCGCACGCCTTCTGGCGATCAGATTAAGATCCTGCAATTGTCTTCCCATTTCGTCGTCTTTTGCCACAAGAAGCAGATCCTTGTCCAAGTTATTCAGTGCATGTAAAACCGCGGCATAAATGCCCATGGCAACGGCAGGGTTTCCATTTTCAACTTTCCACAGAGAAGCCCGGCTGATTCCTGCGCGCTCCGCTACAAGCTCTGCAGAAAGGCTTCTCCTTAATCTGGCCAGCTTGATCTGCTCCCCCATTGTTTTTAATATTTCTTCTGTTCCGGGTAATATATTGTATGCAGCTTTTTTCAATTTCTTTCACCATCCTCTTCTTTTGTTTGCTATTATATTCAACTTCAGCTATAATGTCAACGATTATATACATTATCATTCCTACAGACGCGTTCTATGGGATACAGTGATGACGGAGAACTGCATCTGGCAAAGCGCGCTTAATGATTCTCCATATGGGACTGCCGGGATAACGAATCTCCCCGTCATCCCGGCAGTGCATTTTAAGCCTGAACCTTCCTCTGTTCCCCGGCGTACAACTTCCCCAGCTCCTGCGCCGTTTTCTCCGGATTAGTCTCGATCAGCCGTATCAGTTCTTCCATCAACGGCTCCGGCTCCTCCAGCATCTCGGCGATCACAGCGGCATTCAGGCCCTTGGCCAGCTTCTTTTGTACCTGGGAAACAAGCTTCATCCACTCGCCCTCCGTGCGGCCTTCCGATAAACCCTCCGCACGGCCTTTTTCCAGACCATCTTCCCAGCCTTCCTCACGAACCTGCCGCATATGGGTTTCCTCATCATATTCAAAAATACTCACTTCTATCGCCTCCGCCCTGTATTTTGTCAGGAACTCCACTAAAATCCCCTCCCGGATGCTCTCCGTCACCGCACGGTCCACTGCCTCACGGATAGGGAACTCCTTCGGCAGAGCATGCGCAAGAAAATTTTTGACAAATCCGTCCGTATGTCCGTAAACGGCTCATCCCGGCAGCCTTTTTCCGCTATGCCTGTTTCTTCTTTTTTAATACGATCCCCCCAAGCCCGCTGTCCACCAGGGCGTAATCCTCCGACCAGTTTTCCCCCGTGGTCACATAGTGCATGGGCCCGTAGGAATTGCCGGTTCTGGGCAGCAGGTGCAGGGGTCCGAACAGGTTCCGCCGGTGGCCCACCACGGTGACCCAAATGGTCTCCCCCCGGGCAACCGCCTCCGTCACATCCGCCTCAAAAGGCTCCCAGTACAGGCGCGCTTCCTGTCCGGCCGCCAGGACCTTCATCATGCTCCCGGCAAAGGCTTTCGGGGAGAGCACCACCCGCTCGCCTTCCCCCAGAGGGCCCATTGCCTCATAATCCCCGGCATTCAGAAGATACGTGACCTCGCCGGTGTAAAAAGGCAGCCCATACCCGGAGAGATTTCCGTATCCCAGCTTCTGCGGCATCTTTGTCAGGAAACAGCGATGTCCGTCGATCCGCACTCCGAAGCTGCCAAGCAGATACACCGCCTCCAGGTTGGTGAGACTGGTGTAGACCGTTTTTACGGAAATGGTGTTGCGGCCCGCCTTAAGAGCGCCCTCCGGAAGCTCCATCCGCTTAAAGCAGTCGTCGATCCAAACCTCCGGCGGTTCCGTCTGCTTTACCGGGATTCCGTTCACCGCATAGCGCATCCGCTCCGGGCGCTCCCCGGCCAGAGTCACTTTGCCCTCCGGCAGGTCCTCAATGTAAAATCTATACTCCAACTCCAACTCCCCGTAGGAGGAAAGACCCTTCTTCTTTTCAAACCAGGGCTGCAGCATTTCGCCGCCCCGGTATTCCAGCCCCAGGGAATCCCGGACGGCCATATCGGCCTTTAAAATCTCCTGTTCCTCGCTCCACGGGCCGTCCGCCCAGCGCCAGCGGACGAAATCCAGAACGCAGGCATTTTCCTCGGACAACAGATAGGGGAAGGAGCCGGTAATTGCAAGCTCCGTCAGGATTTCTTCTTCCATGGGAAGGGGCTTTAAGCCCTCCTCCTTCTCCCCGGTCAGGACGAAAGCCCTGGTCCCGGCAGCCGGAAGGGAAAAGGAAAGCACAAGGCAGTCCCCCTCCCGGCTCAGAAGATCGTCGGCGTCCAGGCGTTCTCCCGTCTCCATATCCCAGAGCTGGCAGTGGCAGGCTTCCCCCGCACGGCATGTAAGCCGCAGATCCTTCTTTTCCATTTCCCTGTCTGTATTGAGCACCGCCACGACACGGCCAAAGCCGTAGTCCCGCATTTGCAGGAACACCTCCCTCTCGGGAGCGCCGTCCGCCCTTCGTACCTCCGCATAGATGCCGGAACGCTCCCGAATCGCCTTTACGATCTCCTCCTCCGAAAAAGATACCTGCACCGCCTGCCCGGCCAGCGCAGCCGGCGCGCCGCTGCGCCGCGCGTCCAGATACTCCGGCACGGCTCCGGCGAAGACCACCTTTCCCCCGGCCTGAAGGAATTTCTCTAAAATGGCAAGGGTGGTGGAGCGCATGGTCGTCATCCCGCTTACCAGCACCACCCGGTAGGCCGCCTGCCCCACCCAGAGCAGCACTTCTCCTGTCTGCGAATGCTCAATGCGGCACATGGAGGCCATCATCTGTTCCTCTCCATAGTCAAAATCGATCTGATTTCCCAGTAAGATCCGACACAGGGCTTCGTAGCGCTCCTCCAGCTTCTGCACCTCCGGGGACCGGGGGAAGATCCAGTCCGCCCACCCCAGATAGCACTGGGACCAGGCCGATTCCACCGGATTCAACACCAGCACGTCGCAGAGCGGCTTTCCCTCGGTCATCAAAACGCCGAACCGGGCAAAATACGACTCCACACCGTTATAATAAGGATACCAGGGAGACTGATGTAAAATGCTGGCCGGATAATCCCGCTTGGCTTCCCCCTCCATGGTGTACCAGGACAGATGCGGGCAGCGCAGATTGATCCCCAGAAGCGTCTGCCAGTCCCCCTCCGCTTTGTGGCCCTTCATGGTCAGATCCCACCCGGTACAGCCGTATAGCTCCGACAAAAGCCATTTCTTGCCGGTCTGTCTGGCGGCGGAGGTAAGCTGCTTCACCGTCCAGTAGCAGGTATTGTTTTGCCCCAGCACATCCACGCCGGGATAGTCCATATAAGGATAAAAACGCATGAGAGAACCGTGAGGCGCCGCCTGACTGGTGAGAAAGTCCTCATGCAGCACATGCCCGGTGAACATCATGCCATTTTCCCTGCACCAGCGGCTGATGGGAGCGGCAAACCGCTCCAGAAACAGATTGTCCGCCAGATCAAAATAGTCGTGTTTCACCGGAGCCAGCCTCTCCCCGCCCGGCCGGTAAAACAACTCCGGCAGCACCTCTCTGGCGTCATAGCCGTACCAGAGGAAAAATTCTTCAAACAGATCATCGGTCCAGGCCACGGAACAGGTGGTGACCCCGTCCTCCGTCTTAAGGTCGCCCATCCCCTTTCCCCTGTGGGGTTCATCCGTAAAGATTCCCCGGATGGAGGTTCCCATCCGCCCCCCGCAATGTTCCCGATACTGCTCATGGGTCAGCTTCAGGAACTGCTCCACCGCTTCCCGGTTCATGGTGTCAACGTAGGTATTTCCGTTATAATTGGAATTGCAATCATCGGGCACAATGGAAAATGTAAGCACCTTCCACTCTCCCGGTTCTTTCTCGTACTCCCGGGCCAGCCGTTCCAGAACAGCCGCCACCGTTTCCGGCTCCGCCTTTTCATAGATACTGACGTTGATGCCGTCAATTTTGGCCGCGAACACCCCAATCAGCTCATGGCTAACGGAATCCTCCTGGTCCGCCATTTTCCCGGACCCGTTCAGCCGTCTGAGCCTTTCTTCAAAGACAAAGGGCGTCATTTCCGATACCACCAGGGACTTCATCCTGTATGCCGGATTTTCCGTGACCATGCCCCCCGCGCTTCCCGAGGGCCAGCGGTCCTCGTCATAGAGCCAGGCCTCCATCCCCAGCCGTTCTCCCTCGTCCGCGCCGGCATTGATCAGTTCAAACCATCCCTCCCCCAGATACTCCGTGATCAGCCCGGTTCTGGAATGCATAAAATAACCGCCGAAGCCCATCTCCTTCATCACATGGATCTGCCGTAAAAGTTCTTCCCTCTTAAGCTCTCCGTTCCAGGACCAGAAGGGCTTTCCCCTGTACTCGCTTCCCGGCTGTTCAAATTTCTCCACAAGCTCCTGTGCCTTCATAAATACGCCGCCTCTCACAATAAAACCTTTTCTCTTTCCATTTTTTATTTGTATCGCAGGGTCAGGATACCTCCTGCCCCCTGCGTCATAAGACCAGCATATCATGAAATTTTTCAAAAAACAAGTTGTTATTTACTCGCGAAACCACCGATTGCAAGAGGCTGCCATGCAAAAAGCTTTTTTGCATGGCAGCCTCGACTCGTTCCCGCAGCCATACTTTTTCATACAGGCATGACCGCGGGAACCTGATATCATTTTTACATCCTTATTAAGAATCTCTTACAGACCGTTCTCCTCCAAATAAGCCAGCCACTGCTCTTTCCAGCCCTCTCGTACCACATCCAGGCCAGCCGCCGTCACCTTCTCACGAAAAGTTTCAACTGCGGCGTCCACATCATCGACCAGCCCCTGCTTTAAAGGCTCCAGATATTCACTGCAGACATCGTCCACTGCCGCCTTTTCAGCGGAATAAGCGTTATAGTCTTCCGTGAAAGATCCGAAAGGATCCACGCTGGGAGTGCCTTTTTCCTCTACGACCTCTTCATAGTGGTCAAACATTTCCTGCATGAGTATACCGCCCTGGCCGTTTGCCAGCTTATACTCGGGATTTCTCAAAGACCACGCATTCAAAGCTTCATAACCAAAGCTGGGATCCAGATTCTTATAAGTGCCATCCTCAGCCACTTCATAGTGCACGCCCTTAATGCCATACTGAGTCAGAAGATTTAACTCCTCGTCCATCACCAGCAGCTCCAGAGCCTTCATAGCTCTCTCCGGGTTCTCACAGTCTTTTGTAATAGCGGTGGCATCAGCGGTAGGCACATTAGACCATACATAACCATCCTCTTCCCGAAAAGTATAATAAGCCGTCTCCCAGTCAGGATGAGCCGTAGACCAGGTTTCCACACGGGTGGTAAACTTATTGGGGTTATTGCCGGAGGGCATTGCCACAAACAAGCCGTTATCATACCGTTCAAAAGGATCCGTGGTGTCGGAGAGAACGCTTCTGGACCAGAATCCCATGTCGGCCCATTTCTTCATGAGCTTCATATCTTCCACAAATTGCAATTATTTGAATAGATCTGGCGCAATAATTCTTACTGGCGATTTTGAAGACGCATGTCGAGACGTTTCGGCTGGCGATTTCGTATATTTCGATTCACCATATATTCCTGAAAGCAAAACCGCGAATTTTGTAGACTATACGAAGGAGGGATTTTCTTACGAAAATCACGTTCGCCTAGCAGATCTTTTCAAAAAGCTCGACGAAAAAGGCGCTAAGTTAATGCTTAGCAACAATAATGTCGAACTAGTCCATGAATTATACAAAGGCTTCAATATTACACCGATAGCCGCCCGTAGAAGTGTTAATCGGAACGGTAATGGCCGAACCGGAAAAGAAGTTATAATCACGAATTATCTCCAAGATGAAGCGCAAGCTACCTAAACCATACTATTCGAAGAACGGAGCCACTCTTTATAAAGGCGACAGCCTGAAGCTCTTAAAAAAGATTGAGGACGAGTCGATTGATTTAATTTTCGCCGATCCTCCATATTTTCTCAGCAATGACGGAATAACTTGTAAATCCGGAAAAATGGCTAGCGTCAACAAGGGCTCTTGGGATAAATCCAATGGACTAACTGATAAATATAATTTCAATAGAGCATGGATAAAAGAGTGTTATCGCATCCTCTCCCCTGACGGAAGCATATGGGTAAGCGGCACTCTTCACAATATCTACAGCGTCGGAATGGCCCTTGAAGAAAACAACTTTAAAATTTTAAACAATATCACCTGGCAAAAGACGAATCCTCCACCAAACCTGGCGTGTCGCTGTTTTACCCATAGCACTGAAACCATAATATGGGCAAGGAAGAATTTAAAGAAGTCTAGACATACATTCAATTATACAGTAATGAAAGAAGAAAACGGTGGTAGGCAAATGAAGGATGTGTGGGCAGGCACCACGACCCCAAAAGCCGAGAAAGTCTTCGGAAAACATCCAACCCAAAAGCCTATTTATCTTCTCGATCGGATCATTAGAGCATCTTCAAATGAAGGTGACCTAGTCCTAGATCCATTCTGTGGTAGCTCTACGACTGGCGTAGCAGCAATTCAGAACAACCGCCACTACATTGGCATAGATATCTCAAAAGAATATATGATATTATCAAGAAAAAGAATTCAGGAGGTGATGTGAGAGATTTTGAAAAATGGCTCGGAACAATGCGTGAATGCATAAACAGCTACGATTATTATGTCAATTTTCAGAAGGTATATGAAAACGCCGGGAGATTTAAAGTTGAATTAAATCTCATGAACTCTCTTATCGGTTCAAAAAATATTCAACAGGATTTTAAGAATCTGACCATTCAATACCCGTCCGTGTTACATTGCGTTCCAACGCTCTTAGCCGTCAGGCAAGCGGAAATATATGCACAGGATGACTCCGGTGCTCACATATATAATTTTCTAAAACAAACGAATTCGCTAGATGAATATATTGTTTTCATGGAGAAAACAGGACTATTTGATCTAATCGCAAATCACCTTATTAATAATCTATACGACTACGCAATTGGCGTAGAAGTTGGGCTTGATAGCAATGGCCGAAAGAATCGCGGCGGGCATCAGATGGAAAATCTTGTAGAAGGTTATATTAAGAAAGCCGACGTTGAATATTATAAAGAAATGTATATTACTGAGATTGAGAACAGATGGAATCTCGATCTCTCTATGCTATCTGGAGAGAACACGTCCACTAAACGTTGGGATTTTGTCGTGAAGACTGACTCCAAGGTTTTTCTAATAGAAACAAACTTCTACGCGAGCAGTGGTTCAAAGTTAAACGAAACCTCACGTTCATATAAAATGATTGCGGAGGAATCTGCAAAAACATTTGGCGTCGAATTC
This sequence comes from uncultured Lachnospiraceae bacterium, assembly GCA_944376745.1. Taxonomy (GTDB): domain Bacteria; phylum Bacillota; class Clostridia; order Lachnospirales; family Lachnospiraceae; genus 14-2. The sequence continues at coordinate 17,764 of CALWDR010000036.1, forward strand.
GTCTGGATTACCGATGGTCTTGGTTGGAAAGACGCTAAGCGTAATCTACATGAAACATTCAATTCGATGAAGCATTTGTATAATATTACCGATCTAGAAAATAACACTTTAATGAATATATTTTCATAAAAATAGCTCGCATTTTCGCGAGCTATTTTTATGAGATTCTTCTTAGCTTTTTATTTAACTTATGTCTAGCCCCTAAAGCATATACTAACCATTTGACTCTCTCGAACATATCGAGTTTTCCATTGAAGTATGGATAAAAGATACCCACTGCTAACAACTAAACAAACATGAGTTCAATGCTCTTACGAGTCTTTTTTCGAATCATCAATATCAAAAAACGAGGAAATTAAAGAAAACGGCTAAGTTCAAATCTATAAAAATCGTCGGCTCCTTTCAGGTAAGCATCAAACAAAGCATTTGTGACGAGGTTTCCATTTCTATCAAATGTAATATTTTGCAGCTGGTTATCTTTTTCTAGCCGATTGATTAAGTTGATTGTCAAACCTGTCTTTACAAGATATATTTTTTTCCTATCTGTCGTTCCATAAAGAATTTCATAGTACTCATCTTCACTCAGGATAGAATAGTCCAGCATTAATTGAAAGAACATACGCAACTTAAAACTTACGAAATCCTCTTCAATTTTCTGCTTTACAATAGCAATGTTTGCCAGTTGCCGGCTGCTCTTTCCACTTAGATCGATATAGACATTATGATAAGCTTCACGCCCAGTTGTCACATAAGCCCGTTCGCCATAGCTTTCTCCGATGTACATTAAGCAATCGCCTTCAGCAATACGCCTTTGAAAATAGGCAACTTCTCTAGCAATATTCTCCTTGAGTGACTGCTTTCTGTTTTTAAAAAACATCTTATAGTACGCAATCGCTTT
>CALWDR010000037.1 GCA_944376745.1 uncultured Lachnospiraceae bacterium
CTGATTTCTAAAATTTTTATGAATTTCTTGCAATTCCCTCCATTTTCCCTTATAGTGGTGAATAGCTGAATATTTTTCAGCAAAACAACACACACGTCCGCAAAGCGGACCATCTGAAAGGAGAGAACTTTAACTTGGACCCTAGTGTCGTCGCGCAGCTCATTGTCTTGATCGTATTGATCGGCCTGTCGGGATTTTTTTCCTCGGCGGAGACCGCACTGACAACCTGCAGCAAAATCAAAATGAGAACCCTGGCGGAGGACGGAAATGTCAGAGCCAGGCGGGTGCTTAAAATTACGGACAACTCCGGCAAAATGTTAAGCGCCATCCTGGTGGGCAACAATATCGTGAACCTGTCCGCCTCCTCCCTGACCACAACTCTGGCCATCAACGCGTTTGGAAACGCGGCGGTAGGCGTCGCCACCGGCATCATCACCTTTTTGATCCTGATCTTCGGAGAGATCTCGCCGAAAACTCTGGCAGCGGTACACGCAGACGGTATCGCCCTTGCCTACTCAGGCGTTGTCAGCTTTTTTATGAAGGTCTTCACTCCCATTATCTTCCTCGTCAACAAGACCTCCCTGGGGGTTTTATTTCTGCTTCGCGTAAAGCCCAATGAGACGCAGAATTCTCTGACGGAGGACGATCTGCGCACCATTGTGGAGGTAAGCCACGAGGACGGCGTCATTGAGACGGAAGAGCGGGAAATGATCAACAACGTGTTCGATTTCGGAGACGCCCAGGCCAAGGATGTCATGGTGCCCAGGATCGATATGACATTTGCGGACATCAACAGTACTTACGACGAGCTGCTCGCCATTTTCCGTGAGGACCACTACACACGGCTTCCCATATACGAGGAATCCTCGGACAACGTCATCGGCATCATCAATATGAAGGACCTGCTCCTCTGCGAGGACCGGGACAGCTTCTGCGTGCGGGATATTCTCCGAAAACCCTACTATACCTACGAGCACAAGAGCACCTCGGAGCTGCTTTTGGAAATGCGGCAGTCCTGCAACAACATCGCCATCGTTCTGGACGAATACGGCGCCACCTCCGGACTGATCACCCTGGAGGATCTGCTGGAGGAAATCGTCGGGGAGATCCGGGACGAGTACGACGGCGACGAGGAGGACCCCATTCAGAAAATAAACGACCTGGAATATATGGTTCAGGGCTCCATGAACCTGACGGATCTAAGCGAGGCGCTGGATCTGAATCTGACCTCCGAGGACTACGATTCCATCGGCGGTTACCTGATCGGCCTTCTGGACCACCTGCCCACAGTGGGAGAAAATATCACCACCGAGGACCACATCTATTTCCGGGTGGAGGATATGGATAAGAAGCGCATCAACAAGATCTTCCTGCGGCTCCCGGAAAAAACCGAGAACGAAGAGGAAGCATCCTGAGCTGATTTCTCAGGGGAATTTATAGCCTCTCCTATAAAAAAGCATTTCGTTCCATAAGAAAGTTCGGTGAACGTTCCGAAAATAAAAAACAGTCCCGGAAGGATCTGCGCTTCCGGGACTACTTTCTGCCTTTTTTCTCTTTACCGTTTTTGATTGATCGGCCCGATCCCTTCCTTGCGGACATTGTGGGCCTGATTCTGATTTTCCGGCTTCACGCTTCTTGTCACGCTGTTAAACCGTTCCAGATCTTCCTGGCGGCTGCGGATCTCCTCCTCTTTCCTGCCCTGCTTTCCTCTGTGGCACATCTCATCACCTCCGAGAACAGTGTTCCCGTATGGTTCCCCTATCATCCGCGAGCAGCACTTTTTCAACTCTTTTCCCGGCAAAGCCTTAAGGCGGACGCCGCTGTCCCGCCAGAGCCTTCGAGCTGACGCGGTTGTCCCGCCAGAGTCTTAAGGCTAACGCAGTTGCCCCGCCACTTCCTCCAGAACCTGAAAATAAGTTTCAAAGGTCTTGCGGCAGCACGCCGGGTCCTTGATCGCGATCCCCTCCGCCCGCAGGCCGATCAGCGAAAAGCCCATGGCCATCCGGTGATCCTCATAGGTCTCCACCAGGCCGCCCGTGGGCTCTCCCGGATAAATCCGAATAAAATCCGTCCCCATCTCGCAGCGGATTCCAAGCCTCTTAAGCTCCGTCACGATGGCAAGCATCCGGTCGCTCTCCTGCAGCCGGATATGGCCGATGCCGGTGATGGTGGTGGGACTGTCCCCGAAGGGAGCCAGCGCCGCCAAGGTGATGGCCTGGTCAGAGCAGGCGGACATGTCCGCCTCAATCCCCTGAAAGCTTCCGCCGTCCCGTCCGCTGACCCGGATTCCCTCGGCCTCCTCCCTGACCTGACACCCCATGCGCTCCAAAATGCGCAAAAACTCCACGTCGCCCTGAAGGGAGTCAAAATGCACATGACGCACCTTTACGGAGATGCCGAGCAGCGGCGCCATCGCATAAAAATAACAGGCCGCCGACACATCCGGCTCGATCTGATACTCCCTGGCCCGGTACCGCTGTCCGCCCTGAATCCTGTAGCAGACTGTACACTCCGCTTTCTGGCCAGCCAACGGTATGCGCTCCGCTTCCTGCCCAGCCAACGGCATGCGCTCCGCTTCCTGGCCAGCCAACGGCATGCGCTCCGCCCGCACCCCAAACTGCTCCATCATTTTCTCTGTCATGCGGATGTAGGCCATGCCATGGCTTCCCACCACCCGGAGGCTCACATCCTCCTCTGCTAAGGCCGACGCGATCAGAAGAGCACTCAAAAACTGGCTGCTGTCCCCGATGTCCACAGTCATCTTCGCCGCCTGAAAGCCGTTGGATGTAAGGGTAAAGGGAAAATGCCCCTCCTCTTTTTCACAGCGCACCTGACAGCCCAGCTCCTCAAGAACCGTAAGCAGCGGCGCCATGGGACGGCGCCGCATCTGGGGGGAGGCGTCCAGATGGTAGATTCCGTGGGACACGCCCAGATAAGCGCTCAGAAACCGGGCCGCCGTCCCGGCGCTTCCCACATAGATGGAAGCCTCCTTCTTCGGCACCTTCCCGCCCAGCCCCGTGACTGTGACAATTTTTTCTTCCTCCTCTGCCTCCGCCGCAAAGCCCAGCTCCTGCACGCAGGAGAGGAAATGACGGGAGTCGTCGCTGAACAGGGCACCTCTTAAGACACTGGTGCCCTCCGCCAGAGTTGCCAGCAAAAGAGCCCGGTTGGTGATGCTCTTGGAGCCGGGGACCTCCACCTGTATCACTTTATTTACTTTGCTGCAAGGATACACACAGGGTACCCGATACTGCTCTGTCTCCGCCATCCTCAAATCTCCTCTGAAATACGGTGCTTCCCGTCAAAGCTCCCCGCACCTGTAAATAATGGATCTTCCCAGTGCGTCCGCCTTCTCCTGTCCCAGGAAATAGGCTGTCAGCGCCAGTCCAAAGGGGATGGCCGTTCCCATGCCCCGGCTGGTGACGATATGTCCGTCCCGCACCACCTCGTCGGTGCTGACATCCGCCCCCGTCAGCTTCTCCTCAAAGCCCGGATAGCAGGCCGCCCTTCTCCCCTTCAGGAGCCCGGCCTGTCCCAGCACGCTGGGCGCCGCGCAGATGGCCGCCACCAGCTTCTGCTTCCCGCCAAAATCCCGGATGACTTCATTGACGCCCCCATGCTCCATGAGGTTGGTGGTTCCCGGCATGCCTCCCGGCAGCACCACCCCGTCCAGCCCGGCAAAATCCACATCCTCAAACAGCGCGTCCGCCAGAACCGTAATATTGTGGGAGCCCGTCACTTCTTTTTCCCCGGAAATGGAAACCGTCACCACTTCCACTCCTGCCCGGCGCAGAAGATCCACCACCGTCAAGCCTTCAATCTCCTCCAGCCCCTGGGCCAGAAATACGCCTATTTTGCTCATGAAAATTCCTCCTTCTTCACTCTGTTTGAATCATTTTACTGCTTTTTTAACCGTCTGAGTTCCTCTTTCAGAAGGCGGAGCTCCTCCTCCGCGGCTTCCGCGCGCCTGCGCTCTCTCTCCGTATTGGCCTGTTCTTCTTTTCTGCCTTCCTGCCGACCCTGGTCCAGCAGCATTTCCTCCATCTCAAATATCTTCATATAGCCCACCGACACCTCCTTGTCCCGTTTCACAGTCTCTACCATAGACTGAATCTCTCTCAAATCCTTATTGCTGGCGTTGGCCTCCCTGGTATCTTCAAAATACAACAGCAGCTGCCGCAATTCCTCTGGCGGATTTCCGGCGGCACCTCTCGTATAGAGAAACAAAGTTTTCGCCCCATCATCATAAGGCATCTGCGGTTCCTCCACACAGCCGTTTTGTATGGTGTAAACCATCCGGTTTAATCCGAATGGATCATAGGGCGTTATCATAATAATGACTACATTTTTCAACGTGTGATAATCCGTGCCGGATTCAAGGCTTCCCGCATCGATCCTGGCATGGTAAAAGCGGACCCGCCTGGGCAGGGATGTCACCACCTTCTCCGAATTTTTCTGTTCCGGCTCCACATCGTAGACCGTCACGTTTTCGAAAGAATCCTGAGGCAATTCTTGTTCCTCCAGGTACACGTCCAATCTGGCTCCATGCTTGTCAGTATCAATGCCATAATAATTTTTCTGGGAAATCACCGTCAGTTTCCCGAATTCCCTATGAAAAATGATCCGCAGAAGGATTCGCGCAAACTGCTCCCCGATTCCCGGATAGGATACCACGGAACCAAATAAAAAATCATCCAACAGGTTCAATTCTTCCAGTTTTCTTCTTGCCATACAGCTTCTCCTTTCCATGTCTGTCGAACGACACCCAGATATGCTCCCACAGGGGGCCCGCTCTTCGCCTGTAGGCGAATTCACCCTGTCCGTAGGGCGTTTCTTTGTTTCCTCTGAATGACATCCGAAGGTGCACTTGCTGGTGAAGGAAGAAACATCTTAGCAAGAGATCTGTCCGCTTCTTTTTGTTTCGCATCCCCCACCGTGTCTTCAGTTTGATCCATATGGGGATTTCTTACCGAAACGGTACAAGAATCTGCCCTGATATGTGATTTTATTGTAGCAGGAGGATACGCGGGTGTCAAGGAATTTTTCATTTTGTCAAGCGCAGTCCCTCCCGCCCTCTGTTTACAAAAACTTCCAACATATATTTTTTTCTGCGGTAAATAATAACACCAAGGTAAGTGATACTTATCTTTGCAGAAAACTATATTGAAAACATTTGGAGGTGATTCGAATGACTAACAATTCCGGATCTAGCACAAACAGAATGGCAGTACCAGAGGCAAAGGAAGCAATGTACCGTTTCAAGCAGGAAGTGGCTTCTGAGATCGGCGTACCTTTGAAAGAGGGTTATAACGGAGAACTGACCTCAGCTCAGGCTGGTTCCATCGGCGGAGAGATGGTTAAAAAAATGATCATGAAGCAGGAACAGCAGATGTCCGGCGGTATGCAGTAACAGCAGCATGCCCCAAAAATCCTCCCTGCGGGCAGTGCCCGCAGGGGGGATTTTTGTCTCCTGCAGGGGGATTTTTGTCCCCTGCAGGGGCTTTTGTCTTCCGCAGGGACTTGTCTTAAAATATCCGGGCTTTTATTCTACGAATATCTATGGCAGTCTCGCTGTGATCTCCTCCTCGCTGGCCCTCACAAATTCATAAATAGAAAACGCGTCTTGTGCGCACCGCTCATCCTTACAATTCATAAAATATGCGGTAAACAGCAGTTCAATGGCCTCCATCACGCAGGGCACAGCCTCCTTTTCCTCCGGCAGCAGCGCTACCCAAAATGAACATCCCTGTGAATCAACTGCACCGGCAGTCTGTCATACCATTTTTCCAACCGTTTTACCAGCGCCTCATACTCTTCCCGGCTTATGTACGTCCAGCGGCTTTCTTCAAAGGTCTCAAAGATCCATCCCTTCAATTCCTCTAACAGGCTATTGTCATAGGCGGATACCTTTCTCTCGCACCCAAGCAGGGCACGATGCAGCCTGGCAATTACGGTTCCCATGGTTTTGGCAAGGTCCGCCGCATCCTGAATTTGGACAATGTTGCTTCCCGGCAGCTTTGCGGAAAGAAAAATACCCGCCGATCTGCCAGGCTGTGGGATAGACCTGCCTGATGGGTTGATTTTGCAGGTCCCAGCACTTTAAGACTTTTTCTATCCGGTCTTTCATTTCTTGACCGTCCTCCCTCTGCTTTCTGATGATCCTTCTGATGCTCGGCTCTGAAAGATGATACATTCCCGCAAGCCCCGCCACATCCAGCCCCTCCAGATATTTCGTATAGATATGTGCGTCCCGCCTGTCCAGCTCATTTCTATAACAGGCAGTCAGCCGAAACGGCAGCCTGTCTTTCACCGGGATATACAAATACTCTCCCTGCACATATTCCTGTATCTTTTGGATCAGTTCCTCCGGCAGGACATTTCGCGCATTCTTATATTCCATGAGCTTTCCTCCTGATTATTGCTCTCACTAAGTTCATGCTTCACCTTCGGCTCGCATTCTTCAAGTATTTACATTATAGCACATAAATTTCGTAAAATCCGTTCATGATGCGTTCTGTAACAAACATGATCTTTTCATTAATTTTAATCATAAAAATTAAACCTTTAATTTTTCTTTTAAATTTTAATTGATCATTGTTCCGGGATATGCTATAATAGTTTCTGCTTGGCAAGGTATTTTCGAGCCTAGCAGAACTAATACCTGGCCACTTAGCGAGGTGTTTTCGAGCTTAGTGGACATGGTATAATAGTTTCTGCTTGGCGAGGTATTGTTAAGACTAGTAGAGATAGTACAATACAAAAAGCGCAGAAAACGCAACAAATTCACAAGGAGGCAAGAGATGGAAGCACTATCCAACGCAGAGAAAATCAGAAAAAGCTACCGGGAGCTGCTGGCCGACGGTCTGCCCCATTCCAGGCAGGAATTATTTTCCTACGCCAACCGTTTTGCCGATGCCGGAGTTCGCTATACCGACGGCATGCTTACAGGCGCCTTGCGGTCTCTGGTGACCAATACCCCGGACTACGAATGTATGGAGCGCGGAACCTATCGGAAGAGAAACCGGGAAGCTCCGCCGGAAGAAGCCCCCGCCCTGGCAAACGCATACATAGACATTCTTCGTGACACACTTAAGAAAGCGGAGAACGTCATCTCCACCCCTTTCCATATGCTGCACCTGAGCGAAGGGGAACGCGAAAAGCTGGCCCGGCTGGAAGCCTGTTTTTGCATGATCGCGCAGACCTTACACCAGATCGAAGATTAAAAATCATTTTTCAGGAGGACCCCATGGAAATCGAACGAAAATATCTGATTCACAGACTGCCGGAGGACTACGCGTCCTATCCCGTGCAGCAGATCGAGCAGGGCTATCTCTGCACCCGCCCGGTGGTGCGCATCCGCCGCCAGGGCGAAGAATATTATCTGACCTACAAGTCCGACGGCCTGATGGTCCGGGAGGAGTACAACCTCCCCCTCACCCAGGAGGCCTACCTGCATTTGCGGGAAAAAGCAGACGGACGCCTCATCACAAAGAAGAGATACCGAATTCCCTTGCAAAATAACCTCACCATTGAGCTGGATGTCTTTGAAGGCGCCCTGGCGCCCCTGATGCTGGCCGAGGTGGAATTTGACTCGGAGGAGGCCGCCAACGCCTTCTGCCCGCCGGACTGGTTCGGGGAGGATGTGACCTTTTCGGGCGCTTACCACAACAGCAGCCTGTCCCGGCAGGGGTTGCCTAAGAAATAAGGATTCCTGCAACCGTTCAGACACGAACCGTTACGAATGCTCAGAAGCGGCTGATACCGCCGGCAAGTCTTCTCAGAACCGGCTGGCCCCATACCGCCGGCAAGTCTTCTCAGAAACGACTGGCCTCATACTGCCGGTAGGTCTTGACGCATTGCTGCAGCTCCTCATACCGGCGCTCCAGCGGCCCTTCCTCGATCACCACATCCAGGACCACAGCCATATTGTTGATCATCACGTCGGTGATGTCCTCCCGCATATCCAGAAGGATCTGATACTTCTCCTCATAGGTTCTGGCATCATAGAAGTCCATCAATAGGTCTTCAATGGTTTTCTTTCCTGCCGCCTGGCCGGGAACCCTCCCCGGCTGCCCGGCGGAAGAGGTCTCCCGGCTATCTGCCTGCGCCGCATCCCGCTCCGGGTCCGCCAGCTCAAACCGGAATCTCTGCTTCACCTGCGGATATTTCTCGTGATCCACCTCACTGACAAACATATCGTAGGGCCTGGCGTAAACGCCGTAGTCTCCATACAATGCCTGATAGATGACCAGCCGCTCTCCCGTTTCCGAGTGTGTGGCCACCGTGACGATCTGGTACAGCTTATCTTTAAAATGGCGGTATTTTTCACCGCTTCTCGGCTCTCCCTGTGGCATACAAAATCCTTCCTTCCAAGCTAAAAATCATTCTGTTTTCTGCATCCGCGTACCGCAAAGGCAACGGACAACCAGACTTTTGTACTAGACCTGAATCCGGTTCAGCAGATCCAGCCCCTCGGACACAAAATCCCGCTCAAAAGCAATGTCCGTATCCGGCCCCTTGATCATCAGATCCTGAATTTCCCTCATGAACTCCTCCGAACCGTTCTCCCAGCTCCCGGCAATATCCGCCGCTTGATAAGAAGCTCCTCCCTCCTGCTTCCCGCTGGACAAATCACTCATAGTCCCGCCGGGCCAATTGCTCATAGGCCCGCCCGCAGCCGGAAAGACCGGATTCTCTGCGCCGGAAACCTCCGCAGCGCCGTAAGACTCCTCTATCTCGTCCTCTGTAAAATCCTCGGCCACTGATGCCTTGGCCCGCTGCAAAATATCCGTTCTCGCGGCACTTTTGTACTTCTTCGCCAGCCGCGCCTTCAATTCCCGCTGGGCCTCTATCTGACTCTGTCTGGGGCCGGCGGCATATTTCCCGCCAGGCGGGGTCTGACCCATGTCGGCGGCAGATTTCCCGCCAAGCGGAGTCTGACCCATATTGGCGGTATATTTTCCTCCTGACGGAGTCTGACCGCCCTCCACGGAGAAATCCTCATTCACCGAAGCCTTGGCGCGGGCCAGAATATCCGGCTCCGCGCTCCGGCTGTTTTGTTTCACCGGCTGTCCTCTATAGGGCGTCTGCCCACGATTGATCTGCGCCTTCTGCTGCATATCGCCCATCCGCCGCATGCTTTGCGAATTTCCCTGATTCCGGCTCTGCTTCTTTCCTTTTGACACCGCATAGACAACCCAAACGATAATGATGATCCATATGATCACGCCCATCCTGTCTCACCCTTTTCCTTTCCTCAGTTCTGCCTAACCCTCGTCCGCATGGCCCGAAGGACAGTTCTCACAACCTCCGCCGCACATGGCCCGAAGGGCAGTTCTCACAGCCTCCGCCGCATGTGGACCGAAGGCCGCGCTCACGTCTTCACCACATATTTGGCACTGAAGGCCGCAAACAGCCCGATCAGCGCCCCGGCCAGCACGTCCGTGGGATAATGCACCCCCAGATACAGACGGCTTAAGCAGATCAGCACTGCCAGCACAAAGGCCGGGATTCCGATATATCGGGGACTTCCCCGCAGCACCACGAAGCCCGCCGCGATGGAGCTGGTGGCATGGCCTGAAGGGAAAGAGCTGTCCCGCAGGGGTCCGATCAGCGCCTGTAATCCGGCGATGGCGTCATAGGGACGCACCCGCATCACCAGATTTTTCAGGATCAGATTCGTGACAAGATAGCCGATCAGAAGCGCCACCGCCATGGCCGTTCCCGTCTTCCGGTACCGTTTGGTACAGATAAAGACCGCCGCCAGCACGATCCAGATGATCCCGCCGTCACCGAGGCTGGTGATAAAGCGCATGACGCCCGTCAGCCAGGGAAACCGCAGATATTCCTGGATAAATAGTAAAATTTTCCCGTCTAAATTCAGCAAAAAATCCAACAGCATGATTGATTTCCTTCCATATGTACGAAGCCGCCGTTAAAAAAGTTTCTCTGTCTATACTATCACAAGATACTGCCGGGGTCAAAAGGTAAATGTCCTTCCGCCAGGTATTTTTTACAGTAACGGATACTTTTCATGGTGTGGGGAAATATTCAACTAGTGACTGTTTTTGTCTGGAGGCCGGTCCTCTTTCCAATCCATGATCCGTCTCAGCCGCTCCTTCGCCTCCTTTTCCTCCCCCTGCTCCGTGGGATGATAGTACCTGCGTTCCCTTAAGGATTCCGGCATGCACTCCATATGGGTCAGCTTTTCCTCCGTGTCGTGGGCATACTCGTAGCCCTTGCCGTAGCTAAGCTCCTTCATCAGCTTCGTGGGCGCGTTGCGAAGCTGTAAGGGCACCGGCTCCGCCCGCAGCGTGCGCACATCCTTCTTGCACGCCTCGCAGGCCGCATACAGGGCGTTGGATTTTGGCGCCAGGGAGAGATAGGTCACCGCATGGGTCAGATGCACGTCGCATTCGGGCATCCCCAGAAAATGGCAGGCCTGGTAGGCCGCCACCGCCACCTGCAGGGCCCGGCTGTCCGCCATGCCAATATCCTCGCTGGCGAAGCGAATCAACCGCCGGGCAATGTAGAGGGGGTTCTCCCCTCCCTCCAGCATCCGGCACATCCAGTAGATGGCCGCGTCCGGGTCAGAATTCCGCATGGATTTATGGAGGGCCGAGATCAGATTGTAATGCTCCTCCCCCGTCTTGTCATACAGCAGGGATTTTCTGCTGATACACTGCTCCAGCCCCTGGTCCGTCACCGTGATGGCCTCGGGACTAATCTCCCCGTTGGTCACCGCCATTTCCAGGGTATTTAAGGCCGTCCGGGCGTCCCCGTTGGCGAAGGCCGCGATAGCCGCAATCTGGCTTTCGGTTATGCGGATACGCTGGTTCCCATAGCCAGCCGGATGCTTCAGGGCATTGCGCAAAAGCTGCTCCAGATCCTTCTGCTCTAAGGCCCGCAGCACAAACACCTTGCACCGGGACAGAAGCGCCGCGTTCACCTCGAAGGAGGGATTCTCCGTGGTAGCGCCGATGAGCACAATGCTCCCCCGCTCCACAAAGGGCAGAAACGCGTCCTGCTGGGCCTTGTTGAACCTGTGGATCTCGTCCACGAAAAGCACCGTGCGCCTTCCCAGCCTCCGGCTCTCCTCCGCCTGGTTCATAACCTCCTTGATCTCCTTGATTCCGCTGGTCACAGCGCTGAAATTGATAAATTCCGCCTTTGTGCGCCCGGCGATGATACTGGCCAGGGTAGTCTTGCCCACTCCCGGCGGCCCCCAGAAGATCATGGAGGAAATCTGGTCCCGCTCGATGAGCTGGCGCAGCATTTTTCCCTTTCCCAGCAAATGCTCCTGCCCCACGAATTCATCCAGGTCCGCCGGGCGGATGCGGCTGGCCAGCGGAGCCGTATATTTCCGGTCATCAAATAAAGACATCTGTTCCATAGAAAACCCTCCTTCCGGTTAAATGAAAAATGAACCTACGATGACGATTAAAGTGCTCATCAACGTCCCCAACAAATAATATTCCGCAAAATCCTTTTCTTTCGATATTTTATCATATCTGGCGATTGATTTTGCAGTCAAAACTAACCCAACCGCCGAATATTGTCCAATCGACAAAAAGATGAGCATAATGATTCGCTCCACCGTACCGATAAATCTCCCTATATTTTTATCGTTATATTCATCCTTATTTTCCGGTCTGTATGGCGCCAAAACCTTTTGTATCAAATCATTGGCCGGTTTATGTATCAACAATAATGCAAGGGCCCAGGAAACAAAAACGCCTTCTTCCATACACAAGACATCAAAAAATTTTTTCAAACAGTCCCACTCTTTGAGCATCGAGCCGCTTTGAGTCAACCAAAATGCGGTTCCCACTATACATAGTCCAAGGATGAACTGGTCTGTCAAAAAAATATTACTTTCTTTCCTCTTAGTCATTTTGTTTTTTCTCATTTTGGAGGAAACATATATAAACCTGGCACATTCAACAAACAAATGCAGTATTGAAGCTGCAGCCACTCCACCAAAAACAGCACCTGACATTACTGGAAGACTCACCAATGCCATAATTCCAAAATAACTCACTCCATGGATAAAAACCCAACTCCAGCAGTTCTTTTTTTCTGCTGCTTTCCCCGTCCAGCTATAAAACTCCCCCAGCACATGCCCCAAAAGCAACAACATAAAATATGCTCGAAACATCATGATTCTCCCCCTATTTCCTTTAACGCTTCCCCGATGGTATCAATCGCCTGCTTATACGCATAATAATTGCCCTTTGCCAGTATTTTCTGCACGGTTGGCTGTGTAATTCCCAGCCTTGCCGCCAAATTTGCCTGGCTGTCCTGATGGGCAAGCATATCCTCGATCACTTCCCGCTGCCGCTCACTCCATTTTTCCTTTATCACTGCCATCAAGGATAAAATCGTGTTCAGCAATACCTGTATCCCCTGATTTTCACTGGCTGTCTCAAGTCTGATATTTCCTACACCGACCTGGCTTTTTTTCTCATTTCGCTTCAGATAAGTAATAGCCTCCCTCGCATAATAATATCCCGGCCCGTCCGCCCCAATGGCCATATCAGGATTGATGGCTGTAGTGATCGTGCCAATTCCTATTCCAAAACGGATTTTTATCGGATACATGGCCTTCTCTATTTCCAGAATCATGCGAAGGACATTTCTACCGCTGCTCAACAGCCCCTGAAATTCATCCCCCAGGGTTATCATAAACCTTGCCGCTATATCCCGCTCATACGTTTCATTCAGTTTTTCCAAAACAGCAGCCATCTTTTCCTGCGCCAGTTTTCTACTTTTAATATTCCTTGAATTTTTTATATCTCCAATGATTGCAATATAGGCAGAACCCGCAGAAGAAAAAAACATCCTGTCCCTCCCATCCATTCTGAAACAATTAACACCTTCATCGTTTTTTATAGTTATATTCATTATAGCCTATTTTAGCTATATTTTTATATTATAGCTTTTATAAGCTATATTTTCATTATATAGCCTCTATTGGCTATAATCAAGTTTTATAGCCAATTATTTTTAATCTTAACCCACCCGGCCCCACTGGCATTCACATATTTTCCTCACCGACCATCGCCCGGTCCCCGCTTCTGAATTTTCCAGGGGAAACACCGGTCCTTTCCCGGAACACCTTGGTAAAATAGCTCTGGTTCTGGAATCCGCAGGATGCGGCGATATGCAGGATCGTCCCGTCCGTCTCCAAAAGGAGCTGTTTCGCTTTGCGGATTCTGCAGTCGATGAGATATTGCATGGGGGACGTACCGATGACGCGCTGAAAAAGCCGCATGCATTCCCTTCGGCTGATCAGAGCGCTGTCCGCGATCTGCTCCACCGTAACGGCTTCCCTGTAGTGCATCTGTATAAAAGACAGCATCCGGCGCATACGGTTCATTTCCGTGCGGCTTGTCACAGAAGCCGCCCCGTCCTTTGGCATGTGCTGTCCAAGCAGGAGCAGCAGATCGGAGAGGGCGGCGCGCACATGAAATTCATAGCCAAAAGCCTCCTCCGTCAACAGAGAAAAGGCTTTTTTGGCGCAGGACAGGGCTTCTTCCTGCCAGGGTGCCTCCCCCTTTAAGGGAGCGCAGGAGAGGGCCGGGGACAATACCAGCGGCTTCACATATTTTTCCCAGTAGACGCTCTCCTGGGAGCCGTACAGCAGGACAGGCCGAAATAAAATATTCGGCATGGAAACGCTTTCCTCCCCCTTCCTGACAAAAGAGTGGAGTACCCGTTCATTGATAAAAATCCCGTCCCCCGGCCCCAGCAGAAACCGCCTGTCACCGGCAAGGACTTCCACCTGCCCCCGGTCCACATAGGCGATCTCCAGTTCCTCATGCCATTGCCAGGGATAAGAATCCTGCCTGCCATCGTAATAGTCCACATAGCTCGCGCAGGGGAACCCTTCCGTCCCGTGAGGTACAGCTTCCTGCCGATTTTCCCGAATAGCGGTCTGAAGCCTGTGCGCATCGCTCCAATGATATTTTTTCATTTCATCAAAAGCTCCCTTTTCCTTTTCATCGCCCGCGCTTTTCACGCAGACCGCCGCACGCCTCCGGGCGCGGCATCTGCCGTGCCATTTTGGCGCTTTTCTTATAAAATACTCCTTTTTTGCGATAGAAGCAAGGACTTTCGATCATTATAATATATTCTGAAAAATACAGAAACGAGAGGTGCTTTCCATTGACGACTCTACTTTTGATTGTAATATATATCGCATTTATCGGCCTGGGGATTCCCGACTCCCTCTTCGGGACGGCATGGCCTGCCATTTCCGCAGAACTGGGTCTTCCGGTCTCCTGGGCGAATTTTGTTACCATGCTCATCTCCGGCGGAACGATCGTATCCAGCCTCCTTTCCACACGGCTGATCAACCGTTTCGGCACGGCCCTCATCACCGCCGTCAGCACGTCCATGACCGCCCTGGCTCTTTTGGGCTTCTCCATGTCCGGCAGTATGGCGTGGCTGTGTCTCTTTTCCATCCCGCTGGGGCTGGGCGCCGGCTCCATTGACACAGCTCTCAACAACTATGTCGCCCTCCACTATAAAGCCGCCCACATGAATTTCCTGCACTGCTTTTACGGGATCGGCGTTTCTTTAAGCCCTTTTCTGATGTCCCTGGCCCTGTCCAAAAGTTCCTGGCAGACGGGCTACCGCTCGGTTTTCTGGTTCCAGCTTGGAATTGCCGCCTTAACAATCGCCTCCCTTCCCCTGTGGAAAAAAGTGCGGCACTCCGCCCAGAGCGAAGGGGAGGAGACCGGACGCTCCGCCGGGCTTCTTTCCCTCATCAGGAAATCCAGGGTGCGCCATGTCTGTATGGTGTTCTTCGGCTCCTGCGGCCTGGAATATACCTGCGGCGTCTGGGGAAGCACCTTCCTTGTCCATGCCAGAGGGCTTACGGCAGACGCCGCCGCCCTTCTGATCACCTTTTACTATATCGGTATCGCTTCCGGGCGTTTTCTCTCCGGTGTACTGTCCGGGAAGCTCACCAGCCGCCAGCTTGTGAAGACGGGACAGAGCATTCTCCTTGCCGCCCTGGTGCTGATACTTCTGCCTCTTCCCGCCACCGCCGCCGGCATCGGGCTGTTTCTGACCGGCTTAGGAAACGGACCGGTCTTTCCCAACATGCTGCACCTGACCCCTCAGAACTTCGGAAAAGACCTTTCCCAGGCTGTGATGGGCGTGCAGATGGCCGCCTCCTATGTGGGAATCCTGCTGGCCCCCGCGCTGTTCGGCATACTGGCCCAGACCGTCAGCGCCGCCCTTTTCCCCTATTATCTGCTGGTATGCTGGGGGATCATGATGGCGGGAAGTCTGCTAAGCTCTCACAAACCTCTGCTTTGAGCTCCTGGGCTTCTCCGGCAGCGTAAGCTTCAGGGAACCATTCTCCACCAGAGGCTTTACAAGCTGGGACATGGTATACGTCCTTGATTTTCCGGTAAACGCGATCAATTCCTCCCGGCTCCTGGGAACACTGCAAAATGCAAGGATGGCCTCGGAAATATCCGTCGGCTCATAGTAATATCCATTTTTCAGGACGACCTTAAATTCACCGTGAACAGCGGAAAATACCGGTTCCGGCAATCCTGCCTTCCGCATTTCTGTCCGCATGGTAGGAATCCCGGAATACCGGTTTTCCGTCACCTTAAGAAGCTCCAAAATATTGGCCAGCACGACATTTCTCGTCTCAGGATGCGCTCTGCCAAGAGCGTCAATCGTAATCTTTCCATACAATCCACCGCTATTTGCAATCTCTATCCTGTCCCGATACATTTCCATACGGACCGGTATATTTTCCGTATGAACACTGTAATCCCGGTGTTATGCATTGAGAACCGCCTCCCGGACTGCTCTTAACGGATACTCCGGTTTATCGATCCGATGTCCGTTGTCATCGATGATCGTTTTTGTACGGCTGTTCCTGCGCACAAATTCTACCGCCTCCTCCAGCATATCCGGGATTGCGCCCGTAATGCGTTTGTTGTCGATAAAACGCGCGCCGTCCTCCGCCAGTTCCCCCTGCTCTGTTCCCGGAAATACAACAGCCGTTATACAAAATTGCGGAAAATAAGCCTGCGGATACCTGGAAAACGTCATAAGTCCAGCCAGCGTCAACGTTCCGTCGACAGTCACACCCATCAATTCCAGAATTTCTTCATCCGTCACATGCTCCGCAAGATTTTTCCGTTCCCTCTTAACCGCCGTGAGATAATCGCTCAGCCGCCTATCATCCAGCAACAGCATTTTCCCATTGTCAACCTTGCGAACATCCTCATGAATCCTTTTTCGGAACGCTTCATAACTGTAAATCTCATACTCGCTCATCAATTCGTCGGATTCTCCAACCCGGACATAAGACCCCTTCATACGGCCAACGCCACGGTAAAACACTGGGCGCTCCGAAAGATCAACGCCTGGGATTTCCGCCGATACCACCGTTTTCCCATCCATCTCACACACCGTGAACAATGCCCGGACAGGCGGCTCCATCTGCTTGCACTGCTCCGTCACCTTCTTCTGTAGATCCTGTGCGTCATACACGCCGCAAACTGTAAAATTCTCTTTTTCATCCATACCAAAAATAAGGATGCCGCCCTCATCCTGATTGGAAAAAGAAGAAAGTGTCAAGTTTGATAAGTAAAGCAAAAAGTTTGACAAGCATAATTCATATTTTGATAGGCAATTTCCAAGTTTGATAAGTATATTACTAAGTTTGACAACTATATTTCAAAATTTGATAACATGATTTTAAATTCAGCTTCAAAAACAGCGCGGAAAGCCTTCCCAGCCCTCCGCGCTGTTTTTAGATCCTGTCGTTTCCCTACCACCCGCAGATCCGAATATAGGACTTCACCACGTCGATGAGCTTCTCATAGCTCATGGAAGCCGTATTCAGGCAGAAATCATAATTCCGGGTGTCGTTCCAGTCATTTCCGGTGTAATACTTGTAGTAATCCGCCCGGTACTTGTCGATCTTCTGGATTTTCCGGAGGAGCTCCTTCTCCGGCTCCCCGGAGAGCTCATGGGCCCGCACCAGACAGTCCTCCAGGGGGGCGTAGAAGAACAGCCGCAGCACATCCTTCCGGTCCCTTAAAATGTAGTCGGCGCAGCGGCCGATGATAATGCAGGACTCCTTCTCCGCCAGCTCCTTGATGATCTTCGCCTGGAGATTAAAAAGATTGTCGTCGGACACAAAGCCGTCACTCTCCGGCGGCAGCACCTGCCCGGTATAGGGCTTTGTGGTCTTAAAGAGGGATACCCGCTTCTTCTCGTCCACCTCCCCAAACAGCGCCTCGTTGATTCCGCTGTCGTCGGAGGCCAGCCGCAGCAGTTCCCTGTCGTAGCAGGGAATCCCCAGATCCTGGGCCAGCAGCTTGCCCAGGGTCTTCCCGCCGCTCCCGTAGCTTCTCGCAATGGTTATCACAATTTTATTCATCCCCACACCTACTCTCCCAAATATGCTTTTTTCACGGACTCATCGTTGAGAAGAACGTCCGCGGCCCCCTCAAGGACGATGTTCCCGGTTTCCAGTACATAGGCACGGTCCGCAATGGCAAGGGCCTTCTTGGCGTTCTGCTCCACCAGCAGCACCGTGGTGCCGCTCTCTGAGATTTCCCGGACAATGTCGAAGATCTCCGACACGAAGATGGGGGAAAGTCCCATGGAGGGCTCATCCATCAGGATGAGCCTGGGCTTTGACATCAGCGCACGGCCCATGGCCAGCATCTGCTGCTCGCCGCCGCTTAAGGTGCCCGCGATCTGCTTCCTGCGCTCCTTTAAGCGGGGGAACCGCTGATAGACCTTCTCCAGGGTCTCCTCCACCTCATTTTTGTCCTTGCGGCAGTAAGCCCCAAGCTTCAGATTATCCAGCACCGACAGCTGGGAAAATACCCGCCGTCCCTCCGGCACGTGGGCCATGCCCATGGGCACGATCTTGTGTCCCGCCACCTTGGTGATCTCCACGCCGTCGAACAGGATGCTGCCTCGCTTGGCGGGGATCATCCCGGTGATGGTCTGCAAAATGGTGGTCTTGCCCGCGCCGTTAGCGCCGATGAGCGCAATGACCTCCCCCTCGTTCACCGTGAAGGAAATGCCCTTGATGGCCTGAATCATTCCGTAATATACTTCCAAATCCTTTACTTCCAGCATTGCCATGGTTCTTCCCTCCTACTCTCCCAGATATGCCTTGATGACCTGCGGGTCGTTTAAGACGGCGCTGGTCCTGCCCTGGGCCAGCACCTCGCCGAAGTTCAGCACTGTCAGAGCCTCGCAGATGCCGGATACCAGCTTCATGTCATGCTCGATCAGCAGGATCGTCATGTCAAATTCCTTCCTCACAAAGCGGATGGTATCCATCAGCTCCTGGGTCTCGTTGGGGTTCATGCCCGCCGCCGGCTCGTCCAGAAGGAGCAGCTTGGGCTCCGTGGCCAGCGCCCTGGCGATCTCCAGCTTCCGCTGTTTTCCGTAGGGCAGGTTGGAGGCCAGCACCCTGGCCTGGCCGTCCAGCTCAAAGACCTTGAGAAGCTCCATGGCCTTCTCGTCCATGGCTTTCTCCGTCCTGAAATATTTGGGCAGCCGGAGAATGCCGGTTCCCGCCGTGTATTTATAATGGTTGTGAAGTCCCACCTTCACGTTGTCCAGGACGCTTAAATCCTTAAACAGCCGGATATTCTGGAATGTACGTGCAATGCCCTGGCGGTTGATCTCAATGGTCTTCTTGCCGGTGATATTTTTCCCGTCCAGGAAAATGGTGCCGTCGCTGGGCTTATACACCCCGGTGAGCATGTTGAACACCGTGGTCTTGCCCGCGCCGTTGGGACCGATCAGGCCATAAAGCTGCCCTTTTTCGATGGTTACGGAAAATCCGTCCACGGCCCGCAAGCCCCCGAAGGAAATTCCAAGATTTTTTACTTCCAAAAGTGCCATGCCTACGCCTCCTCTCCCCGTTTTCCGCGCCTGAACAGGGGATGTGCCTCCCGCCAAGCCCTGATCTTCGGACTCCAGTTAAAGATCATCATCACGATCAGCACGATGGAATAGATCAGCATGCGGTAGTCGCCCACGCCCCGGATCAGCTCGGGAAGCAGGGTCAGGATCACCGCCGCGATGATGGAGCCCCGGATATTCCCCATACCGCCCAGGACCACGAACACCAGGATCATGATGGACTGATTGTAGCCGAAATTCTTGGAGGTGGCCGTCAGGGAGGACAGGTTGTGGGCGTACAGCACGCCCGCCACGCCGGCCAGAGCCGCCGATATGGAAAATGCCATCATTTTATATTTTGTGATATTGATGCCCACGGACTCCGCCGCGATCCGGTTGTCCCGGATGGCCATGATGGCCCGGCCCGCTCTGGAATGCGTCAGGTTCAGCACGATAAAGACGGTAATGAGCACCAGGATCACGCCGACGGTGAAGGTGGAATCCCCCGGCGTCCCCGTGATTCCCTGGGGCCCCTTTAAGATCACCTGGCCGTCCTCCGCCATATTCAGGGAAGCGGTATCCTTCATGGAAAAATGAAATCCCGCCGCGTCACGCCCCACGTACAGGGCGTTGATCACATTTTTGATGATCTCCCCGAAGGCCAAGGTCACAATGGCCAGATAGTCTCCCCGCAGCCGCAACACCGGGATACCGATCAGCAGTCCGAAGATCCCCGCCGCTGCCGCTCCCACCACCAGCGCCAGGAAGAAGCGCAGTCCGTCCGAGGGGATCACTCCCTGCATATTTACGGAGAAAAACGCGCTGGCAAAAGCGCCCACGCACATGAAGCCCGCGTGCCCCAGGGAAAGCTCCCCCAGGATGCCCACGGTGAGGTTTAAGGACACCGCCAGGATCACATAGGTACACAGGGGCACCAGAAGCCCCTCCATCAGACTGGACAGGCTGCCCGTGGCCAGCAGGATCTGCACCAGGATATAAGCCAGGATGATGATTCCATAGGTTATGAGATTGTTGTATGTTGTTTTTGATAATTTCCGCATGAGGCCACCTACACTTTCTCGCTGACTTTTTTGCCGAGAATCCCGGTGGGCTTCACCAGCAATACCACGATCAGCACCGCAAACACGATGGCGTCCGACAACTGGGAGGATATATATGCCTTGCTCAAGTTCTCAATGACGCCCAGCAGGATCCCTCCGATCATGGCTCCCGGAATAGAGCCGATGCCGCCGAACACCGCCGCCGTAAATGCCTTGATGCCGGGCATGGAGCCGGTGTAGGGCGTCAGATTCGGGTAGGCGGAGCAGAGAAGCACCCCGGCAATGGCCGCCAGAGCGGAGCCGATGGCAAAGGTCAGGGCGATGGTACCGTTGACGTTGATGCCCATCAGCTGCGCCGCCTGCCGGTCCTCGGACACCGCCAGCATGGCTTTCCCGGACTTGGTAAATTTCACAAAGCAGCTTAAGCCGATGACAATGACGATGCAGGCCGCGATGGTCACCATGGTTTCCCCGGATATGGTCAGGGCGCCCCCCGCCAGCTTCAGAGGAGGAACATTTACCACGGAGGTAAAGGATTTCGCGCCGGAGCCGAAGATCAGAAGGGCCGCATTCTGCAGAAAATAGCTGACGCCGATGGCCGTGATCAGCACCGCCAGGGGCGAGGTCCCCCGCAGAGGCTTGTAGGCGATCTTCTCGATCACCACGCCCAGAGCCGTACACACCACCACCGCCACAAGAATCCCGATTCCCGGAGGCATTCCCGCAACGCTGACCGCGGTAAACACCGCATAGCCGCCGATCATGATCACGTCCCCGTGGGCAAAATTCAGCATTTTCGCAATGCCGTACACCATAGTATAGCCCAAAGCGATGATCGCGTACACGCTGCCCAGGCTGATACCGCTGATTAGATACGATAGAAATCCCATAAATTCACCCCTTCAGATGTTCTTTGATAAAGGTACAAAAGGGCTGCTCCGAAAGCAGCCCTCCGCGCTTTAATATTATCTTACATTGCCTGATAAGCGCCGTCAACGATTTTTACCGCACGGGGCGTTTTATTTACAGTGCCGCCCGCTTCCCAGGTCATTCCTTCCCCGGTAAGGCCGTCCACGGTAATCTCCGTCATGGCCGCGATGAGGGCCGTGCCGATCTCCTCCGTGCTCATGTCGGGGGTCACGTCCGCCTGCTCGATGGCCGCCTTGATGATGTAGATGGCGTCGTAGGCGTCCGCCGCGAACTGGTTGGGGATCTCGTCAAACCGCTCCTGGTACTCGGAGACAAAATTCTGGGTCAGCTCATCCTCCGCGTCCGCGATGAAGGGAGTCAGAAGGATCAGCCCCTCTGCCAGGGAGGTATCGAAATTGTCAACGCCCAGGATTCCGTCCATGCCGTCGCCGCCGCAGAACAGCGGGTCATAGCCCATGTCGTCCGCCTGCTGGAGGATCAGGGAAGCCTCCTGGTAGTAGATGGGCAGGAACACCATATCCGCTCCGGCTTCTCTGGACTTCTGAAGCTGCACCGTAAAATCGGTACTGGTATCATTGGTAAAGGCCTCAGAAGAAACGATCTCAAAGGGCTGATTCTCCGCCTCCGCAATGAATGCCTCCGCAATTCCGGAAGAATAGGAATCCGAACTGTTATAAATTACCGCTACTTTCTGGGCCAATCCTGCGTCTCCGATATATTTCGCAGATTCAATCCCCTGGTTGGGGTCAGTAAAGCACACCTGGAACGCGTTGTCATACTGGACACAGTCCAGAGAGGACCCAGAGGGAGTGATCTGCAACATCCCGTCTTCCACTGTTTCCGCCGCCACAGCCACGGTAGGTTCCGTGGTAACGGCACCCATCAGTATCTGCATGCCCCAGTCCTTCAGGGCATTGTAGGCATTGACAGCCTTCTCCGCCGTTCCCTCGTCGTCCTGGAAATCATAGGCGATCTTGTATCCATTGATGCCGCCCGCCTCGTTGATCTCATCCACCGCGATCTGAGCGCCGTTTCTCACCGCCAGCCCATACTGGGAATTATTTCCCGTCTCCGGTCCGATGCCGCCGATAAAGAAGGTCTCGCCGGCCACTCCTTCCGAACTGGAATCGCCCGCGCCGCCGTCGGCAGAACCGCAGGCCGTCAAGGATGCCGCCATAAGAGCCAGCGCCAAAAACATACTCACTGCTTTCTTCATAATCTAGTTTCCTCCTATATAAATGCTTTGTTGGTATACTACTACATTATGATAAGGGCTGTCAAGAATATTTTTTATCCCGGCAGCAGATTATTCCGGTAATGTTTTAAACCACAAAAGTGCGCGCCCCCGTTTTCACTTCCGGAAGCGCACACTTTGTTGGCTGTGAATGTGAAGCCGGGCGCACACACTTTGTTGGCGGGCATGAAACCGCCCGGCTCATACGCGCCTGCGCCAACTTTCCGCCTAACTCATGAGCGCATACACCGGCTTCAGGGCCGGATAGATCTGCTTAAACACCTGGTACTTGGCCTCGTATTTTTCCACCAGCTCCTTTTGTGGCTTCACGGTCTCCTTCACCTTCACGATCTTGGCCGCGGCTTCCTCTACGCTTGCGTACTCGCCGCAGGCCACCGCTGCCAGCATGGCGCCGCCAAGGCCCGGCCCTTCCTCCACCGCAAGGACCTCCACCTCCAGGTTCATGATGTTGGCGATCATAGTTTTCCACAGCTCGCTCTTGGCTCCGCCGCCGCAGATCCTGGTCCTGGTGATGGAAATACCAAGCTTTCTGGCCACCTCCAGGGAATCCCTGAGGGCGAAGGCCACGCCCTCCAAAACCGCCTGGGTCATGTCCGTGCGGGTGCTGTCCATGGTCATTCCCACGAAGGTGCCCCTGGCCCTGGAATCGTTGTGGGGAGACCGCTCCCCCATCAGATAAGGCAGGAAGAAGACCCGGTTCTCTCCCAGCTTCTCCTCCATGATGGGAGCCTGCTCCGCCGCAAATTCCTGGGTATGCAGAATATCCTCCATCCACCATTTGTTGCAGGAGGCCGCGCTGAGCATGCAGCCCATGAGATGATACCGCCCATCGGCGTGGGCGAAGGAGTGAAGGGCGTTGTACGCGTCCACTTTAAATTCTTTGGAGGTGATGAAGATCGTGCCCGAGGTTCCCAGGGAAATGTTGCAGGCCCCCTCGCCCACGGTGCCGGTTCCCACGGCTGCCGCCGCATTGTCCCCGGCTCCCGCCGCCACCTTCACAGTCTCCTTCAGTCCCAGTTCCTTGGCAATT
>CALWDR010000038.1 GCA_944376745.1 uncultured Lachnospiraceae bacterium
GGAACAGGATGAAGACAGCGTTATCCATCGCGGGCAGCGATTCCAGCGGGGGCGCCGGGATTCAGGCGGACCTTAAGACCATGACCTTAAACGGCGTTTACGCCATGAGCGCGGTCACGGCCCTGACGGCCCAGAATACCACCGGCGTAAGAGCCATTCAGGAGTCCACGCCGGAATTTTTAAAACAGCAGCTTGACGCGGTGTTTGAGGATATTTTTCCCGACGCGGTGAAGATCGGCATGGTGTCCTCCGGCGCACTGATCCGCGTGATCGGGGACCGGCTGCGTTATTATAAAGCGAAAAATATCGTGGTGGACCCCGTCATGGTTGCCACCAGCGGTTCCAGTCTCATAAAAACCGAGGCGGTGGAGGTCCTGATGGAGGAGCTTTTGCCTCTGGCGGTGCTGCTTACGCCCAACATCCCCGAGGCCCAGCTCCTCTCGGGGCTTCCCATCGAGAACGGGGAGGACATGGCGGCGGCGGCAGAGAAGATCGGCAGTACCTACGGCTGCGCCGTGCTTCTCAAGGGCGGCCACCGCATCAACGACGCCAACGACCTTCTGTATGCGGACGGGGAGGCCCGCTGGTTTATGGGGCGTCGGATCGACAATCCCAATACCCACGGCACCGGCTGTACCCTATCCAGCGCCATCGCCGCCAACCTGGCGAAGGGCTTTTCCCTGGAGGAATCGGTGGGCAGAGCCAAGGAGTATCTCTCCGGCGCCCTGGCCGCCATGCTGGATTTAGGGAAGGGCTCCGGGCCCATGGACCACGCCTTTGATCTTTCCTCCCGGTTCGCGGAGGAAAAATAAGTAAGACCTCTGGATTTGTGGAGGAAACGATAGAAGTAACCAAGTGTTTACAGAGAGATACCAAACTATTTATTCAGAAAGGAAGGAATCGAACAGAATGAGAGACTATACCACGCAGATGGATGCCGCCAGGAAGGGCATCATCACGCCGGAGATGAAGGCTGTCGCCGCCAAGGAATACCGCACGGAGGAGGAGATCCGGGACCTGGTCGCCAGGGGCCAGGTGGCGATCTGCGCCAACCGGCTGCACACCTGCATTGAGCCAAACGGCGTGGGTTCCATGCTGCGCACGAAGATCAACGTCAATCTGGGCGTCTCCCGGGACTGCAAGGATTACGACGTGGAGCTGCAGAAGGTGATGGCGGCTGTGAACATGGGGGCCGAGGCCATTATGGACCTTTCCTCCCACGGCAATACCCAGCCCTTCCGCCGGAAGCTGACGGCGGAATGCCCCGCCATGATCGGCACCGTCCCGGTCTACGACAGCGTCATCCACTATCAGCGGGACCTGGCCACCCTCACCGCAAAGGATTTTATCGACGTGATCCGCCTGCACGCGGAGGACGGCGTGGATTTTGTGACCCTCCACTGCGGGATCACCCGTAAGACCATCGAGCAGATCAGAAAGCACAAGCGGAAGATGAACATCGTCTCCCGGGGCGGCTCTCTGGTCTTTGCCTGGATGAGCATGACGGGGGAGGAAAATCCCTTCTATGAGTATTTTGACGAGATCCTTAATATCTGCCGGGAATACGACGTGACCATTTCTCTGGGGGACGCCTGCCGTCCCGGCTGTCTGGCGGATGGCAGTGACGTCTGCCAGATCGAGGAGCTGGTACGCTTAGGGGAGCTTACCAAGCGCGCCTGGGAGAAGGATGTGCAG
The DNA here is from genome assembly GCA_944376745.1 of uncultured Lachnospiraceae bacterium. Classification (GTDB taxonomy): domain Bacteria; phylum Bacillota; class Clostridia; order Lachnospirales; family Lachnospiraceae; genus 14-2. Next base: position 1,696 of record CALWDR010000038.1, read on the forward strand.
GTGATGGTGGAGGGTCCCGGACACATGCCCATGGACCAGATCGAAGCCAATATGAAGCTGCAGCAGACCATCTGCATGGGGGCGCCCTTCTATGTGCTGGGGCCTATCGTCACCGATATTGCCCCCGGCTATGACCATATCACCTCCGCCATCGGCGGGGCCATTGCGGCGGCCTCCGGGGCGGCCTTCCTCTGCTACGTCACCCCCGCCGAGCATCTGGCCCTCCCCAATGTGGAGGATGTAAAGCAGGGCATCATGGCTGCCCGCATTGCGGCCCATGCGGCGGACATCGCCAAGAAGGTGCCCCATGCAAGGGATCTGGATGACGCCATGGCCGACGCCCGCCGCACCTTCGACTGGGAGAAGCAGTGGGAGTGTTCCTTAGACCCCGAAACCGCCAGGAGTATCCGGGACAGCCGGGCCCCCGAGCAGGAGGACAGCTGCTCCATGTGCGGGAAGTTCTGCGCCGTCAGGAGCATGAACAAGGCGTTGAACGGCGAGTATATTGATATTTTATAAGCGGCAGGAAGTGTGGGCCTGCGGCGCGCAAAAACGGGATTTCCCCGCCCGGAGCCGGTATGGAACCGGTTCTGGCGGGGATTTCTCTCTTTGTGCGCCTGGCGGCGCACGTTTCTAAAGGGATATGGATTGTCGGCTTCCTATGAGATTATTTGTTGTTGATATGGGTGTTGTAATATTTCCCACGGAAAGCGGTGGGGCTGATTTTTTCATGGTACAGAAAAAATTTCACGAAAAGATTTTCCTCCTGGTATCCCAGCTCCTGGGCGATCTGCTTCACGTTCAGGCTGGTGGTCAGAAGCAGGTCCCTGGCCAGTTTCATTTTCTCCAGATCGATGTACTCCTTTAAGCCCAGGCCGTAGACCTTCCGGAAAAGCTTGCCGATGTAGTCGGAATTGTAGTCGAACTGCCGGGCGATCTCCGCCACCGTCACGCCCTGGGTGAGGTGGAGCCGGATGTATTCGGTGATGCTGCTGATGAGGGCCGGGCGGGAGCGGCACTCCCGGCGCGCCAGCAAAAGGAGCTCCTCGAAGATCAGGTAGGCGGAGGCGTCCTTGGCCGCCTGGGAATAGCCGGGGGTGTTGGTGATGTGAAGCAGTCTCTTTAAGAGCTGCTTGATCTCGTAGACGACATCCCCGGTGTAGGTTTTTAAGGGCGGCTTTAAGTCGGTGAAAAAATGAAACCAGTAAAACGCGGTTGGCTCCGTCACGGTCCGAAAGCCGTAATGCGTAAGGCCGGGCTCTAATAGCAGGAGCTGGTTTCTTTTTAAGGTATATTCCGTGCCGTCCTCGGCGATGGGGACGGTGCCCATAAGCACCAGGATCAGCTCATAGCTGCCGATGACCCGGCGGGGATGGACCCAGTCGCCGTCGGAGTGAAATTCTCCGATCATGTCGTAGGAAAAATAATTTCCCGTATCCAGCTGTATCATATCTGATTTTCTCACTTTTTTGCCATATTTGGGTGTTGAAAGCCCCTTTTTCTCTTATTATAATAGAAGCGGAAACAAAAAACAATCTGAAATATGACAGATTTCTATCATGGAAAAAAGGGGGAACCACACGATGAAAAATATCGATTTTTCGGATGTCAACATCACCGGAGGCTTTTGGAAGAAGAGGCAGGAGGTCAACCGGGAGGTCACGGCCCATGCCGTTTACGAGCGGTTCCGGGAGACCCACAGATTTGCGGCTCTTGCCTGCACCTGGAAGGAGGGGGAGCCGGATATGCCCCACATTTTCTGGGATTCTGATGTGGCCAAGTGGATCGAGGGCGCGGCCTATATTTTAAAGGACGGAGAGAATCAGGCCCTTACGGACATCATCGAGGACGCGGTGGACAAGATCTTAAAAAACAGCGACGAGAACGGCTATTTCAACAGCCATTTCCTGGTGACGCGCCAGAACGAGCACTTCACTCACAGAGGCCAGCACGAGCTCTACTGCGCCGGCCATCTGATGGAGGCCGCCGTGGCTTATTACAACATGACCGGAAGGGACCGGTTCTTAAAGGCCATGTGCCGTTACGCCGACTACATCGAGAAGGTATTTAAAATTGAAAAAAGCGCCGCCTTTACCACGCCGGGGCACCCGGAGCTGGAGCTGGCGCTGATGCGGCTCTACAGGGCCACTGGGGAGAAGCGGTATGCGGAGCTTTCGAAATATTTTATCGACGAGCACGGGAAGCATGAGAACGACAGGGAGGACGACGGCCTTTTCAACGAGTATTACAATCAGGACGAAATGCCCCTAAGGGACCGGAAAACGGCGGAGGGCCACTGCGTGAGGGCCCTGTATCTTCTCTGCGGGATGGCGGACGTGGCGAAGGAGTACGGGGACGGGGAGCTTCTGGCGGCCTGCCGGCGCTGCTTTGACAACATCACCGGAAAGCGGATGTACATCACCGGCGGGGTGGGCTCCACCTGCGTGGGGGAGGCCTTCACCCTGGATTACGATCTGCCCAACCGGACGGCCTATGCGGAGACCTGTGCGGCCATCGCCCTGGCCCTGTTTTCCGGACGCATGCTGGAATTCGGCGCTGAGGGCAGATATGCGGACGTCCTGGAGCGGGCCCTTTATAACGGAATCCTGTCCGGGGTCTCCATGGACGGCAGATCCTTCTTCTATGAAAATCCCCTGGAGGTGGACCCTGCCTTCAACGACAGAAATACCTCCACCGTGCAGAAGGAGCATTTTCCCATCACCCAGCGGGTGGAGGTGTTCGACTGCTCCTGCTGTCCGCCCAATATACTGCGGTTTCTGGCGTCCGTGGGAAATTTCCTGTACGGCGTGGATGAGGATACGCTCTATATCCACCAGTACATGGATTCGGAGGCTGTGCTGGAGGATGGAACCCTTGCGGTGCGGACGGCCTATCCGGCGGACGGGAAGATCCTCATCAGTTGCCGGACGGCGAAAGCACGGCTCGCGGTAAGGATCCCGGGCTGGTGCGAGAGCTTTCGCCTGAACCGCCCCTATGAGCTGAAAAACGGCTATGCCTATGTGACCCTCACCGGGGAGGATGAGATCGAGGTGGATCTGGAGATGCCGGTGCGGCTTGTGCGCGCCAACCGGCGGGTACACGAGGATGCCGGGCGGGTGGCCGTCATGCGGGGGCCGGTGGTCTACTGCGCCGAAGGGGTGGACAACGGCCCGGATATCAGAAGCATCGCTGTCGCCGGAGACGGGCAGTTTGCGCTTCTGGACAGCGAATTTTTGCTTCCCGCCCTTCGGACCGTGGGATACCGGCCAAAGGAGACGGAGGAGCTGTACGTAAAGGACAGCGATGATTACGAGGAAATCCCCCTGACCCTGATCCCCTACTATGCCTTCGCCAACCGGGGGACCACGGAGATGGCCCTGTGGCTTTTGAAAAAATAGGGTTGACAAATCGTTTATGCAGGTGTAAAATCGGTACTGAAAGACAAAGGCGTCTTTGAGCAGCGTGCTCAGAGACGCCTTTTTTGCTTTACAGAAGCCCTTGCTTCCCGTGAAGCGGCCCTTCCATGAGAGGGGAACGGAAATTTTGAGCTGGAGGTAAAATGCATGTGTTCGATCATGGGATATTGCGGCGGCGGTGCCGACTACGACGCTTTCAAACGAGGCTTTGACAGGACCATTTCCAGGGGGCCTGACGACAGCCGGATCGTGGATACGGGAAATGGCCTTCTTGGCTTTCACCGCCTCTCGATCATGGGCCTGACGCCTGCGGGCATGCAGCCCTTTGCCCTGGACGGAAGCTTCCTGGTCTGCAACGGCGAGATTTACGGCTTTGAGAAGCAGCGGGAGCTTTTAAAGGAGAAGGGCTATACCTTTGCGAGCGACAGCGACTGCGAGATCCTGCTGCCCATGTACCGGGAATACGGCCTTGCCATGTTTTCCATGCTGGACGCGGAGTTTGTCTGCATCCTCTATGACGGCAGGACCGGGGAATACATCGCGGCCAGGGACCCCATCGGCATACGGCCCCTGTATTACGGCTACGACGCCAGAGGCGTGATCGTCTTTGCCAGCGAACCGAAAAATCTGGTGGGACTTGTTTCACGTATCATGCCCTTCCCTCCGGGGCATTACTATAAGGAAGGAAAATTTTACTGCTACCGGGACATCACCCGGGTGGAAGCGGTCTGCCATGACGGTCTTGAGACAGTATGCCAAAAGATCCGTGAGAAGCTGATCGCAGGCGTGGAGAAGCGCCTGGTGGCCGATGCTAAGGTGGGCTTCCTGCTCTCAGGGGGCCTGGATTCCTCCCTGGTGTGCGCCATCGCAGCCAGAAAAAGCGAAAGGCTCATCAAAACCTTTGCCATCGGCATGAGCGAGGACGCCATCGACTTGAAATACGCAAGGCAGGCGGCGGACTATATCGGCAGCGACCACAGGGAGGTCTATATGACGCCGGAGGAGGTGATCGCCAATCTGGAGCGGGTCATAGAGCTTCTGGGCACCTTCGACATCACCACCATCCGGGCCAGCATGGGCATGTACTTAGTCTGCAAGGCCATTCATGAGCAGACGGACATCCGCGTCATTCTCACCGGGGAAATCTCCGACGAGCTTTTTGGCTATAAGTACACCGACTTCGCGCCGGACGCGGCGGCCTTCCAGGCGGAATCCCAGAAGCGGGTCCGGGAGCTTCACATGTACGACGTGCTCCGGGCTGACCGCTGTATCTCGGTAAACGCCCTGGAGGCTAGGGTGCCCTTCGGAGATCTGGATTTCGTGGAATACGTCATGGCGGTTGACCCGGAGCTGAAGATGAACCGGTACGGCAAGGGCAAATACCTGCTCCGCCACGCCTTTGAAGGGCGGGGGTATCTGCCGGAGGAGATCCTGTGGCGGGAGAAGGCGGCCTTCTCCGACGCGGTGGGCCATTCCATGGTGGATGATCTGAAGGAATATGCGGAAAACTACTATACGGACGCCCAGTTTCAGGAGGGCTGCAAAAAGTACGGTCACGCCCGTCCCTTCACGAAGGAAGCGCTCCTTTACCGGGAGATCTTTGAGAAGTATTATCCCGGCCAGGGAGAGATGATCGCAGATTTCTGGATGCCCAACAAAGCCTGGGAAGGCTGCGATGTGAACGACCCCTCCGCCAGAGTCCTTTCCAACTACGGGGACAGTGGGAAATAATAGAAAAAAACCTCCGGCGAACAGTTGACAAATGCGTCAAAAAAGAGTATAGTTACGAAATGGAAGGCAAAGGGGTCTTTGAGTAGCGTACTCGAAGTGCCTCTGCCTTCTTTTTTGTTTTGCGGGAAAGTAAAAGAAAAAACGGAGGGACAAAAAATGACCAAACAGGAACAGCTCTATGAAGGCAAAGCCAAAAAAGTATTTACCACCGAGGACCCGAATCTGCTGATCGTGGACTATAAGGACGACGCCACTGCTTTTAACGGCATCAAGAAGGGCACCATCGTCGGAAAGGGTGTCATCAACAACAAGATGAGCAACCGCCTTATGCAGAGGCTGGAGAAGGCGGGGATCCCCACCCATTTTGTGGAGGAGTTAAGTGACCGGGAGACCCTTGTCAAGAAGGTGACCATCGTGCCCCTGGAGGTGATCATCCGCAACATCGCGGCAGGCTCCTTTTCCAAGCGGTTCGGGGTGGAGGAGGGCGTTGTATTTGATTCTCCCACCATCGAATTTTCCTATAAGAATGACGAGCTTGGGGACCCGCTGATGAACGACTATCACGCCATCGCCTTAAAGCTGGCCACAAGGGAGGAGATCGAGACTATCACAAACTATGCCTTCGCGGTGAACCGGGAGCTTAAGGCCTTCTGGGCGGAGTGCGGCGTGACCCTAGTGGATTTCAAGCTGGAGTTTGGCAAGACCGCGGACGGCACCATTGTCCTGGCCGACGAGATCAGCCCGGATACCTGCAGGCTCTGGGATTCCAAAACCGGGGAGAAGCTTGACAAGGACCGCTTCCGCCGGGATATGGGCGGTGTGGAGGACGCCTACGCCGAGGTGATGAAGCGTCTCAACGAGCATATTTAAAGACGGACGGAGGAGAATACAATGGCGAACTGTGCAATCGTAGGTATCAACTGGGGCGATGAGGGAAAGGGCCGGATGGTGGACCTGTTCACCAGGAATTTTGACGTGGTGGTCCGCTTTCAGGGCGGCGGCAACGCCGGACACACGGTCATCAATGAGCACGGGAAGTTTGCTCTTCATCTGCTGCCCTCGGGAATCTTCCGGGACGGCGTTGTGAATATCCTGGGCAACGGCGTGGCCTTAGACCCCGAAAACCTCTTTACGGAAATGCAGGATGTCCTCAGTAAGGGGGTGCGGATCACCCCGGAGAATCTTAAGATCAGCGACCGGGCTTCCCTGCTGCTTCCCTGGCACCGGGAGCTGGACGAGCTGGAGGAGCAGCGGCTTGCGGACAAGAAATTCGGCTCCACCAAGCAGGGGATCGCGCCCTTTTACTCGGACAAATATCAGAAGAAAACCGTTCTGGCAGGGGAGCTGTTCTATCCGGAGGAATTAGAAGAGCACCTTGAGAGCCTTTTGGAGTGGAAGAATCTGACACTTACCAAGGTGTACGGCGCCAGACCCTACACCATGGAGATGCTGCGGGAGTGGGTAAATACCGCCTGCGAGAACATCCGGCCCTATATCTGCGACACAGGCGCCTATCTGAGGGAGGCCCAGGCCGCGGGCAAGAACATTCTCTTTGAGGCCCAGCTTGGGTCCCTACGGGATCTGGATTACGGCATCCATCCCTACACCACCTCCTCCAACACCACGGCGGCCTATGCCCCCATCGGCTCCGGGCTTCCCTCGGCGAAGATCACCGACGTGGTGGGCGTTGTGAAGGCCTACTCCACCTGCGTGGGCGAGGGCCCCTTCGTCTGCGAGATGTTCGGGGAGGAGGCGGAGGCGCTCCGCAAAGCAGGCGCGGAATACGACGCCAAGACCGGGCGTCCCCGCCGAGTGGGCCCTCTGGATATTGTGGCCACCCGCTACGGCGTGGAGGTGCAGGCGGCCACGGAGCTGGCATTGACCAAGCTTGACGTGCTAAGCTATCTTGAAAAAATCCCCGTGTGCACCCACTATCTTCTGAATGGAGAGCAGACGGACCGCTTCCCCTTCCCCACGGCCTTAAAGGATGCCAAGCCCGTCATCGAGTATTTTGACGGCTGGAATTGTGATATTTCCGGCGTGCGCAGGTGGGAGGAGCTGCCTGGGGAGGCCCGGGATTACGTGACCTATCTGGAACAAGCCGTGGGCTGCCCCATCACCTACGTTTCCGTGGGCCCGGAGCGGGACAGCATCATCATACGAAAGTAAGGAGAAGAAACCTATGACAAACCGATACGAATCCCCATTGTCCTCACGTTATGCTTCCGAATATATGCTGAAGCTCTTTTCCTCCGACACCCGCTACCAGACCTGGCGCAGGCTCTGGGTGGCTCTGGCCAGCGCAGAGAGGAGCCTGGGACTCCCCATCACGGAGGAGCAGATCGAGGATCTTAAGGCGCATATCACCGATATAGATTACGACTGCGTGGCCAGAAGGGAAAAAGAGGTGCGCCATGATGTGATGGCCCACGTCTATGCCTACGGGCAGGTGGCCAAAAGTGCCGCCGGGATCATCCATCTGGGGGCCACCAGCTGCTATGTGACCGACAACGCGGATCTGATCCTCTACCGGGACGCCCTTATTTACCTGCGGGGAGAGCTTCTGAAGGTGATGGCGAACCTTTCGGATTTTGCGGAAAAATATAAGGCGCTGCCAACCCTGGGCTATACCCATTACCAGCCGGCCCAGCTTGTCACCGTGGGTAAGCGGGCAGCCCTGTGGCTGCAGGATTTCCTGTCCGATTTAAAGGAGATCGATTTCGCCATTGAAAATATCAAATTTCTGGGCTGCCGGGGCACCACCGGCACCGAGGCCAGCTTTGTGGACCTGTTTGAGGGCGACGGCCAGAAGATTGACGAGATGAACCGGATGATCGCCGAGGAATTTGGCTTTGAGGAGTGCTTCGACGTGTGCGGGCAGACTTATCCCCGCAAGGTGGACGCCAGGATTTTAAACTGCTTATCCTCCGTCGCCCAGAGCTGCTACCGCATGGCCAACGATATCCGTCTCCTGCAGCATGACCGCCAGGTGGAGGAGCCCTTCGAGAAACATCAGATCGGTTCCTCGGCCATGGCCTACAAGCGCAACCCTATGCGCAGCGAGCGGATCTGTTCCCTGGCCCGCTACCTGATGGCCGACGCCTTAAATGCCCCCATGACCGCCTCCACCCAGTGGCTGGAGCGGACCCTGGACGATTCGGCCAACCGCCGGATCTCCCTGCCGGAGGGCTTCCTCTGCGCGGACGCCATTTTAAGGCTGGCCCAGAACGTGACGGACGGGCTTCACGTCAACGAGAAGATCATTGAGCGGACGGTGCGGGAGTATCTGCCCTTTATCGCCACCGAAAACCTTATGATGGAGGCGGTGAAGCGGGGCGGAGACCGCCAGAAGCTTCACGAGATCATCCGCCAGTGCTCCATGGAGGCCACGGCCCGGATGAAGAACGGCGAGGACTGCGATCTGCTCTCCCGGCTGGCCCGGAGGGAAGAGTTCGGCCTTACGGAGGAGGAGATGCAGGAGCTGCTCACGCCTGCCCTCTACATCGGAAGATGCCCTGCGCAGGTGGAGGCGTTCTTAGCGAAGGTGAAGCCTTATCTGGAGGGCGTAAGCGGCGGCGCGGCGGAGATCAATCTGTAAGACAGACGGCGCAGGCCGCGGCTCGGGTGAGAGACGCCGGTAAAGGCGCCGCCGCCAGCCGCGGCCCGTCAGAAATGGATGCGGAAGCAACAAGGAAAAGCAAAGAGAAGTGGGAGCGATGACTATGACAAAGTATATTTTTGTAACAGGAGGCGTTGTGTCGGGCCTCGGCAAGGGGATCACGGCTGCCTCTCTGGGAAGGCTGTTAAAGTCCAGAGGCTTGAAGGTGGCAGCTCAGAAGCTGGACCCCTACATCAATGTGGACCCCGGGACCATGAGCCCCTACCAGCACGGGGAGGTCTACGTGACGGAGGACGGAGCCGAGACGGATCTGGACCTTGGCCACTATGAGCGCTTCATCGACGAGGACCTCAACAAGTATTCCAACCTGACCACCGGCAAAGTGTACTGGAACGTTTTAAACAAGGAGCGCCGGGGCGAATATCTGGGCTCCACCGTGCAGGTCATCCCCCATATCACAAACGAGATCAAGGAATTCGTCTACAGCGTGGGCAAAAAGACCAATGCCGACGTGGTGATCACGGAGATCTGCGGCACCATCGGCGATATCGAGTCCCAGCCATTTCTGGAGGCGGTCCGCCAGATCTCCCTGGAGGTGGGAAGGGAGAACAGCCTCTTTATCCATGTGACCCTGGTCCCCTTCCTGCGGGGCTCCGACGAGCATAAATCCAAGCCCACCCAGCACTCCGTGAAGGAGCTGCAGGGAATGGGCATCAACCCCAACCTGATCGTCCTCCGCTGCGACGAGCCTCTGGAGGACTCCATTTTCAAAAAAATTTCTCTGTTCTGCAATGTAAAACCGGACTGCGTGATCGAGAATCTCACGCTGCCAAATCTCTATGAAGCTCCGTTGATGCTGGAAAAGTCCCATTTTTCTTCCGTTGTATGCCGGGAGCTGGGGATCGACGCGCCGAATCCGGATCTGGCCGAGTGGACCCGGATGGTGGAGCGCATCAAGGCGCGGCCTTACCGGGTGGACATCGGCCTGGTGGGAAAATACGTGGGACTGCACGACGCCTATCTCTCCGTGGCGGAGGCTTTGCGCCATGCGGGCTATTACCACAATACCCGGGTGAAGATCCACTGGATCGATTCCGAGGAGATCACGGAGGCAAATGTGGAAAAGACTCTGGCGGGCCTTGACGGGATACTGGTCCCCGGAGGCTTTGGAAGCCGGGGCATCGAGGGCATGATCCTGGCCGCGAAATACGCCCGGGAGAAGGAGATCCCCTATTTTGGCATCTGCCTGGGCATGCAGATCGCGGTGATCGAGTATGCCAGAAATGTGGCCGGGATTCAGGACGCCAACTCCGGCGAGTTTGACGAGCAGTGCAGGCACAAGGTCATCGACTTTATGCCTGGCCAGAGCGACGATATCGACAAGGGCGGCACCCTCCGGCTGGGCGCTTATCCCTGTGAGATCAGGCCCGGCACCACCATGGAGCGCTGTTATGGGAGCTTATCCATCCGTGAGCGGCACAGGCACCGCTTTGAATTCAACAACGACTACCGGGAGATCCTGGAGAGCTGCGGCCTGACCTTAAGCGGCCTCTCCCCCGACGGGCGGCTGGTGGAGACCGTGGAGCTCTCCGGGCGTCCCTTCCATGTGGGGGTACAGTATCACCCGGAGTTTAAGAGCAGGCCCAACAAGGCTCATCCGCTGTTTCAGGGCTTTATCGGCGCGGCCCTTGAGCGGAAAAGGGAGAAAGGGGTTCCCGGTGAAAGGAGCAAAGAGCAGGCATGAGCAGGGAAATCGAGGTATTAAAAAATTTGCGGGAAAGCGGCGCTGGAACAGCGAACCATGAGGAGTATGGAACGAGAACGGAGATTCATAAGGAATGCGGCGCGGGAACGAAGATCCATGAGGAGTGCGGGGTCTGGGGGATCATGGCCCCGGCCCCTGCGGATGTGGCTCACATTTCCTACTATGGGCTTTATGCCCTGCAGCACAGGGGACAGGAGAGCTGCGGCATCGTTGTCAATGACGACGGCGTATTTTCCTCCCACAAGGATCTGGGGCTGGTCAGCGAGGTGTTTACCGGGGATGTGCTTTCCCGTTTTCCCAGGGGGACTATGGCGGTGGGTCATGTCCGCTACGGCACCACCGGCGGCACCAGCCGGAGAAACTGCCAGCCCATCGAGGTCAATCACCAGAAGGGCAAAATGGCCCTGGCTCACAACGGCAACCTCTCCAACGCCGTGAAGCTAAGAAACGGGCTGGAGCTGTCGGGAGCCATTTTCCACACCACAAGCGACACGGAGACCATCGCCTACATTGTGACCAGAGAGCGGCTTACCGCTCCCTCCATCGAGGAGGCGTTAAGCAGGGCCATGAACACCCTGGACGGAGCCTATTCCCTGGTCCTCATGTCTCCCCAGAAATTGATCTGCGCCAGAGACCCCTACGGCTTTCGTCCCCTTTGCTACGGGAAAACGCCGGAGGGCGCCTATGTGATCGCTTCGGAATCCTGCGCGCTGAAGGCGGTGGGAGCGGAGGTGATCCGGGATGTGGAGCCAGGAGAGATCCTTGTGTTTTCTAAAAACGGCGTCATTTCCCGCAGGGAGCACTGCGGGACGAAAGAGAGGAAGCTCTGTATCTTCGAGTATATCTATTTTGCCCGCCCGGATTCCGTCATCGACGGAGCGCCGGTGCACGGGTCTCGGCTCCGTGCCGGAGAGATACTGGCACAGACCCATCCCGTGGAGGCGGACGTTGTCATCGGCGTCCCGGATTCCGGCATCGACGCGGCCCTGGGCTACAGCCAGGCCTCCGGGATTCCCTACGGCATCGGCCTGATCAAGAACAAATATATCGGAAGAACCTTTATCTCTCCCGGCCAGGGCGCCCGGATGGACCAGGTGAAGATCAAGCTGAGCCCGGTGGAGGAGAGCGTAAAGGGAAAACGGGTGGTGATGGTGGACGACTCCATCGTGCGGGGAAATACCATGGGACGCATTGTCAGCCTGCTGCGGGAAGCGGGGGCAAGAGAAATCCATGTCCGCATCTCCTCGCCGCCCTTTTTGCACCCCTGCTATTACGGGACGGACATTGATTCCAAGGAGCATCTCATCGCCTGCCATCACAGTATCGGGGAGATCGCCCGGCTGATCGGGGCGGACACCCTGGGCTATCTGCCTGTGGAGAGGCTGGGGGATCTTACCGGAAACGGCGGATACTGCAGCGCCTGCTTCAGCGGGGAATATCCCACAGAGATTCCGGAGGATACCCGCAGGGACCGTTTTGAGCAAAAATTATCACGTGAGAAGAAATGAGGTACCACATGGGAATAGAGTTTGACAGAAAAATTATTTTGGAGGACGGCCAGGAGTACTACGGGTACGCCTTCGGGGCCGTGGTGGATAAGGTGTGCGAGATCGTCTTCAACACCTCCATGGTGGGCTATCAGGAGATCATTTCCGACCCCTCCTACACCTACCAGGCGGTGGTGATGACCTACCCGCTGATCGGCAATTACGGCATGGCGGACGATGATTACGAGACGAAAACGCCCACCATCGGCGCGCTGATCGTCCGGGAGTACAACGACGAGCCCTCCAATTTCAGGAGCACGGTCACCCTCTCGGAGGTGATGAAGGCTTACGGGATTCCGGGAATCTCCGGCGTTGACACCCGCAGGCTGACCCGCTCCATCCGGGATTTCGGCAGCCGCAGGGCACTGCTCACAAGCGCAGAAACCCCAAAGGAAAAGGGACTTGAAATGTTAAGTAAGACAGTGCTTCCCACCGACGCGGTATCCCAAGTGAGCTGTAAGGAACGCTGGGTTTCCCCCGCTGAGACGGAAAGGTTCCACGTGGCGGCCATCGACTGCGGCATGAAGCTGAATATCGTAAGGAGCCTAAATAAGCGGGGCTGCAGGGTGACGGTGCTGCCCTATGATACCCCGGATACGGTCATCGAAAGCCTGAAGCCCGACGGCATTTTCCTCTCCAACGGTCCCGGGGACCCCATGGACGTGCCTGCGACCATCGCCACCGTCAAGTCCCTGCTGGGGAGATACCCCATTTTCGGGATCTGTCTGGGGCACCAGATCCTCTCCCTGGCCTACGGAGCCAGCACCTACAAGCTGAAGTTCGGCCACCGGGGCGGAAATCATCCGGTGCGCAACCTTCTGACCAATAAAATTGAGATCACCTCCCAGAACCACTCCTACGCGGTGGATGCGGAGAGCCTTAAGGGGACACGGCTTGCGGTTACCCACGTCAACCTGCTGGATCAGACCGTGGAGGGCGCAGCCTGCCACGAGGACCGGGCGTTCAGCGTGCAGTATCACCCGGAAAGCGCCCCCGGCCCCCAGGACAGCGCTTATCTCTTTGACCGCTTTATCAAAATGATGGAGGAGGATAAGAACCATGCCTAAGAGAACAGACATTCACAAGGTTCTGGTCATCGGCTCCGGGCCCATTGTCATCGGGCAGGCGGCGGAATTTGACTATGCGGGAACCCAGGCCTGCCTGGCGCTGAAGGAGGAGGGCTACGAGGTGGTCCTGATAAATTCCAACCCGGCCACCATCATGACGGACACCTCCGTGGCGGACAAGGTCTATATGGAGCCGCTGACCCTGGAATACGTGGCGAAGATCATCCGCTACGAGCGGCCCGACGCGATCCTGCCGGGAATCGGCGGACAGACAGGCCTAAACCTTGCCATGAGCCTGGAGAAGAAGGGCATTCTGGCGGAGTGCCGGGTGGAGCTTCTGGGCACCAAGAGCAGCAGCATCGCCCGTGCGGAGGATCGGGAGCTTTTTAAGGAGCTCTGCCAGGAGCTGGACGAGCCCGTCCTGCCCTCGGACATTGCGGGCTCCATGGAGGAGGGCCTGCGGGTGGCCCGGGAGATCGGCTATCCCGTGGTCCTGCGCCCGGCCTTCACCCTGGGAGGCACCGGCGGCGGCTTTGCCGACAACGAGGAGGAGCTTCTGCCCCTTATGAAAAATGCCCTGGCCCTCTCCCCGGTGAAGCAGGTGCTCATCGAAAAAAGCATCAAAGGTTATAAGGAAATCGAATATGAAGTGCTGCGGGACAAAAACGACACGGCCATCACCATCTGCAACATGGAAAATCTGGACCCGGTGGGCATCCACACCGGGGACTCCATTGTGGTGTGCCCCTCCCAGACCCTCACCAACAAGGAGTATCATATGCTGCGGGACAGCGCCCTGAAGATCATCCGGGCCCTGGAGATCGAGGGAGGCTGCAACGTGCAGTTTGCCCTGGACCCCAACTCCTTCCAGTATTACCTCATCGAGGTAAATCCCAGAGTGTCTCGGTCCTCGGCTCTGGCCTCCAAGGCCAGCGGCTTTCCCATTGCCCGTGTGTCCGCCAAGATCGGTGTGGGTATGACTTTAGACGAAATTCAGATCGCCAACACCCCGGCCTCCTTCGAGCCTACCCTGGACTATGTGGTGACCAAGATGCCCCGGTTCCCCTTCGACAAGTTCACAGACGCCAACAACGCCCTCTCCACCCAGATGAAGGCCACGGGAGAGGTGATGAGCGTAGGGCGGACGGTGGAGGAGAGCCTTCTGAAGGCCATCCGCTCCCTGGAGATCGGGCTTGTGCACCTTGACAGCCCCAGGTTTCACGGCATGGAGAGGGAGGAGCTTCTCGACTATATTAAGATCGGCACCGACGACCGGATCTACGCCATCGGGGAGCTTTTGCGCCAGGGCGTAGAGGTTGAACCCATCGCCGCCGCCACGTCCATTGACAAATTTTTCATCCGCAAGCTGAGAAATATCGTTGCCATGGAGCGGAAGCTTCGGGAGAATCCCGGCGATCTGAAGCTGCTTCGCTGTGCTAAGCGCATGGGCTTTGCGGACGCGGTCATCGCCGGGCTCTGGGACAGCGCCGAGACGGACATTTTCCGGCTGCGGAATGAGAACGGCATCGTCCCCGTGTATAAGATGATCGACACCTGCGCCTCGGAGTTTGACAGCTATATCCCGTATTTTTATTCCACCTACGAGGAGGAGAACGAGTCAGTCATTTCGGACCGGAAAAAGGTGATCGTGCTGGGCTCCGGGCCCATACGCATCGGCCAGGGCGTGGAATTTGACTACTCCACGGTCCACGCGGTGCGCACCATCAAGGAGGCCGGCTATGAGGCCATCATCATCAACAACAATCCGGAGACGGTTTCCACCGACTACACCTGCGCCGACAAGCTCTACTTTGAGCCCCTCTGCGTGGAGGACGTGATGAACGTCATCACCCTGGAGAAGCCCGAGGGTGTCATCGCCACCCTGGGGGGACAGACCGCCATCAACCTGGCAGAGCCGCTGAAGGCGCGGGGTGTTACCATCATCGGCACGGACTGCGACGCCATCGAGCGGGCCGAGAACCGGGACGCCTTTGAGAAGCTTTTGCTGTCCCTCGACATCCCACAGCCCAGGGGCCAGGCGGTGACCAGCATTGAGGCCGGCGTGAAGGCCGCCGAGGCCATCGGCTATCCGGTGCTGGTGCGTCCAAGCTTCGTCCTTGGGGGCAGAGCCATGCAGATCGTGGCCAAGGAGGCGGATCTGCGCAACTACTTAAAGACTGCCGTGGAGATCGATGAGGACAAGCCGGTGCTGGTAGATAAGTATATCCGGGGAAAAGAGGTGGAGGTGGACGCCATCTGCGACGGGGAGCAGGTATTTGTCCCCGGCATCATGGAGCTTGTGGAGCGGACGGGCGTACATTCCGGCGACTCCATCAGCATCTATCCGCCCTACAGCATTTCTCAGAAGGTGAAGGACACCATTCTGGACTACACCCGCAAGTTGGGGCTTGGCATCGGCATCATCGGCCTGTTCAACATCCAGTTCATCGTGGATAAGAACGACGACGTCTACATCATTGAGGTCAATCCCAGGTCCTCCCGGACCGTGCCTTTCCTTTCCAAGGCCACGGGATACAGCCTGGCGGACATTGCCACCCTGGTGATCCTGGGAAAAAGCTTAAAGGAGCAGGGGATCACGGAGATCTACCCCAGGGAGAAGAGCCGCTACTATGTGAAGGCCCCGGCCTTTTCCTTCACGAAGCTAAGCGGCATGGACGCCTATCTGTCCCCGGAAATGAAATCCACCGGGGAGGCCATCGGCTACGATAAGAAGCTGCACCGGGCCATGTACAAGGCCATGATCGCCTCGGGCATCAAGGTGCAGAATTACGGCACCGTGGTGGTCACACTGGCCGACGAGGACAAGGAGGAGGCCCTGCCTCTGATCCGCCGCTTCTACGATATGGGCTTTAACATCGAGGCCACCGTCGGCACGGCGGTCTTCCTAAAGGAGCACGGCATCCGCACCCGGATTCGTCGGAAGCTCTCGGAGGGAAGCGAGGAGATCTTGGACTCCATCCGGGCGGGCTATGTCAGCTACGTCATCTGCACCCGGGCCATCCTCTCCGGCATCCACTACGAGGACGGCGTGGCCATCCGCCGCTGTGCGATCCAGAACAACATTACCATGCTGACCTCCCTGGATACGGTGAAGATGCTTCTGGATGTGCTGGAAGAGGTGACGATCGGGATCTCTACTATCGATGCGGAGTAAACGACAGGGAAGTGTGGACAGCGAATGAAACTGTTATAAAATGAAGAAGGCCCCTGAGGACGGTAAGAAGCCGGACGCTCAGGGGCCGGTTTTATATCAGGAAAGGGGTTAACGCTCATACACGATATAGTGGTGCCGCCGCAGCAGCAGGGCGGCCTGGGCCCTGGAGGGGCCGTCATAAAATTCGATCCGCAGCACGCCGTCCTCAAATTCCCGGTTGTGAATAATGCCGATGTTCTTGATGCTGATGGCATTGGTGGCCAGGATGGTGGCAATGGTGGCGATTCCCCCGGCCTCGTCGATGAGATCGCAGTAGATCTCGAAGATGGAGGGCAGGGGCCCGCTGCTGCGGATGGGCAGGGAATCCCGGTAATCCCTGGCCTGCCGGAAAAAGTCCAGGATTTTTTCACGGTTTTTCGATGCGATCTCTCCCCGGACGGCTGTAAGGGCCTCAATGAACTGATCCAGTAAAAGCAGGATCTCCTCCCGGTTGGCCCCGCAGATCTCCTGCCACATCTCGGGGGAGGAGGAGGCGATGCGGGTGATGTCCCGAAAGCCGCCGGCAGCGATGGTTTTCATGGATTCCTGGTCATCGTCCAGGTCTTTTACCAGATTCACCAGACTGGAGGCCAGGATGTGGGGCAGATGGCTGACGGCGGCGGTGGCGTAATCATGCTCCCTGGGGCTCATCAGCAGCGGGATACAGCCCAGGGATGCGATAAAGTTCCGGTATTCCGCCACCAGAGCCGGGGCCGCGCCGTCGTTTGTGATGATATAGTAGGCGTTTTCAAAAAGGTAGGGAGTGGCGTTCTCATAGCCGCTTTTTTCCGAGCCCGCCATGGGATGGCCTCCGATAAAGAAGGACGAAAGGCCGCGCCTTCTCATATCCTCGTGGATGGAGGCTTTCACGCTTCCGGTGTCTGTCAGGATGCAGCGTTCGCTTAAAAAAGGCGCCAGGGCGGAGAGAAAGGTTTCGTTTTTCTCTACCGGCGCGCACAAAAAAATATAGCGGCAGTTAGCGAAGCTCTCGTCGATTCCGGGAAAGCCCTGCCGGATGACGCCTTCCTTAAGGGCCGACGCCAGGGCTTTGGAATCGGTGTCGCAGGCGATCAGCGGAAGGTCCGGGTAAATGCGGTGGATGGTCTTGGCCAGGGTCCCGCCGATCAGCCCCAGGCCGATGATGCCGATTTTGTCTGGAACCTTAAGGCATTTGGAGGAATCTGTAATTTCAAGGTGATTGCCAAGGGGGTTGGCCTTTGAATCAGACATTATACAAGTCTCCTTCCGGAAAGGGCGATGTAGGGCTTCAATTCCTCCATCAGGGTGTCAAACTGCGGAAAATCCAGGGACTGGGGACCGTCGGACAGGGCCTTGGCCGGGTTGTTGTGGACCTCGATCATCAGCCCGTCGGCGCCGCAGGCCACGGCGGCCTTGGCCAAGGGCGCCACATAGCTGCGCACGCCGGCGGCATGGCTGGGGTCCACGATCACCGGAAGGTGGGTCTTCTCCTTCAGCACGCAGACGGCGCTTAAGTCCAGGGTGTTGCGGGTGCTTGTCTCAAAGGTGCGGATGCCCCGCTCACAGAGGGCGATCCTGTCGTTTCCCTCGGACATGATGTACTCCGCCGCGTTGAGCCACTCGTCGATGGTGGCGGCAAGGCCTCGCTTTAAAAGTACGGGCAGGCCGCTTTTACCCACTTCCTTTAAAAGCTCAAAGTTCTGCATATTCCGGGCTCCGATCTGGAGCATGTCCACATAGTTTACCGCTTTCTCGATGGCCTGGGCGCTGGTGACCTCACAGATGGTGGCAAGGCCCGTCTCCTCTGCGGCTTCCTTTAGAAATTGAAGGCCCTCCTCCTCCAGTCCCTGGAAGGAGTAAGGGGAGGTCCTGGGCTTGAAGGCACCGCCCCGAAGGAAGGTGGCTCCCGCCTTCTTCGCCGCACGGGCGATGGAGATAAGCTGCTCCTCGGTCTCCACGGCGCAGGGGCCGGCCATCACCGTCATGGAATCGCCGCCGATGCAGGTATTCTTCACCGGAAAGCGGGTGGGATCGGGATGAAATTTAATGTTGGACAGCTTGTAGCTCTCGGTGATGGGGACGATCTTTTCCACCGCGGGATTCCCCTCAATGGCGCGGGTGTCCAGAAGGGATTTGTTCCCCACCACGCCGATGATGGTGACCTCCTCGCCCTGAGACAGATGGGGGGAGAGCCCGCAGTCTTTGATGATATCCGTAACCTGTGTGACTGCTTCCGCGGAAGCGTTTGGTTTCATAACAATGATCATATTCGATACCTCGTGATTCTGAAATTTTTCTAGTTTTCATGGGGGGGGGAAATATTCAATTAGTAACAGCTTTTGTCTGGAGGCCGCCCTGGATAGCGATTTTGTTAACGCAGACACGCTTTCGCTCAGATCAAGACGCAGCGGTACTAGACTCGCCGCCCGCAAGCAGCCGGCTCGTCAAGTGCCGGCGTCTTTCAATGGTCTGCTTATAACAAAATCGCTATCCAGGGCTACGTTCCAGACAAAGACTGGAAATTTTGCCAATTCCCCACCCACGTGAAAAGTATCAAATTTACCATAGAAGAGTTCTCTATGGTGGAAAAGCCCCTGGGGGCGTTTTTTCTGTTCCTAGTCGTATCTTATCATACTCTATTCTCCACAGAAAGTCAATGCACCAACGCGTTGAAGTGTTAAAAAAGGGACATAGGAAGGGAATAAAAGGCCGAATTACAGGGAATGAGAAGGAAAAGAGAGGTGCTCTGTGGGAATTGTGGAATTTTTTTCAAAATTTTCTTGTGGGAGGTGAATAAAAGAGTTGTAAAATTCTTAAATTTTTAGTAGAATATAGACATCACAATAAAACTAGTATTGGAGGAATTGGTATGAATGTTTACACAACGGACAAAATCAGAAATGTGGTTTTACTAGGACACGGCGGAAGCGGTAAGACGACGCTGGTGGAAGCGATGGCGTACTTATCCGGAATTACCTCCCGTATGGGCAAGGTGACGGACGGAAATACCATCAGCGACTACGACAAGGAAGAGATCAAGCGTCAGTTCTCCATCAGCACCTCCGTGGTTCCTATTATATGGGAGGATACAAAGATCAATATTCTGGATACGCCGGGATATTTCGGCTTTGTGGGAGAGGTGGAGGAGGCTGTCAGCGCAGCCGACGCGGCCATCATCGTAGTTTCCGGCAAGGCAGGCATCGAGGTAGGGACTCAGAAAGCATGGGAAATCTGTGAGAAATACAAACTTCCAAGAATGTTTTTTGTGACGGAGATGGATGTGGACAATGCCAGCTACCGGCAGGTAGTGGAGGATCTGCAGGAGATGTACGGGAAGCGCATCGCGCCCTTCCATTTCCCCATCCGTGAAAATGAGAAATTCGTGGGCTACGTGAACGTGGTGACCCAGACCGCCAATCGCTGGACCGACAAGGGCCAGGTGGAGGAGATGGCAATGCCCGAGTATTCCAAGGAATATCTGGAAAAATACCGGGAGGTACTTATGGAGGCCGTGGCCGAGACCAGCGAGGAATTCATGGACCGCTATTTCGGCGGCGAGGAGTTCTCCGAATTTGAGATCCGAAGCGCTCTGCGGACCAACGTGGTTGACGGCAGCATTATCCCCACATCCATGGGCTCCAGCATTCTGGTACAGGGAATCTATACCCTCCTGGACGATATTGTAAAATATCTGCCCAGCCCGGAGAAGCGCCCCTGCGTCGGCGTGAACTTAAAGACCAACGAGGCCTTTGAGGGAAATTATGACATCGGCAAGCCCAAGACCGCTTACATTTTCAAGACCATCGTGGACCCCTTCATCGGAAAATACTCCCTGATCAAGGTGAATTCCGGCGTGATCAAGACGGACGACGTGCTGTACAATCAGGAGAAGGATATGGACGATAAGGTGGGCAAGATCTACGTGCTCCGGGGCAACAAGCCCGAGGAGGTGCCGGAGCTTCACGCCGGCGACATCGGCGCCCTGGCAAAGCTTACCAAGGTGGGAACCAGAGACACCCTCTCCACCAAGGCGGTGCCCGTGGTCTACGGCAAGACCCAGATTTCTACGCCCTACACCTACCTGCGCTACAAGGCCAAGAACAAGGGGGATGAGGACAAGATCTCCCAGGCCTTCCAGAAGCTGATGCAGGAGGACCTGACCCTGAAGGTGGTAAATGACAGCGCCAACGGCCAGACTTTGGTCTACGGCATCGGCGACCAGCACATCGAGGTGGCCATCAGCAAGATGCTGGAGAAGTACAAGGTGGATGTGGAACTGAGCCGTCCCAAGATCGCCTTCAAGGAGACCATCCGCAAGAAATCGGATGTGGAATATAAATATAAGAAGCAGTCCGGCGGACACGGACAGTACGGTCACGTGAAGATGACCTTCGAGCCCTCCGGAGATCTGGAGACGCCCTATGTCTTCGAGCAGATGGTAGTGGGCGGCGCCGTTCCCAAGAACTATTTCCCGGCGGTGGAGAAGGGTATCCAGGAGGCGGTACTGGCCGGACCTCTGGCGGCCTATCCCGTAGTTGGCGTGAAGGCCGTACTGTACGACGGCTCCTACCATCCGGTGGACTCCTCGGAAATGGCCTTCAAGACCGCAGCCAGACAGGCCTTCAAGAAGGGCTTCATGGAAGCCTCCCCGGTTCTTTTGGAGCCCATCGCCACCATGAAGGTGGTGGTGTACGACAAGTATACCGGAGACGTCATGGGGGATCTCAACAAGCGCCGGGGCCGTGTGCTTGGCATGAATCCCGTGGAGGGCGGCAAGACGGAGATCGTGGCGGACGTTCCCTACATGGAGATGTACGGCTACATGACAGATCTCCGCTCCATGACCGGCGGAAGCGGCGACTACTCCTACGAGTTCGCCCGCTATGAGCAGGCTCCCAGCGACATCCAGGAGAAGGAGGTCGCGGCCCGGGCCAGCAAGCTGGAGAATGGGGAGGACTAGAGCTTACGTGGAAAAGGGATATGCCTGGGACAGCGCATATCCCTTTTTCAATAGAAAAATCTTGACAACGCCAAAGCGTCTTGTTAAAATAAAATTGCATATCAGGGCAGGTTCTTATACCGTTTCGGTAAGAAATCCCCGTATGAATGAAACTGAAAATATGGTGGGGGATCCGAGACGGTAAAAGCGGACAGTTCTCTTGCAAAGCGTTTCTTCCCTCATCACCAAAGACCACCCAGAGAGGTGAGGCTGACGACCCGGACCGAGAAAGGCCGGACAGCCGGAGGAAAGGAGAAGCTGTATGGCAAGAAGAAAATTGGAAGAATTGAACCTGTTGGATGATTTTTTGTTCGGCTCTGTGGTATCCTACCCGGGAATCGGGGAGCAGTTCGCCCGGATCCTTTTGCGGATCATTTTTCACAGGGAATTCGGGAAGCTCACTGTGATCTCCCAGAAAAATTATTACGGCGTTGATACCGATAAGCATGGAGCCAGACTGGACGTGTACCTGGAGGAACAGGAACTGCCCCAGGGTGCTCAGGAAAATGCGACGGTCTACGACGTGGAACCGGAACAGAAAAATTCGGAGAAAGTGGTGACGGCATTGCCCAGGCGGGTCCGCTTCTATCATGCCAGGATCGATGCTGGGAGCCTCGAATCAGGCACGGATTATCATACGCTGAAAAATGTGATCATCATTATGATAACGCCCT
>CALWDR010000039.1 GCA_944376745.1 uncultured Lachnospiraceae bacterium
GGAGAGCGAGCTGCCGGAACTGTTGGAGAGCGGGCTGCCGGAACAGCCGGAGAGCCGGACTTAAAAGGCCGTGGCCGGAATCGGGAGCCGGATAGGGCTTCCCAGAAAGCAGATTTTATCTTAAACAGCGAGCAGCAGCGGATCGTGGATACCATAACCGCGGATTTCCGGGAGGGGGCTTACGGCACCTATCTGATTCACGGCGTTACCGGCAGCGGCAAGACCGCCGTCTATATCGAATTGATCGCCAGGGCTGTGGCCGAGGGCCGGCAGGCCATCGTACTCATACCGGAGATCGCCCTGACCTATCAGACAGTGATGCGCTTTTATAAGCGGTTCGGTGACCGGGTCTCCATCCTTCATTCCAAAATGTCCCAGGGGGAGCGCTACGACCAGTTCCTGCGGGCCAAAAACGGGGAGCTGGACGTGATGATCGGCCCCAGGTCGGCGCTGTTCACACCTTTTTCAAAATTAGGGTATATCATCATGGACGAGGAGCATGAGGCTTCCTACAAGAGCGAGACCGTTCCCCGCTACCATGCCAGAGAGGTGGCCATAGAGCGCGCCCGCAGGGCCGGGGCCAGCGTGGTCCTGGGCTCCGCAACGCCCTCCCTGGAGAGCTATTACAGGGCGAAGAAAGGGGAATACCGGCTTTTGGAGCTTCGGACCCGCATTGAGGAGAAGCCCCTTCCCACCTGCGAGATCGTCGATCTGCGGGAGGAATTAAGGCGCGGGAACCGTTCCATCCTAAGCGGACGCTTGCAGGAGCTGATGGAGGACCGGCTGAAGAAGGGACAGCAGATCATGCTGTTTTTGAACCGCCGGGGGATCTCCGGCTTCGTCTCCTGCCGGGCCTGCGGCCATGTGTTCCGCTGCCCCCACTGCGACGTGTCCTTAAGCCAGCACAACAACGGCAGGCTCATCTGCCATTACTGCGGCTATGAGGAGCCTGTCCCCGGAAGCTGTCCTAAGTGCGGCTCCGAATATGTGGGCGGCTTTAAGGCCGGCACCCAGAAGATCGAGCAGGTGGTGGGGAAGCGGTTTCCAAAGGCGCGTCTGCTTCGGATGGATTTTGACACCACCCGCAGCAAGGAGGATTACGAGCGGATTCTCGCCGCCTTTGCCAACCGGGAGGCAGATATTCTGATCGGCACCCAGATGATCGTGAAGGGCCATGATTTCCCGGAGGTGACGCTGGTGGGAATCCTGGCGGCGGACCTGTCTTTGCATATCAGCGATTACCGGGGGCCGGAGCGGACCTTTCAGCTTCTCACCCAGGCGGCGGGCCGGGCGGGCCGGGGCCAGGAGCGGGGCCGGGTGGTGATACAGACCTACAGCCCGGATCACTACAGCATCCGGCTGGCGGCCCGGCAGGACTACGAGGCCTTTTATGAGCAGGAGATCGCCTACCGGAGGCTCATGAGGTATCCACCGGTATGGCATATGATGGTGATGCTGGCAGCCTCCGGGGATAAGGAGCTGGCGGAGGGCTCCGCCCGGCTCCTGGGACAGAAGCTTCGGCAGGCCCAGGAAAAAGGGAAAATTCAGGGGCTTGTCATGATCGGCCCCGCAGACCCGCCGGTGGCCAAGGTCAACGACATTTACAAAAAAGTCATTTATTTTAAGCATGAGGATTATGCCATGCTGGTGCGCGTCAAGGATGTGCTGGAACAATTTGTGGAGAAGCACCGGGAATTTGAGGGCGTGACCATACAGTTTGATTTTGATCCCATGAACGGATTTTAGAGAATCGTTTGATTTTGATCCGATGAATGGATTTTAGAGATAGATCGCATACAGTTTCGTTTCACGAGATAGAAGCAGGAGGAAAAAGAAAATGGCACTGAGAAAAATTCGCATTATGGGCGATGAGGTTTTGACAAAACAATGCAGGGAAGTCAAGGGGATGAGTTTTCGTACCCGGCAGTTGATCGGAGATATGCTGGACACCATGTACGAGGCCAACGGCGTGGGTCTGGCGGCGCCCCAGGTGGGCATCCTGAAGCGCATAGCGGTGATCGATGTGGGGGAAGGCCCCATTGTTCTCGTCAATCCGGTGATCCTGGAGACCTCCGGGGAGCAGACCGGGGACGAGGGTTGTCTGAGCCTTCCGGGCAAGGCCGGGGAGGTGACGCGGCCCAATTATGTGAAGGTGCGGGCCTTTGATGAGAATATGAAGGAACGGGAGATCGAGGGCACGGAGCTTCTGGCCAGGGCCCTCTGCCATGAGATCGAGCATCTGGACGGCCACATGTATGTGGAGAAGGTCAACGGCGAGATCCATGATGTGGTATACGAAGAGGATGAGGAAGCATGAGGATTATTTTTATGGGAACCCCGGATTTTTCCGTGGGGACGATGGAAGCGCTGATCGAGGCAGGCCATGAGGTCGTGCTGGCGGTGACCCAGCCGGATAAGCCCAAAGGGCGGGGCAAGGCCCTGGCCTTCTCCCCGGTGAAGGAGGCGGCCCTGGCCCATGGAATCCCTGTTTACCAGCCGAGGAGGGTCCGGGAGCCGGAGTGCGTGGCGTATTTAAAGACCTTTGCCCCGGACCTGATCGTGGTGGTGGCCTTCGGGCAGATTCTGACAAAGGAGATCCTGGAAATGCCGAGATACTGCTGCGTCAACGTCCATGCCTCCCTGTTGCCCAAATACCGGGGCGCGGCCCCCATCCAGTGGGCCGTCATCAACGGGGAGACAGTGACCGGCGTCACCACCATGCGCATGGACGAGGGGATCGACACCGGCGACATGATTCTGAAGACGGAGGTACCCCTCTCGCCGGAGGAGACGGGGGGCAGCCTGTTTGAGAAGCTGGCAGAGGCCGGGGCCAGGCTCTGCGTGGAGACGGTTTTGGCCATTGAGACGGGAACGGCGGTGTACACGCCCCAGAACCATCAGGAGGCCACCCACACCACCATGATCAGGAAGCAGATGGGAGAGCTTGACTTCGCCAGACCGGCGGCAGAGCTGGAGCGCCTTGTGCGGGGCTTGAACCCCTGGCCCAGCGCCTACACTTACTGGGGCGGTAAGACCCTGAAGATCTGGAAGGCCTCCGTGGTGGAGTCTTCTTCAGAAGCCGGCACGTGTACCGCATCCTCAAAGGAGGAATCTTCTTCAGGTCCGGCCGGCGCGCGTACCGCATCTTCAAAGGAGGAGCCGGCCCTTCACGCAGCGCCGGAAAGCGATGATCAGGAAACTGCCGGCCCGGCCCCCGGAACCGTGGTGAAGGCGGACAGAAGCAGCCTGCTGGTGCAGACCGGGAAGGGCCTTTTGTCCCTGGAAGAGGTGCAGCTGGAGGGCAAGAAGCGGATGGATATTGCCTCCTTCCTGCGAGGGTATCCCCTGGGGGAGGGAGCGCGGCTTGGAGCTCCCGCCCGCTGATGCCGGAAATGCGGAGAGACGCGCGGCAGTCAGAATGTCTGGAAGCTCCCGCCCGCTGACGCCGGGAATGGCAGCCGCAGTTTCATAAAAATTCGCCAGATAACATTTCCCATATAAACATGAACAAAGAAGCAGGGGCCTTTCAGCGGCCCCGCAGAAAAAGGAGGAAGCAATCATGCCATACGGGTTTTACACTTTTTGGGACCCCACCTATTTCCTGGTGATCATCGGGGCGGTGATCTGCCTGCTGGCCTCGGCCAGGGTCAGGACCACCTTCAACAAGTATCAGAGGGTCCGCAGCATGTCCGGCCTCACCGGGGCGGAGGCGGCGGAACGGATCCTGCGCTCCGCGGGCATCTACGACGTGGTGGTCCGCCACATTCAGGGGAATCTGAACGACCATTACGACCCCAGAAATAAGACGCTGAGTTTGTCCGACAGCGTGTACAATTCCACCTCCGTGGCCGCCATCGGCGTGGCGGCCCACGAGTGCGGACATGCCATTCAGCACCAGAAGGCCTATGCACCCCTGGCCATCCGAAGCGCCCTGGTGCCGGTGGCCAACTTTGGTTCCATGCTGGCCTGGCCGCTGATCCTTATCGGGCTTTTATTTTCCAGAGGAAGCGGCAGCCTGCTGATCACCATCGGGATCATCTGCTTTTCCGCGGCGGTGCTGTTCCAGCTTGTGACGCTGCCGGTGGAATTTAACGCCTCGGGGCGGGCCGTCCGGATTCTGGGCTCCCTGGGCATCCTGGGGGATGAGGAGCTGCGGCAGACCAGAAAGGTATTGTCGGCGGCGGCTCTGACCTATGTGGCCAGCGCGGCGGCGGCCATTTTGCAGCTTCTGCGTCTGGTGATCCTGTTCGGAGGACGAAGAAGCGATGACTGACAGGAAGGCGGCTCTGGCAAAAGGAAGCGTCTCCGGGCGGGAAGCGCCCCAGGATAAGGTGAATGTGAGAAATCTTGCCCTGGAGGTACTGCTGGCGGTGACCAGGGACGGCGCCTACAGCCATACAGCCTTAAAGGCCGTGCTGGACAAATATCAGTATCTGAGCAAACAGGAGAGAAGCTTTCTGACCCGGCTTAGTGAGGGAACGCTGGAACGGATGCTGTGGATCGACTATGTGCTGGACCGGTTTTCCAGCGTCCCGGCTCGCAAAATGAAGCCGGTCATCCGCACCATTTTAAGAATGGGCGTCTATGAGCTCCAATATATGGACGCGGTGCCTCCGTCGGCCACCATCAACGAGGCGGTGAAGCTGACGGAAAAAAAAGGCTTTCACAACCTGAAGGGCTTTGTCAACGGGGTGCTGCGCAGCATCAGCCGGGGAATTTCTTCGGTAAAGCTGCCGGACCGGGAAACGGAACCCGCGGCCTATCTGTCTGTGGCCTACTCCATGCCGGAGTGGATCGTGGAGGAATGGCTTGGGTGCTATGAGGTTCAGACAGTGGAGGAGATGCTGGCGGCTTTTCTGACAGAGACGCCCACCAGTATCCGGGTCAACATGGCAAGGACCGACCGAAAGACGCTGGCAGAGCGGCTGCGGCAGGAGGGCGTCACCGTGGAGGAGAACCCGGAGCTGCCCTGCGGCCTTTACATTTCCGGCTACGACCATTTGAGCGCTTTAAATACCTTCCGGGAAGGGCTGTTCTACGTGCAGGACGAAAGCTCCATGCTGGTGTCGGAGCTGGCGTCCCCGAAGCCGGGGGACTATGTGCTGGACGTCTGCGCCGCGCCGGGGGGTAAGAGCCTTCATATGGCGGAGCTTCTTAAGGGCACCGGCCTGGTGGAGGCCAGGGATCTGACCCCCGCAAAGGTGGAGCTGATCCGGGAAAATATAGCGCGCTGCCGGCTTACCAATGTCCGGGCCGTGCAGGCGGACGCCAGGAAATTTTACCCCGCGGATGAGGGACGGGCGGATATCGTGCTGGCCGACGTGCCCTGCTCCGGCCTTGGCACCCTGGGCAAAAAGACGGACATCAAATACAGGGTGACCCGGGAATCCATCGAAGAGCTGGCGGCGCTTCAGCGGGAGATCTTAAACACCGTGTCCCGCTATGTGAAGCCCGGCGGAACGCTGATGTACAGCACCTGCACGGTGAGCCGGCGGGAAAATGAGGACAATGTGGCCTGGTTTTTGGCGGGACACCCGGAATTTACCCTAGCAATGCAGAGGCAGCTTCTGCCGGCAGCCGGACGCAGGGACGGATTTTTCCTGGCAAAGCTGATAAAGGAGAACCATGGATAAGACGGATATAAAATCATTGGACCTTGGGGAGTTGAAGGAACTGCTGGCCGGCATGGGGGAGAAGCCCTTCCGGGCCGGGCAGATCTATACCTGGCTCCACCGGCGGTTTGTAACCTCCTTTGAGGAGATGACGGACATTTCCAAAAACCTGCGGGAGGCGTTAAAAAGGGACTGTGAGCTGACGGCCTTGAAAAAAATGCAGATGCAGCAGTCCCGGCAGGACGGCACCAGAAAGTACCTCTTTGCCCTGAAGGACGGAAATATGATCGAGAGCGTGTTCATGCACTACAGGCACGGGGACAGCGTCTGCATTTCCTCCCAGGCGGGCTGCCGCATGGGCTGCAGGTTCTGCGCCTCCACCCTGGACGGACTGGTGCGGAATTTAACGCCCGCGGAGATGCTGGACCAGATCTACCGGATCCAGGCGGACACCGGGGAGCGGATCTCCAATGTGGTGGTGATGGGCACCGGGGAGCCTCTGGACAACTACGACAATCTTTTAAAATTTATCCGGCTGCTTACGGACGAGAATGGCTTACATATCAGCCAGAGAAATATTACGGTATCCACTTGCGGAATCGTGCCGAATATGAGAAAATTAGCTTCGGAGAAGCTTCAGATCACGCTGGCTTTGTCCCTCCACGCTTCCAGCCAGGAGAAGCGCCGGGCCCTGATGCCGGTGGCGAATAAGTACGGGATCCAGGAGGTCATCGAGGCCTGCCGTGATTATTTTGAAGAAACCGGGCGGCGGATCACCTTCGAGTACGCGCTGGTGGGCGGAGTGAACGACAGCCAGAGGGACGCCCAGGAGCTGGCGCAGCTGATCAGAGGCTTAAATTGCCACGTAAATCTGATCCCCGTAAATCCCATCAAGGAGCGGGATTTTGTCCAGTCTGACGCGCCGGTGATACAGAATTTTAAAAATGTGCTTGAAAAATATGGGATAAATGTTACAATCAGAAGGGAAATGGGCCGCGATATTGACGGGGCCTGTGGGCAATTACGGAAGAGATATGCAGAGAAAGGCGGTGGAAAAGGGATGAGAACTTTTTCCATTACGGATAAGGGAAGGATACGCCGGATGAACCAGGATTTTGTGTTTTCCTCGGAGGAGCCGGTGGGAAATCTGCCCAATCTTTTTATCGTCGCCGACGGAATGGGAGGCCACAACGCGGGAGATTACGCCTCCAGGCGCGCAGTGGAGGTGATGGTGCGGGAGATCAGAGAGAGCCGGGCCGTGGAGCCGCCCGCGATTTTTGAACAGGCCATCCGCAGCGCCAACCAGGAGCTGCTTGCAAGGGCCCGGGAGGACGTCCGTCTGGAGGGCATGGGAACCACCGCGGTGCTGGCAAGCCTTGCGGACCGCAAGCTTTGGGTGGCAAATGTGGGCGACAGCCGCTTATATGTGGTGAACGAGGACATGACCCAGGTGACCGTGGACCATTCCCTGGTGGAGGAGCTGGTGCGCATGGGCAAGATCGAGGAGGCCGAGGCCAGGGAGCACCCGGACAAAAATCTTATTACCAGAGCCATCGGTGCCAGTGAAGAGGTGACGGCGGATGTCTTTGAGGTGGATGTGAAGGAAGGCGACTTCATTTTGCTGTGCTCCGACGGACTGACCAATATGCTGAAGGACGAGGAGATACAGTCCATTGTGCGGAGCCAGAAAAATGTCAGGGAAAAAGTGGAAGAACTGGTGGCGGACGCCGATGCCAACGGCGGGAAAGACAACATTACGGCCATTTTGATAGAACCATATTAAGGTGAGGTGAAGACCATGTTAGAAGGAATGTATATCGCAGACAGATATGAGATCGTCGGGAAGGTAGGAACCGGCGGGATGTCCGACGTTTACAAGGCGAAGGACCACATTTTAGGACGGTTTGTGGCCGTTAAGGTGTTAAAGCCGGAATTTTCCGAGGACGTGAACTTTGTCACGAAGTTCCGCACGGAGGCTCAGTCCGCGGCGGGCCTGGAGCACCCCAATATCGTGAACATCTACGACGTGGGCAGCGAGAACGGGATGTACTATATCGTTATGGAGTACGTGGAAGGCATCACGCTGAAAACCTACATTGAGAAGAAGGGACAGCTCTCCTACAAGGAGGCCGTCAGCATTGCCATACAGGTGGGCCGGGGCATTGAGGCCGCCCACAACAAGCACATCGTGCACCGGGACATCAAGCCCCAGAACATCATCATTTCCACGGAGGGGAAGGTGAAGGTGACGGACTTCGGCATCGCCCGGGCCGCCAACAATCACACCATTCATTCTGACGTGATGGGCTCCGTCCACTATACGTCTCCCGAACAGGCCAGAAATGGATTTGTGGACGGCAAGAGCGATATTTATTCTCTGGGGATCATCATGTACGAGATGGTGACCGGGCGGGTGCCCTTTGACGGGGACAGCACCGTGGCCATCGCCATTCAGCATTTGCAGGAGGAGATGACGCCTCCCAGCGTCTACGCCCCCAACCTGCCCATCAGCATGGAAAAGGTGATCTTAAAATGTACCCAGAAGAATCCGGACCGCCGCTATGAGACCGTCAGCGATCTGCTGGTGGACTTAAAGAAGGTGCTGATCAGCCCCGACGAGGATTTTGTGACCATTCTTCCCGTGGGGCAGGAAAGGACCAGGGTGGTGCCCAGGGAGGACCTGGAAAAGATCCAGCAGGAGACCAACGACTCCTATTACCGGGACCAGGAGGACGACGACTCCGGGGAAGGCGAGGAGGAGGAAAATGAGGAGGAGGGAGGCTTCCTGAATCCCAGGATGGAGAAGGCCGTGACCATTATGGGCATTGTGGCCGCCGTGATCATCGTGGCCATCATCGTGGTGATCATCGGAAGCATGACCAACTGGTTCCGTTTCAGCGGTGGAAACGATAAGGAGCCTGGGGAGCAGACGCAACAGGAGCAGGAGCCGGAGAAAGAGACCTACACCATGATCTCCCTGCTGGGCATGACCGAGGAGGAAGCCCAGGACGCGCTGGATAAGGAAAAGATGGATATTGGAATCAAGGTGGTGGGTACGATCGCCTCCGAGGAGTACGAGGAGGGCCAGATCGTGACTCAGAGCGTGGACGAGGGTGACGAGGTGGAAATCAATACCACCATTGAGGTAGAGATCAGCAGCGGCCCCGGAGAGTTTGAGGCGCCCAAGGTGGTGGGCCAGGATGAGGATACTGCGGCCCAGATGATCGAGGACGCCGGCCTGGTGGCCCAGCGGGATTTTGACTACAGCGATACGGTGCCCCAGGGCTACGTCATTTCCCAGACGCCGGAGGCAGGAACCCCTGTGAAGGAGGGAGATACTGTCACCTACGTGGTCAGCCAGGGCGTTCAGACCGTCCGGGTGCCGGATGTGACCGGAAGGACCGAGGCGGACGCCAGAGCGGAGCTGAACGCGGCGGGCTTTACCAATATTACGGTCACCACGGAGTATGACAGCACCGTGGCGGAGGGACTGGTGATCCGTCAGAGCTTTGCCGGGGAGTATAAGGAGCCAAGCACCACCATCAGCCTGGTGATCAGTCTCGGAAAGAGGCCGGAGTACTATTCCTTTAACCGTACTTATAATTATCCTGCGCTGATTAATGCGGATGCAGTCCAGAGTAAGGTTAAAGCAACGGTAGAGCTGACGTTGCCGGAGAGCGATGAGGTTGTGCCCACCATTGTGACGGACAACGGCAATAGTATTACCATATCCGCCTCTGATATTGTAAATTATAGTAGTGGAAACTTGTTGATTGAGTGGACTTGGACAGAGACCGTCATTGCGGAGGATGGTACAGAAACATCCACACAGCAAAAAAAGACAGATACGTTTGATAACGTCAGCTTCCAGCCACAGTAGTCGGACATGAATGATAAGGCAGGGACAGAATTGTAAGGCTCCATTCCCTGCTGGCAGGGACAGAATCGTAAGGCTCCTGTTCCTGCCAGCAGGGAATGGAGAAGTCAGAGCGCAGGGCTGATTCAATTAGCGGAAGCTAGGTAGCCAGAGCGAAAACACGACTTACAGGGGAACCGCTTGACAGAAAGAAAAAAGATTCACAGGAGAACAGCTTGACAGAGGGAAAGATCATCAAGGGAATTGCCGGTTTTTACTATGTGCACACCCCGGACAACCAGGTGTATGAGTGCAAGGCCAAGGGAATCTTTCGGAAGGAGAACATCAAGCCTCTGGTGGGGGACAATGTAAGGCTTCAGATTCTTGACCCGGAGGAAAAGACCGGCAATATCACGGAAATTTTAGAACGGAAAAATGAGCTGATCCGGCCCGCCGTGGCAAATATCGACCAGGCTCTGGTGATATTTGCCGCTGTCAGCCCCAAACCGAATTTTTATCTTCTGGATAAATTTCTGGTGAGCATGGAGTACCGGCAGGTGGAGACGGTCATCTGTTTTAACAAGCGGGATCTGGCCGGGGAGGGCTGGCTGAGAGAACTGGCCTGCCGCTATGAGCACTGCGGCCATGAGGCGTTGTTTACCAGCGCCAAGAAGGAGCAGGGCCGGGAGGAGTTGCTGGCGCTTCTCGCCCACAAGACCACGGCGGTGGCCGGACCCTCCGGCGTGGGAAAATCCTCCCTCATCAATCTGCTGGCGCCCGGCACGGACATGGAGACCGGGGCCATCAGCGAGAAGATCGAGCGGGGCAGGCATACCACCCGCCATTCCCAGCTGATCCATATCGCGGACACCACCTATATCATGGATACGCCGGGGTTCAGCTCCCTGTATGTGGACCGAATCCTGCCGGAGGAGCTGAAAGCTTATTTCCGAGAGTTTGCGCCCTATGAGAACTGCCGTTTTCTGGGGTGCAGCCACACCCATGAGCCCGGCTGCGGGGTGAAGGAGGCCGTAGAGCAGGGGAAGATTTCCCCGGGCCGCTATGAGAATTATGTTGCAATGTATCAGGAACTGAAAGAGATAAAGAGGTATTAGCATGAATTATTTGTCGCCGTCGATCTTATCGGCGGATTTTTCCAGGCTGGGCGAGCAGGTGAAGGCCCTTGATCAGGCCGGCGCCCAGTATGTGCATATCGACGTGATGGACGGGAGCTTTGTGCCCAGCATCAGCCTGGGGCTTCCGGTGATCAGCTCCATCCGTCCCTGTACGGAGCGAATCTTTGACGTGCATCTGATGATCGAGGAGCCGGGCCGCTATGTGAAGGAGTTTGCCATGGCCGGGGCCGACCTGATCACGGTCCACGCGGAGGCCTGCCGGCATCTGGACCGGACCGTGACAGCCGTCCGGGAGCTTGGCAAAAAAGTGGGAGTGGCGTTGAATCCGGCCACGGATCTAAGCTGCCTGAATTACATTCTGCCGGAGCTTGATATGGTACTTCTGATGACCGTGAATCCCGGCTTCGGCGGACAGAAATTTATTCCCTACACCATGGAGAAGATCCGTGCCCTGCGGCGGATGGTGGAGCGCCGGGGGCTGTCCACGGATATTGAGGTGGACGGCGGCGTCACCCTTCAGAACGTGGAGGAGGTCCTTCTGGCCGGGGCAAACGTCATCGTGGCCGGAAGCGCGGTCTTTCAGGGGAATCTTGCGGAAAATGTGAGCGCCTTCCTGGAGAAGATGTGGCGGTAGGCCTTATCCGTTCCGGAAAAGGGATGGCAGGAGATATCTGTTCTGATTGGATGGCATGATTTGAAATGGCAGCAGGTGAATTTATGAGAGTTTTGATTGTGACGGGTGGATTTGTCGATGATGAATTCACCTTAGCTTATGTAAAGAGAGAAAATTATGACGCGGCCTTTGCCGTGGATAAGGGGCTTATGTTCTTCTACCGGAATCAGCTCACGCCGGATTACATTGTAGGGGATTTTGACTCCGTGGAGGAAACGACGCTGCAGTGGTACGAGACGGCAGGCTCCACGCCGCAGGGGGCTGAGGGCGCAGGAGCCGCCCGGCCGGAAGCGCGCTTTATGCTACCGGGGAGCGGTTCCGTGGAGGAGCGGGCCAATGGCGGGCCCAAGATCATAAGGTTAAATCCCAGGAAGGACGATACGGACACGGAGCACGCCCTTCAGATGGCTCTTGCGCTGGGAGCGGAGAAGATCGATGTATTCGGCGCCACCGGCACGCGGCTGGATCATGTGCTGGGCAATCTGCAGCTTCTGGGCTTTTGCCTGCGCAGGGGTGTGGAGTGCCAAATGATAGACCCCTGGAACCGGGTCCGGCTCATCCACGGGGAGACGGTGTTGGAGAAGGCGACCCAATTCGGCAGATATGTGTCGTTGATCCCCTATACGCCCCAGGTGACGGGCCTGACCCTCACGGGATTCGCGTATCCCCTGACAGATTACACCATGAGCAGCTTCTATGTGGAGGGGGCACAGACCATAAGCGGGGTCAGCAATGAGATTGCGGAGGAGACTGCGCGGATCACGCTGAAGGAGGGGATTCTGGTGTTGGTGGAGTCACGGGATTAGGTTGCAAATTGTACTTTGGGGGAAATGGAGGTGTGAGGAATGGGAACTTATTTAAATCCGGGGAACAGTGGATTTGCGGAAATCCGAAGCAGCAGGTATGTGGACAAAACAGGATTGATTGGGTTGATCAACAGAACCATCGGTACAAAATTGAAATTAACCTGTGTCAGCAGGCCCCGGCGCTTCGGAAAATCATTTGCGGCACAGATGCTGTGCGCGTATTATGACAGGACCTGTGATTCGTCCGCGTTGTTTGGGGATTTGGAAATTGCTTTAAACAAAGATTTTAACGAGGCCTATAAGAAGCATTTAAATCAATATGATGTAATTTATCTTGATATGACGAATATTTTGGGGGAAACGGAGAAAAAAGAGGTTGTCGACTATATTAAGCGAAAAGTGACGGAGGAGCTTATATCCGCATACCCGGCTTTGAAAGCGGATGAAGAATCCTTTTCCACCACATTGATTCATGCGGTGGAGCTTACCGGAAGCAAGTTTATTGCTATCATCGATGAGTGGGATGCTCCCATTCGGGAAGCTCCTGAAATAGAAAAAGAGTATCTGACATTTCTGCGTATGCTGTTTAAAAGCAGCGGTACGACGGACAAAATTTTTGCCGCCGCCTATATGACGGGGATCCTGCCCATCAAGAAGGACGGTTCGGAATCTGCCATTTCCGATTTTTGGGAGTATTCCATGCTGGAACCGGGGGAATTTCAGAGATACGTAGGTTTTACGGAGGAAGATGTAAGAAAGCTCTGTCAGGAAAGCAGTCTGAGCTTTGCGGAGGCAAAACGGTGGTATGATGGTTATTCTTTTGATACAGTTACCTCCGTCTACAATCCTTATTCTATCATGAAGGCAATTACCATGAAGAAATTTAAGTCTTATTGGAGGATGTCTTCTGCCGCTGACGCGCTGGAGGATTACATTGCCGGAGATTACGACGGGCTTTTCCAGGCTGTTCTGGAACTGCTGGGCGGTTTTCATATTCCTGTGGATACGGACGGGTTCAATAATGATATTGCCACTGTAAAAAACAGGGATGACGTGCTGACGCTTCTGATTCATCTGGGGTATCTGGCATATGATGAAAAAGAGGGAACGGTTCGGATTCCAAACGAGGAGATAAAAATTGAATTTTCCAAGTCTGTCAGAGAGGTAAAAAGCAAGGAAGCTATCAAAAGAATGCGTGAGAGCAGCCAGTTGATCCTGGATACGGTTCAGATGAATGAAGATGCGGTAGCTGAACAAATTGAGAAGATTCACGGAGAGGTGTCAGACCCGCTGCATTATAGCAATGAGCAAGCTCTGAGAAGTGTTATTCAGATTGCTTACTACAGTTATCCAGATTATTATCTGAAATTTGAGGAGCTTCCCTCCGGGGAAGGGTATGCGGATATTGTATATTTTCCTAAGAGGACATCTCAAATGCCTGTGCTGATCATTGAGTTAAAGTGGAATCAATCGGCAGAGGGAGCAATTGCGCAGATTAAGAATAAGCGATATTTTGATTCTTTGAAGGATTACGGAGGAGATATCCTGCTTGTGGGCATTAACTACGATAAAAATGCCAAAAAAGGACGGCGTAAGCATACCTGCAGGATTGAGAAACTTTGAGAGAAATTATGATCTCTTTCGAATGGTAGTGCAGAAAGATATGAATGGAGATAAAGATATTATGAGTGCTCATACATTACCGGAAAAGCTTGACAGAAAAATCATATATGAAAGCGACTGGGTATCGTTGTACTTGGACAAGGTAAGAATGCCGGATGGACGTATTTTTGACACCTATCATAAATTGCATTATCCACATGAATCTGTAAGCGTGGTCATTGTGAATGAGAAAAAGGAAATTTTAATGATACAGTCCAAAAGGTACGTCACTTCAAGGTTAGAATGGGAGATACCTGCGGGACGAATAGAGCATGGGGAGAGTAAAGAAAATGCGGCAAAGCGGGAATGTTTGGAGGAAACGGGATGTGCGTTAAAGGATTTGACATATTTATGCTGCCATAACCCCAGCAACGGGATGTCTGATTTAAAAATCCATGTTTTCGGTGCAAAAGTTGATACAGAGTCCATGGAAATAGATGAAAATGAAGTGAATGCGAAGAAATGGGTCCCGAAGGATAAAGTGCTGGAAATGCTGCGGTAGAATGAGACGCAATGCGGCGTTTCCATGTTGGCTTTATTGTATGCAATGCAATTTTATATTTAAATTGGTCAAAGACAGCTTATCGCAAATAAGGTTTTGATTCAGAATAACATAAGAAATAAAAATAAAGGAGACATGAATTGATATGAAATTAGGAATCGTGGGACTGCCAAACGTGGGAAAAAGTACCCTTTTTAACTCGCTGACCAAGGCCGGCGCGGAGTCGGCCAACTACCCCTTCTGCACCATCGACCCCAACGTGGGCATCGTGGCCGTGCCCGACGAGCGGCTGAAAAAGCTGGGAGATCTGTACCATTCCAGGAAGGTGACCCCGGCGGTCATTGAGTTTGTGGACATCGCGGGCCTGGTGAAGGGCGCCAGCAAGGGTGAAGGCCTGGGCAATCAGTTCCTGGCAAATATCCGGGAGGTGGACGCTATTGTCCATGTGGTCCGCTGCTTTGAGGACTCCAATGTGGTCCATGTGGATGGTAGCGTGAATCCCGCCAGAGATATTGAGACCATCAATCTGGAGCTGATCTTCTCGGATCTTGAGATTCTGGAGCGCCGTATCTCCAAGGTGGCCAAGCAGGCGCGCATGGATAAGACGCTGGCAAAGGAGCTGGAGCTATTGGAGGCCGTCAAGGCGCACCTGGAAAATGGACAGCTTGCGAAAACCTTTGAGGTCCCTGAGGATGAGGACGCCCAGGGCTGGTTCGCCTCTTACAATCTGCTCACGGCAAAGCCGGTGATCTACGCGGCAAATGTGGGAGAGGAGGATCTGGCGGACGACGGCGCCGGCAACGCGCATGTGGCGGCAGTCCGCCAGATGGCCAAGGCGGAGAACAGCGAGGTGTTTGTGATCTGCGCCCAGATAGAGCAGGAGATCGCGGAATTAGAGGATGATGAGAAAATGATGTTTCTGGAGGACCTGGGACTTAAGGAATCCGGTCTGGAAAAATTGATCAAAGCCAGCTACAGCCTGCTGGGACTTATCAGCTACTTAACCTCCGGAGAAGATGAGACCAGAGCCTGGACCATCAGGAAGGGAACAAAAGCGCCCCAGGCAGCCGGCAAGATCCACTCCGATTTTGAGCGGGGCTTCATCCGCGCCGAGGTGGTAAACTATCAGGACCTTCTGGACTGCGGCTCCCTGGCGGCAGCCAAAGAAAAAGGCCTGGTAGGCCTGGAAGGCAAGGACTACGTGGTAAAAGACGGCGACGTAATTTTGTTCAGGTTTAATGTGTAAAGCATTGAGCCGTGCAAAATAACGGACAGTAAATATGTAAGGCCGTGCTAGCACGAGCCGCACATATTTGCTGGCAGTTATTTTATAGGGCGAAAGCCCGCAGCCGGAGGAACTTGTTTCCTCCGGCTGGCACGGCGGAGTAGAGGAAGGCAAGCCGTGCTTGCACGAGCCCCAGGAACCTTTTCCCGTACTTTCGCATATCATAGTCCCAGGAGGGATTTTCATATGCGTCTTTGCGAGTTGAGGGAAAAAGAAGTGATCAACGTCTGCACCTGCCGCTGCATCGGCTTTGTCATGGACGTGGATATCGACGAGTGCACCGGCTGCGTCCGTTCCCTGATCATTCCCGGTCCCTGTAAAATGTGGGGGCTGTTCGGGCGGGAGTTTGAGATCATCATTCCCTGGTGCGATATCAAGTGTATCGGCCCGGATGTGATTTTGGTGGAGGTCAGGGAGGAAGAAAAGAAAAAGCTCTGAAAAGCTGGAAAAAAGCGACTTTTGGTTGACAATAACCAGGAAATTCCATATACTGAAAGTGGTCCCGGCGTGCAGGCACAGGGGCCGCCGCAGTCTGCGGCAGCCGGGAACCCAATAGGCGAATACAGTGGGAGGGGTTACAACATGAAATGTCCGTTTTGCAGCAGCGATAATACCAGAGTGATCGATTCCAGGCCGGCAGATGACAACAGCTCCATCCGGCGCAGAAGGCTGTGCGACGAGTGCGGGAAGCGGTTTACCACTTATGAGAAGGTGGAGACGATTCCGCTGATCGTCATCAAGAAGGATAACAACCGGGAGCAGTATGACCGTTCCAAGATTGAGGCCGGAGTGCTGAGGGCCTGCCATAAGCGCCCCATTTCCGTGGACCAGATCAAAAAGCTGGTGGACGAGGTGGAGACGGAGATCTTCAACCGGGAGGAGAAGGAGATCCCAAGCTCCGTCATCGGGGAGATCGTCATGGACAAGCTGAAGGACTTAGAGGCGGTGGCTTACGTGCGGTTTGCCTCGGTGTATCGGGAATTTAAGGATGTCAACACCTTTATGAATGAGTTGAAGAAAATATTGGATAAATAGCCTGCCGTTGAGGGACCGGGCAGCGGAGAGCGCCTGTGACCGGACAGAGACGGCACAAAAAACATGAGTAAGGAGAATTTTTATGCGTATCTTAGCAGAGAATACCAGTTGTCTGGTGATCGATTATCAGGAGCGGCTTGTGCCGGCCATGACAGGGAAGGAGACCCTGATTGCCAATTCCGTAAAATTGCTGGAGGGCCTTAAGGTTTTGGGCATTCCCATGACCATCACCGGACAGTACACCAAGGGGCTGGGGCTGAACCTTCCCGAGATTTTTAAGGCGGCGGGGACGGAGGAATATTTCGATAAGCTGTCCTTCAGCTCCTATGAGGTGGAGGGCGTTAAGAAAGCCCTTGAGAGCCGCGGACAATTTGTGATCCTCTGCGGCATCGAGGCCCATGTCTGCGTGCTGCAGACCGCCATTGATTTAAAGGAAGCAGGCTTTACGCCCATCCTTGTGACGGACTGCATTTCCTCCCGGAAGGAGAGCGATAAGGAGATTGCCCTGCTTCGGGCCCAGCAGGAAGGGATACTTCTTACCACCAGCGAGGCCATTTTGTTTGAGCTCACAAGGCGGGCGGGCAGCGACGTGTTCAAGCAGATCTCCAAGCTGGTGAAATAGCAGGGAGCGGCGTGCCAGAGCAGACTGGCGAAATGACGGGAAGCCGTGTGCTTCCTGGGCGGCATGTAAGGAGCGGCTATGTTTCAGAGGTTTTATCCGGGGGAGTATGTGGATTCCACCTACGGGATTGATTTTGAAGGGCTGTACCGGGAAGGCTACCGGGGCATTATTTTTGATATTGACAATACGCTGGTGCCCCACGGGGCCGGGGCGGACGAGCGGGCCAAAGCGTTGTTTGGCAGGCTGAAGAAGCTGGGCTTTGGCTGCTGCCTTCTGTCCAACAACAAGGAAGCCCGGGTGAAAATGTTCAACGATGATGTGCAGGTGGAGTATATTTATGACGCCCACAAGCCTTCCACTGCCAATTACCGGCGGGCCATGGAGCTTCTGGGCACGGACGAGACAAGCACGGTGTTTGTGGGCGACCAGATCTTCACGGACATTTACGGGGCCAATCGGGCCGGGATACGGACGATCCTGGTGAAGCCCATCCACCCCAGGGAAGAGATTCAGATCGTGTTGAAGCGGTATCTGGAAAAAATTGTTCTGTTTTTCTACAGAAGGAAGGTAAAGAAGGAGGAAATGAGCCATGAAGGTAGCAATGGGAAATGACCATGCGGCTACGGATTTGAAGCTGGAGATCATGAAATATGTAGAGGAATTGGGCCACGAGGTGATAAACTTCGGCACCGACGGTTATGAGAGCTGTCATTACCCGGAGTTCGGTGAGAAGGTGGGCCGGGCCGTGGCCGCCGGGGAGGCGGACTGCGGGATCGTGATCTGCGGGACGGGCGTGGGAATCTCCATCGCCGCCAACAAGGTCCGCGGCATCCGGGCCGGGGTCTGCTCTGACGCCACCACAGCCCGGCTGATAAAGGAGCACAACAACGCCAATATCCTGGCCTTCGGGGCAAGGATCGTGGGGCCGGAGCTGGCAAAGGATATTGTGAAAGCCTATCTTTCAGCCGAGTTTCTGGGAGGCCGCCATAAGACGCGGGTGGATATGTTTGCGCAGATCGAGAACCGCAATCCGTAACCGCTTGCCCTGGTCAGGGCGGATTTTTGCCTGATTGCGGCTCCCTGATAAAAAAAGGTTGAAAAATATGGCATTTTATTATAGAATAGAAAAAGCAAACGGCGCAGTGCGCTTTTCGTAGTTAAGGAGGAAGAATCGAATGATTTCAGCAGGAGATTTCAGAAATGGTATAACCATCGAGTTGGAGAATAACATATACCAGATCATTGAGTTTCAGCATGTAAAACCAGGTAAGGGCGCGGCTTTCGTGAGAACGAAGCTGAAGAACATCAAGAACGGCGGCGTGGTGGAGAAGACCTTCCGCCCCACGGAGAAATGCCCCCAGGCCCGGATTGACCGTGCGGACATGCAGTATCTGTATTCCGACGGCGACCTGTTCCACTTCATGGATGTGGAGACCTACGAGCAGATTGCCCTGGATAAGGATTCTATCGGCGACGCTCTGAAGTTTGTGAAGGAAAATGAGATGGTGAAGATGCTGTCCCACAACGGCAGCGTGTTCGCTGTGGAGCCCCCTCTTTTTGTGGAGCTTGCCATCACCGACACCGAGCCCGGCTTCAAGGGCGACACCGCAACCGGAGCGACCAAGCCCGCAGTGGTGGAGACCGGAGCCACCGTATACGTTCCGCTGTTTGTGGAGCAGGGGGATGTGATCAAGATCGACACCCGGACGGGCGAGTATCTGTCCAGAGTGTAAGCAGAATATTTTGGCGTATGCCTGCAAGAAAAAAAGCCTGGAGGATTCCAAGGCTTTTTTTGTCGCCGGCTCAGCGGCGCCCCGCCAGGACGTCCTGCCTGGGGCGGAAGGCTTTCGGCCAGCTACGCCCCGCCAGGCCCGTCCTGTCTGGGGCGGCTGGACTCGGGGAGAGGCTCCACGTTTTCGTAATCCGGGGCTTTGCCCTGAGGGCCGGGTTTTCGAACATTTTTCATACTGTCCCTTGGCAGGTCGATCTCCGGAATATTTCCATCGTCATATAAATTCTGTCTTTTATCCATCATGCACCATCCTTTCGCAGATATTATGCGCCAAAAGGGGCAGGATATACGCGGCTTTGGAGCAGCTTATTTTGTGCTCTGTCCGGGTGAATTCAGGTGAAGATACTCCATAAGCGCATTTTGAAACAGACGGGAGCAGTTGACGCCATCCTCGTCAGCCTTAGCCGCTAGCCAGGCCGGGAGAGACAGTGTCTTTTTTACGAATCTGGTTTTGATACGTTCCCGAATCGGAGGCATAAACACCGCGATCAACGCAGGAATCTGATTTTTTTTCAGAGAAAATGCAGTGATTGGTCTTGGCGCGGGGAGAGGTTCTTTGTCCTGCTCTAATCCCCAGATATGGAGTCCCAGGGCTTCTTTTGCGTTTTTTAGGGCCATAGCGGTATCGTCCTTGTCCGCGCAGGGGCAGCAGCCCGGTAAATCCGGAAAATCAATGGAAATTCCGGTTTCTTCGTAGGTGAGCAATGCAACATAGGAATAGCGGTCTTTTAACATGATCATCAGCTCCAATCAAAAATGGTATGTGTCAGGGGAAGAAGATTCCCGATTGTCGGGAAATGCTTTTTAAAGTACCTGGTGGTATGTCTTTTTTGGGATGAGTAGTGTTTCATATGAAGTTCTCCTTAACTATTGTAATACATAATATATTACGTGTCAATAAAAATAAGTATTTTATTACGTGTCAGTGAATAATAAGGTTACTTTTCATGGGGTGGGGAAATCGGCAAAATTGTCAGCCTTTGTCTGGAATGCAGCCCTGGACAGCGATTTTGTTATAAGCAGACCATTGAAAGACGCCGGCACTTGGCGAACCGGCTGCTTGCGGGCGGTGAGTCTAGTACCGCTGCGTCTTTCGCTGAGCGGAAGCGTGTCTGCGTTAACAAAATCGCTGTCCAGGGCGTACTCCTGACAAAAACTGTCACCGGCTGAATATTTCCCCACCCCATGAAAAGTATCTTTGCAGGTGAAGCGAATTTCCTCTTGCTTTTTTAAAAATAACTGCTATACTAGTCTTTATGAATGAATATAAGCCTTTTGTAAGTTTTTATACATACCACAAGAAGGCGCAGAACAGGAAAGGGAGAGAATGAAGATGAAGTACAATTTTGTAAAGAAAACGATAACACTGGCTCTGGCGGCTGGCATGGTGATGGGCCTTGCGGCCTGCGGCAGCAGCGCCCCGCCAAACACGGTATTTTCCCTGGATGACATGGCGGG
This sequence comes from uncultured Lachnospiraceae bacterium, assembly GCA_944376745.1. GTDB lineage: Bacteria > Bacillota > Clostridia > Lachnospirales > Lachnospiraceae > 14-2. The sequence goes on from CALWDR010000039.1 coordinate 20,440, forward strand.
AAAGACCATCGGCGTGCAGCTTGGCACCACCGGGGATACTTATGCCTCGGATTATAAGGAGGAGCAGGAAAAGGCCGGCGTGAAAGGCACCAAGGTAGAGCAGTACAGCAAGGGCGCGGACGCTGTCCAGGCCTTAAAGCAGGGCAAGATCGACTGCGTGATGATCGACAGGCAGCCGGCGGAGGCCTTCGTGGAGAAAAACGACGATCTGACGATCCTGGAGGAGGATTTCACTGAGGAGGACTACGCCATCGCGATTTCCAAGGAGAATACGGAGCTGAAGGAGAAGATCAACGAGGCTCTGGCGGAGCTGAAGGAGGACGGCACTCTGGACGCCATCATGTCCAATTATATCGGCGATGATACCAAGGGCAAGAACCCCTATGAGTCCCCGGCGGATGTGGACAGGAGCAACGGCACGCTGACCATGGCCACCAACGCGGAATTTCCGCCCTATGAGTACCATGAGGGCGGCGAGATCGTGGGCATCGACGTGGATATGGCCCGGGCCGTCTGCGACAAGCTGGGCATGGAGCTTAAGATCGAGGACATGGCTTTTGACGCCATCATCAACGCCGTGCAGTCCGGCAAGGCGGACATCGGCGTGGCGGGCATGACGGTTACGCCGGACCGTTTGGAAAATATTGATTTTACCGACAGTTATACCACCTCACAGCAGGTGATCATTGTGAGAAAGAAATAAGGGGAAATCGTTGTGAGTGAAATTATGTCAGCCATCCAGCAGTGGTTTCTGGATTTTGGCGATTCCTTTCATCAGGCCTTTATCGAGGATGACCGCTGGCTGTATCTGGTACAGGGCCTGGGCAATACGCTGATCATCTCGTTCTTTGCGGTGCTCCTCGGTATTGTGCTGGGATTTCTCATCGCCATTGTGCGCTCCACCTATGACCGGGAGGGAAAGCTTAAAGCTTTAAACGGAAAGCATAAATTTTCAAACGGAATCCTTAAATTTTTAAACGGGATCTGCAAAATTTATCTGACCGTGATCCGGGGCACGCCCATGGTGGTGCAGCTTCTGATCATTTATTATGTGATACTGGTGTCCGTCGACAACAAGATCTTTGTGGCGGCGCTGGCCTTCGGATTAAATTCCGCGGCCTACGTGGCGGAGATCGTCCGCTCCGGCATCATGTCCATCGACGTGGGTCAGTTTGAGGCCGGGCGCAGCCTGGGGCTGAACTACCGGCAGACAATGGTACATATCATTATGCCCCAGGCTTTCAAGAATGTGCTGCCGGCCCTGGCAAATGAGTTCATCGTGCTGTTGAAGGAGACCTCCATCAGCGGCTATATCGGCCTGACGGACCTGACCAGAGGCGGCGACATCATACGGAGCGTCACCTGGCAGCCCCTGCTGCCCCTGCTGGCGGTGGCGGCCATTTATCTGGTGCTGGTGATGGTGCTGTCCTTTGGCGTGGGCAGACTGGAGAGGAGGCTGAGAAATAATGAGCGGTAGCGGAGAAGTACTCATCAGCGTGGATTCCCTGTGCAAATCCTTCGGGGAGCAGACGGTGTTGAACGGCATTACCATGGAGATACGCCGGGGAGAGGTGATCGCCATTGTGGGCCCCTCCGGCTGCGGGAAGTCCACCTTCCTGCGCTCCTTAAACCTCCTGGAGCAGCCCACCGGGGGCACCATCACCTTCGAGGGTACGGACATCACCGACAAGTCCGTAAATATTGATAAAATGCGGCAGAAGATCGGCATGGTGTTCCAGCATTTTAATCTGTTCCCGAATCATACCATCAAGGGGAACATCATGCTGGCCCCGGTGAAGACCGGCCTGATAAGTAAGGCGGAAGCCTCCCGGCGGGCCGACGGGCTGCTGGAGCGGGTGGGCCTTCTGGACCGGGCCGACGCCTATCCCAGCCAGTTATCCGGCGGGCAGAAGCAGCGGGTGGCCATTGTCCGGGCTCTGGCCATGAACCCGGACGTGATGCTTTTTGACGAGCCCACCTCGGCCCTGGACCCGGAGATGGTGGGGGAGGTCTTAGAGCTGATGAAGCAGCTTGCGAAGGACGGCATGACCATGGTGGTGGTGACCCATGAGATGGGCTTTGCCAGGGAGGTGGCCAACCGGGTGCTGTTCATCGATGACGGGCAGATCCAGGAGGAAAATACCCCGGCGGAATTTTTCGCCAATCCGAAGAATCCAAGGCTTCGGGATTTCCTGTCGAAGGTGCTGTAGAAGCTGGTGAAAAGCGCGGGAAAGACAGCGAAGAGGTCAGAGAAACGGGAGGGCGTTCTGGAAGCAGATCCGGGACGCCCTCCCTGAGTTTTTGAGCGCTTGACCGGAGGGAGGGCCATTGTTGTTCATTTATTGGTTGCCAATGTTTCCATATAAGGCTATAATAAGAATATCTCAGTGACAAAAAATGGAGGCAGCAGTATGTTACAGATATATCTTGGCGCTATGGCGGACGCAATCTATCATCCTCCCACGTATTTTGACAATCAGTATGAGGATGAGTGGATCACGGATGAGCTGTCCGCAGCAATGATACAGGATGTGGACAGCTCAACAGTGGTGGGTCCGCACCTGATCGAGAGCCCTGTGCTCGGGCCCATTTCTCCCAGAGAGCTTTCCGGCGGGGTAAAGACGCTGATGCTGATGGCTTTTGATGAGAGTGGAAATGTGTTCAATGCGTCGGCGTGTGGGGATAGCTGCGCAAAGTGGATTTTGAAGATGGGCCAAAAAAAGGATCTGACTATCAATTTAAGGCACATTATGAATTTTGGAACAGAGAGCTTTGAGGCACGGATTTTGAATACGGGCGAGATGGTTCATAATATGTCGGAATTTGTGGATATTGCGGTCAGGTATGTGTAGGGCGCAACAGGAAAAACGACGTTGATGGATATGCTCCATGGACGGAATTGACTGGTCCTGAAGCGGCAATTCTGGTTGAAACTTCAAAGCGCATATGCTAAAATCATCGTAGGTATCAAGGGGTCAAAATACCTTTTGCCCCTCTGCATCATAATATCTTGAATCAGGAGGATTTTTTATGGCTATTTTAGTGACAGGCGGCGCCGGATATATCGGAAGCCACACATGTATCGAGCTGATCAACGCGGGCTATGAGGTGGTGGTGCTGGATAACCTCTGCAATTCCAGCGAGAAATCTCTGGAGCGGGTGGAGCAGATCACCGGGAAAAAGATTCCCTTCTACAAGGTGGATATCCTGGATAAGGAGGGCATGGATGCGGTTTTTGAAAAGGAATCCATCGACTCCGTGATTCATTTCGCGGGCTTAAAGGCTGTGGGTGAGTCTGTGTCGAAGCCCCTGGAATATTATCACAACAATATCACCGGCACATTGCTTCTGTGTGACGTCATGCGCAAACATAACGTGAAAAATATCATTTTCAGCTCCTCCGCCACGGTCTACGGCGATCCGGCTGTCATTCCCATCACCGAGGACTGCCCCAAGGGCAAGATCACGAATCCCTACGGTCAGACCAAATCCATGCTGGAGCAGATCCTGACGGACCTTCATGTGGCGGACCCGGAGTGGAACGTGGTGCTCCTTCGGTATTTTAATCCCATCGGCGCTCATGAGAGCGGTCTGATCGGCGAGGACCCCAAGGGAATCCCCAACAATCTCCTGCCCTACATCGCCCAGGTGGCCGTGGGCAAATTAGAGTGTCTCGGGGTATTCGGCGACGATTACGACACCGTGGACGGCACCGGCGTGCGGGATTACATCCATGTGGTGGATCTGGCCAGGGGCCATGTGAAGGCCTTAAAGAAGCTGGAGGATCGATCCGGCGTCAACGTTTACAATCTGGGCACCGGCAAGGGGTACAGCGTACTCCAGGTGGTGAAGGCTTTTGAGAAGGCCTGCGGCAGGCCCATTCCCTATGTCATCAAGCCCCGCCGCCCCGGCGATATTGCGGCCTGCTACGCGGACGCCTCCAAGGCCAAGGCGGAGCTGGGCTGGGAGGCGGAGTACGACATTGAGCGCATGTGCGCCGACGCCTGGCGCTGGCAGAGCCAGAATCCCAACGGCTACGAGGCGTAGGCTTTGCTTTTGCAGATACACTTTTGCGGGTCCGAAAAATTTCCATTTGCAATATGCGTTCAGAAGCTGTATAATAGGGAGCTGGAAAAAATAATATTATGAAAAAGGATACGAAATGTCACGTATCACTGGAGGAAAATGATGCCAAAAGCAAACGAAGGAAAGATCACAAAGACGACAGCAGAGGCAGACTTGAAAGAAGAAGTAAAGGTACCGGAGGATAAGGCCCCGACAGCGGCGGCCCCTGCGGAGGAGACGTCCAAGGCAGCGAAGGAGACAGCCGCTCCTGCGGAGAAAAAGGCTCCTGCCAGAAAGAGAGCTGCAAGTACCGCCAAGAAGGCGGCGGCCAAGGGTGAAACCAAAGAGACAGCAAAGGAAGCAGCGACCAAGACCACCAGGAAGAAGACGCAGACAGCAGCGGCAGAGACAACCGGGAAGAAGACGCAGACAGCAGCGGCAGAGACAGCCGGGAAGAAGACGCAGGCAGCGGAAAAGAAGGCGCCGGCAAACGGGAAAACCGCAGCCAGCCGCAAAGCCAAGGAAGCCGTGTATCTTCAGTACGCAGGCAGGGAGCTTGAGATTTCGGACATCGTGGAGAAGGCGAAGAACGCATACGGCGGCAGATCCATCAAGGAAATCAGAGTATACGTTAAGCCCGAAGAAAACATGGCCTACTATGTAGTCAACGGCAAAGAGACCGGAAGCGTACAGATCTAGGCGATGCAATAGAAAAATGAGAGCAGAAGGGGCAGGGCCAGGAGAGACAGCATTCTCTCTTGGCCCTGCAGCTTTCGCTTTGCCGGAAATTTTATTTTCCTCGGTCCTGTTTAGTTTTAACAGCTCTGGCCGAGCGGGTTACAGTCAGACTGTTCTACTGGGAGCGCCTCCACACAACATGCTTCAGGACCAGCACCGCCACCCCGGATTCTACAAGGTGGCTTACCAGCATCCCAAAGAGGTAAGCCTTAATTCCCAGGCCGGGAATCAGAAAGGCCACAAACAGGATGCGGATGCCGGAGCCGGTCAGATGGAGCAGGAAGGTGGTGCTGGTTCTGCCCAGGCCGTTTAAGATGCTGCTCAAGGTGGTGGTCAGGTACAAAAAGGGGCAGATCCAGCCAAGCACCACGAGGAAGGTGCCCGCCAGGCGGTTGGCGAAGACCAGCATGCCCAGCCAACGCCCGAAGATCAGAAAGCCCAGGGTGCAGCACAGGCCCAGAACCATGCAGTAGAGACAGCTTTTCTTTACTGCATTTTTTATGTAGGAGGAATCCGCCTTGGCGGCGGCCTCGGAGATGGCGGGCAGCAGCATGACGGACACGGAGTTGGTGATGACCGAGGGAAAAAAGATCAGGGGCAGGGCCATGCCGGTGAGGACGCCGAACACGCTTAAGGCCTCGTCGGGGGCGTAGCCGAAGGACCGGAGCTTTGCGGGGATCAAAATGGCCTCCACGCTGCCGAAGAGGTTGACAAAGACCCGGTTGGCGGTGAGGGGCAGGGCCATGGTGAAGACCTGCTTTGCGGCCAGGGGCAGAGCATGGACGCGCGTTTCAAAGCGGGTGAAGCTGACGCTGTAGAGGACGGACACGATCTCCCCCAGGACCAGGCCCCAGACGGCCATCTCGATGGTTACCGGCTGGCCCCGCTCGGAAGCGATCCGGTATAAGAGCCACACGCCGCCCACCCGGGCAAGCTGCTCCAAGAGCTGGGACATAGCCGGGACGGCGGTTTTCTGAAGCCCGTAATAGTAGCCGTTGATGCAGGCGTGGACGGCCCCGAAGGGGACGGTCAGGGAGAGGATCTGAAGAAGCGGGGCGCAGCGGGCTTCTCCCAGAACCCGGACGGCCAGGACATCCGCGAAGCGATAAAGGATAAACGTGCATAAAAAAGAAAGAGACAGGGAGAGAAACAGCCCTGCGTAGAGGTAAGTAAAGCTTTGGGGGCGATTCCGGGAGGGACTGCCGCCCCGGGGAGCGGGAGCAAAGGCGGCGCTTCGGGCGGCGGCCTCGGCCACATATTTGGAGATGGCAGTCTGGATCCCGGCCACGGTGAAGGAGAAGGTCAGGGCATAGATGGGAAAAATAAGCTGGTAAATGCCAAGCCCCTTGGCACCGATGGTATGCGACAGGAATATTCTATAGAAAAAGCCTATAATTCTGGAAAGAAGTCCGGCCAGGGTCAGTAAAAGCGTTCCGGTAAAAAGGGGATGGCGTTTCAGGGCTGCTTTGTTCAAGGATTTCTCTCCCGGGAGGGCATTTTTTTAAATATATGAAAATCCTGCCCTTGACAGAACCAAAATCCCATGGTATGATACGAGGGAGTCAATACCCGACTAAAATACTCGGGATTAAAAATAAATGTCACAGCAGTGTCGCCGGACAAAAGAGGTGAGAGAGATGAAGTTATCGACAAAAGGAAGATATGGTCTGCGGGCTTTTATCGATCTGGCAGTGCGGGGCAAGGAGGAGCCTGTCTCCTTGACCAGCATCGCCGCCAGACAGGAGATTTCCCTGAATTATCTGGAGCAGCTGATGGCGAAGCTGAAGAAAGCCGGACTGGTGGAGAGTGTCCGGGGCTGCGGCGGCGGTTACCGTCTGGCGAGAGCGGCGGATGAGATCTCGGTGGGGGATGTGCTTCGGGCCCTGGAAGGAGATTTAAAGCCCGTGGAATGCGCGGCCATTGACTCCGGCAGGGAGAGCCACTGCAGCGGGGCGGATACCTGTGTCAGCAAGATCGTCTGGAAGCGGATCAACGACAGCATCAACGAGACTGTGGACGGTATTTTTATCGGTGAACTGGTAAGAGAGAGTGAGACAGCAAATCAAAGCTAGAGGTGAAAGAAGATGAAGAAAATGATTTATCTGGATAACGCGGCAACCACCCGGACGGCCCCGGAGGTTGTGGAGGCCATGCTTCCCTATTTTACAGAATATTATGGAAATGCTTCCAGCATTTACGAGTTCGGAGCAAAGAGCAAGGAGGCCATCACGAAGGCCCGGGAGACTATTGCCGGGGCCCTGGGGGCCAATGCGGAGGAAATTTATTTTACCGCCGGGGGCAGCGAGGCCGACAACTGGGCCATCAAGGCCGCAGCCGAAGCCTACCGAAGCAAGGGCAATCACATCATAACCTCCAGGATCGAGCACCACGCGGTGCTGCATACCTGCCAGTACCTGGAGAAGCAGGGCTTTGAGGTGACCTACCTGGACGTGGACGAACAGGGCGTGGTGAAGCTTGACCAGTTAAAGGCGGCCATCCGCCCCACCACCATCCTGATCACCATCATGTTTGCCAACAACGAGATCGGCACCATCGAGCCTGTGGCCAAGATCGGGAAGATCGCCAGGGAACACGGCATTCTGTTCCACACTGACGCCGTACAGGCCTTCGGCCAGGTGCCCATCGATGTGGATGCGATGAACATCGACATGCTGAGCGCCAGCGGCCATAAGCTCAATGGCCCCAAGGGCATCGGCTTTCTCTACATCCGCAAGGGCGTGAAGATTCGTTCCTTCATCCACGGCGGCGCCCAGGAGCGGAAGCGCAGGGCCGGGACCGAGAACGTCACCGGCATCGTGGGCCTGGGAAAGGCCGTGGAGCTGGCAGTCTCTCATATGGAGGAGCGCACCGCCGGGGAGCGGGAGCTTCGGGACTATCTGATCGGGCGCATTTTAAAGGAGGTTCCCTTCAGCAGGCTCAACGGTCCAAGGGAGCTGCGGCTTCCCAACAACGCCAATTTCTGCTTCCAGTTTATCGAGGGGGAATCCCTGCTGATCATGCTGGATATGGAGGGCATCTGCGGTTCCTCCGGCTCGGCCTGCACCTCGGGCTCCCTGGACCCCTCCCATGTGCTTCTGGCCATCGGCCTACCCCACGAGATCGCCCATGGTTCTCTGCGGCTGACCCTTGGGGAGGATATTACCCGGGAGGACATCGACGTGACCGTGGAGGCGGTGAAGCGGATCGTGGCGAAGCTGCGGGAGATGTCGCCCCTTTATGAGGACTTTATGAAGAAAAACGCGAAAAGGTAACGGCCTGCTGCCGGCGAAGCATAGGGCGGCAGGAGGATCAATCGATAAACAGAGCGCAGGAGGAATTTGTTATGTACAGCGAAAAAGTAATGGACCATTTTAAAAATCCCAGAAATATGGGTGAGATAGAGAACGCCAGCGGCGTGGGCACCGTGGGCAACGCAAAATGCGGCGACATCATGCGGATGTTTCTTGACATCGACGACAACGGCGTCATCCAGGATGTAAAATTCAAGACCTTCGGCTGCGGCGCGGCGGTGGCTACCAGCAGCATGGCCACCGAGCTGGTGAAGGGCAAGACGATAAAAGAGGCCCTGGAGGTGACCAACAAAGCGGTGATGGAGGCGCTGGACGGGCTTCCCCCGGTGAAGGTGCACTGCTCCCTGCTGGCTGAGGAGGCCATTCATGCGGCCCTCTGGGACTACGCGGAGAAGAACGGCATCAAGATCGAGGGTTTGGAGAAGCCCAAGTCCGACATCAGCGAGGAGGAAGAGGAAGAGGACTATTAAGGGTCCGTGTCAATTTTGGCCGGTTTGCGCGGCGGACGGCCTGCGCTCAGGAACGCCTGGGACGCCAGTCTGTGAGGAATTTGAATGATGGAAAAGAAAAAAGTAGTGGTAGGCATGTCCGGCGGCGTGGATTCCTCGGTGGCGGCCTATCTTCTGAAGGAGCAGGGGTACGAGGTCATCGGCGTCACCATGCAGATCTGGCAGGATGAAGAGGAAGAGGTCCTGGAGGAAAATGGGGGCTGCTGCGGCTTAAGCGCCGTGGAGGACGCCCGCCGGGTGGCCGCCTCCCTTGGGATTCCCCATTACGTCATGAATTTCAAACGGGAATTTCAGGAGCGGGTCATAGACTACTTCGTGGAAGAATATTTAAAGGGGCGGACGCCCAATCCCTGCATTGCCTGCAACCGTTATGTGAAATGGGAATCTCTCCTAAAGCGCAGTATGGACATCGGCGCGGACTACATCGCCACCGGCCATTACGCCAGGATCGCGAAGCTTCCCAACGGACGCTACGCTCTGCGGGCCTCGGCCACGGCGGCCAAGGACCAGACCTACGCCCTCTACAATCTGACCCAGTTTCAGCTGGCCCACACCTTAATGCCCGTGGGAGAGTACACCAAGGAGGAGATTCGCGCTCTGGCGGAGCGAATCGGCCTTCGCACCGCCCATAAGCCGGACAGCCAGGAGATATGCTTCATTCCCGACCAGGATTACGCCGGTTTCATTGACCGGGAGGCTCCGGGACGGGTGCCCCCGGAGGGAAATTTTGTCACGGCGGACGGAAGAGTCCTGGGACGGCATAAGGGAATCACCCACTACACCGTGGGACAGCGCAAGAAGCTTGGGCTTGCCCTGGGCCATCCTGTCTTTGTGACAAAGATCCGCCCGGAGACCAACGAGGTGGTGATCGGCGGGGATCAGGATGTGTTCGGGACTGTTTTAAGAGCGGACAGGCTGAATTTTATGGCCGTTGAGAACCTTGATGCGTTCGGCCCGGACAGCCCGGGCCTTGCGGTGACCGCCAAGATCCGTTATAGCCACAGGGGCGCTCCCTGCCGGGTGCGGTTGGTCGGCGAAGATCTGGCGGAATGTATCTTTGACGAACCGGTGCGGGCCATCACGCCGGGCCAGGCTGTGGTGTTTTACCAGGGGGATATTGTGGTAGGCGGAGGAACGATCCGGTAGGATGGGACCTCCGTTTTTTTCATAACAGCAGAAAGTTCGGTTTTCTATTGTTGAATTTTCATACAAATAGTTGACACCAAATATGACACCAGTTATAATAGAAAAAAGGAGGAGGATAAATGTCAAAGTGGGATAAACTGTTGTCCGAAATATGCTCTCTTTCCAAAGGGTTGAGATTTGATGAATTACGGAAAGTATTGGAAAGCTATGGTTATCAAATGCACGAACCAAGAAGTGGTAGCAGTCATTATACGTTTCGGAAACGAGGCTGCCAGCCCATTACAATACCAAAGCATGAACCTATAAAGAAAATTTATGTTGAAATGGTAAAACAAGTTGTGGAGAGTGAGGCTAAAAATGATGAAAACGCTTAATGAGTATATGGGGCTTCCATACCGGATGGAGATAGTTGAAGATACTTCAGAAGGAGGATTTGTTGTTTCATTCCCGGATTTGCCGGGTTGCATTACCAGCGGTGAAACCATAGAAGATGCGGTTAGAAATGCAAAGGACGCGAAATCTGCCTGGCTGGAGGCGGCGTTGGAGGATGGAATCTCCATTCCCGAGCCGGAAAGTCTGGAAGGTTACTCCGGGCAATTTAAAATTAGAATGCCAAGAAGTCTTCATCGCTCTCTTGCAGAGCATTCTAAGCGGGAGGGAATCAGCATGAATCAGTATTGCCTGTACCTGCTCGCAAAAAATGACGCTGTATATTTAAAATAACAAGTAACGCCCCGGTGGAAAACTTCCCGGGGCGTTTTAAAAATCTTCTAGTCCCATGCTACAGCGGCAGAAACTGGGGCTTGCGCCCCTGAAATACCGTATAATACCGAAAACCCGCCTCCTTCAGGATTCCAGGCACCTTGTCAAAGGCGTACCCCACATGCTCCGGCGCGTGGGCGTCCGCGCCCACGGTGATGATCTCGCCCCCCAGCTCCCGGTACCGTTTTAAAATGGCCTCCGTGGGATTGGGATGGCCCAGTCCGGCCTTGAAGCCGCCGGTGTTGATCTCGATGCCCTTCCCCTTGTGGATCAAGGTCCTTAAAATCTCGTCAATGACGTCGGCAAATTTCTCATAAGAATAGAACCTGTTTTTGTTGGGGCCGTAGCGCACCACGTAGTCGATATGGCCGTAGACGTCAAAGCCGTCGAAGGCGGCGATATTTTCCAGGGTGGCGGTGAAATACTCCCGGTAGCCCTCCTCCTCCGTTCGGTTGTCGAAGTAGCCCGGATAGTAGGGGTCCAGACCATGGACCATGTGGGTGGAGCCGATGACAAAGTCAAAGTCGTAGGTATCCGCGATCTGCCCAAGCCGCGGCCCGAGCTGAGGCTGTAAACCCATCTCGATGCCGGTGCGGACAGGGAAGATCCCCTCATAGCGGGCGGCCAGCTCCCTCATTTTGGGTATATACCGGTCAAAATCCACAATGAACAGTTCCGAACCGTTTAAGTAGTCCAGATCTAGATGATCCGTAAAGCAAAGCCCCGCCAGCCCTTTTTCCCTGGCGGCCTCGATCATGGATTCCGGGGCGGCTTTGCTGTCCCCGGAGAAATGTGAGTGCATGTGCGTGTCCCAAAGCATGTCAAAACTCCTATTCTAAAATGAAAAACAGTAACAGGTTTTCTCCGCCTCTCCATAGGGGAGACGGAGGGAAATGGAATCGCATTATGGCTGTTTTATTTTTTGTATCAGCTCCCGGATATGCTCCGGCGTCTCCTCCAGGGCCTCCGCGATCTGCTCTGGGCTCTGTCCCCTGGCAAGCTTGCGCCGGATGAGTTCCATCAGCTTCTGGTCCTGTCCCAGGGCGATGCCCTCCTTGATGCCCCTTTCCTGCCCTTCCTGCCGCAGATATTCCTCCCGGGCCATCTGGTCCCGCTTCTCCTTCAAACGCATCTCATAGCGCAGGCGCATCCGCTTGCCGAAATTCATGACCTTTACCTCCCGGATGGCTTCCAGTACGCCCGGATCCTTCGTCCTTGTTTTGATCATATTCAATTCCTCCTCGCTTGTGGCATTGAAGAACTGTATCCAGTCCTTCAGGGAATCCTCTTCTGTCAATTTCTTTTGAAGCTCGATGATGTGTACCTCAAACACGTCGGAGAAGAGACGTCCCTTCTCGTCCCGCAGGCGGTACACCTTGTGGTTGTCCTCGTCCTCCGTCAGGTTGAAATCCAGGATGCTGATGTTGATGCAGCGCCGCAGCTTTCCGTAAGCCTCCCCGGAGCGCAGGTCCTCCACATACATTTTCGCCAGGTAAAACAGGCAGCGCCTGTCCCAGCCGGCGTACCGCACGATCTGCATCTCGATGTTGATTTTGGCGTCGTCGTTTAACTCCACCAGCACGTCCACAATGCCCAGCTTGCGCTTCCGGTAGCGGCGGCGCAGGAAGGTGTTCATAAGCCGCACCAATCTGATCTCCTCCAGTGGGATACCGGTGACCTGGCTGATGAAATGCCTGCGGACCACCTCATTTTCCATCAGGTTCTTGAGACATTCGTCTTCCTTTGGGGGTATGATTTTTCTCATAGGTACATTCCTCCTTCTCCTTTGGGAGGGAATGCCGTGAGACGAGAGAAAACCCCAAACTCTCTCAAATTAATTATACCGCATTCCCGCCCAATTGCTCAACACATTTTTTGTCAAAAACGGAAAATCCCGCGAAAGCTGCGGATTTTGAGACGGCAAATGGTACGCCG
>CALWDR010000040.1 GCA_944376745.1 uncultured Lachnospiraceae bacterium
ATCATTCCTATTTTACAAGAGATTTTTTCACAGTTTATATATTGTTAGCAATTTCCTATCAACAAACGGCCCTTTGAAATGCGGTTCGCACGGAAGCAGAATCTCCTTCTAACCTCCATCAAGGCAATGCTTATGTTTTTTACCGTCTTAACTGTGGTTGTGCTTGTGATCTCCCTGATCGCCTGGGGAATGTAAAAACCTTCCCGCCAGCCCCCCCTGGCTGCTTTTGCCAACGGGATGCTTTGCCCGGCGGGCAGAAAGCAGCGGGGAATCCGGTTACGGCTCCCCGCCGGAAAGTCCGGCTTTTTATGCGGTTCTCTCCGCTTCCAATTTCTTTATCTCCTCGATAGAGAGACCTGCATATTCAGCAATTTTTTCAAGTGATAAAGTACCATCCGCTAACATTCGTTTTGCAACATTTTGCATCCCCTCCTTCAGCGTCTGATTTCTCATATCTTCCATAGCTTTACACATAACCGCAATTCCCTCCTTGCTCTCTTTGAAAAATCTTACTCTATCTGCCAGCACGCCATAATACATTTCCGATGGATTCGTACAGGAAAAATCATGCATCAGCTTTCCAATCGGCGTTTCGTCCCGGTATGCGCCGTTCACATAAAGAATATGCGAACCGTCCTCGAACCTTTCGCCTGTCCCAAGCACGCAGCGCTCGATCCTGTATACCGGTTCGCCCTTTCCCATAACGTCATTCTCAGTTATGAAAACAACAAAGGTCTCCGGAAGTGTGTTGAAATCCTCACCCTTCTTTAAAAGATTGGCATCCATCATACTGCTGTTATAACGCGCGCGCTTTCTTCCCGCTCCCCTATCCGCACGCTGGATTTCTATATTGTATTTTCTTCCGGTGCTGTCAGTTGCCAATATGTCCAGCCTGACAGAACGATTCAGCAGATTTTCCACAAATACCTGGGTACGAACATCCAGCACTTCCAGATCCGGCATATCCAGCACAATCCGCAGCACCAGCTCTATGCACTCCGTATTACCTTCAAAGCATTTTGTGAGGAAATCATCATCGAGCAGGCGAAAACCTCTCAGACGCTGTAAATCTTCCTGATGCTTCCTGTCTATCACTTCAGTTACCATCAACATTCCCACCTACCTTCATCGTTATTTTTATATAACTATCCTACCATAAGTCCTCTGCTTTTTCAATCGAATCTGAATCCATCGCAGGTTTGAATGCTCCAAGTCTTGACCTCCAAACCATTTGAAAGAAGGGGGCTGGCGCACCGGAATTCCTCTCCGGGCGCCAGCCCCCTTCAGGACAGCCGTCTCTTCCCTTTAAAACATCATCCTCCGAATATAATCAATGGTAAACTGCACGCCCTTCTCGCCCAGCTCCCCTTTCCAGGTCTCGGAGTGAGGCTCGATGCTTAAGCCCCCGTCGTAGCCCTTGTAGTACAGAAGGGCCAGGAAGCCGCCCCAATTGGTGTTGTCCATGCCTGCGGGCGGGTCGTCCACATGCTCCCCACCTATGGTCACAACGCCCTTGATGTGCACATGGGCGAAGCGGTCACCCCACTTTTTAGTCTCCGCCATGTAATCCCCATGGTAGCAGATACAGTGGGAGGTATCGTACTTGATGTACAGCTCCGGCAGCTCGCCCAGGATCATGGTCCAGGCCATGTCGTCGCAGACGAAATTATTCCAGCGGCAGTTGTACACGGCCACCTTGATTCCGTAAGGCTTCGCGTGCTCGATGAGCTTTCCGAAATACTCCACCGCGTACTGACAGTTTTTCATGTAGGAAAGCTCCTCCACAAAATTGCAGCCGGTGATGTACACCTGCGCGTGGAGCTTCGCCGCTGCGTCGATGAGACGGCATTCCAAATCCAGCTCCTCCCCCACGATCCCCGCCTGGCTGATGCGGGTGCTGCCCCAGCGGCCCACGGCCCGCACAGGCATCTCATATTTCGCGGAATAAGCCGCGATATTGTCCACATTTTCCAGAAATTCCTGGTCTCTGCTGTTGACGTCCAGCTCCACGAACTGAAGCCCTTTTTCCTTTGCTCCCCGGAAATCCTCCTCGTGGATCCAGGTGATCATTCCTAATTCCATTTTAATCTTACCTCCTTTGCCGCTTCACCGCGCGTAAAAAACGCACCGGCTGTCTTCCTTCCCGCGCCCTTAAAACGCGCCGTTTTTCTTTGCTGCGCCCTTAAAAGCGCGCCATAACTTTCTCATGACGCCGGCCCCGGCGCCTTTTCCGTCGCCGGCAGACCATAACCTGCCGCTTTATCTCAGACGCGCTTCCCGGCGCCGGCCAGCCTTCTCATCCGCTCGCCCGCCGGCGTATGCCCGCCATCACGATCAGATACGTGACGGTAAGGTAGAGGCCCGCGCAGAGCCAGGCCGAGGCGTTGGAAAAGCACACGCCCACGTAGCTGTGGAAATGCCTGGCCAGGGACGCCGTCACGCACCGGCCCGCCAGCTCCACCACGCCGCCCAGCATGGGAAGCAGCGCGTAGCCGCAGCCCTGCAGGGTATTGCGGAAGATCAGGATCATCCCCAGCGGAATATAGAAGGATGTTCCGATCAGCATATAGGTGCTGACGTACTCCGTCACCGTGGCTGCCTCGGAGCCCACAAACAGCGGGACCAGATAGGGCGCCAGGGGATTTACGATCAGAAAGGCCAGCACGGAATAGATCACCGATATGGTGACGGCGATCCGGCTGCCCCTGCGCAGGCGTCCGATATCCTGGACGCCCCAGTTCTGGGCGCTGTAGGTGGCCATGGTGGCCCCCATGGCGTCATAGAACTGATTTAAGACCTGCTCGATCTTGCCCGCCACCGCGTAGGCGCTCACGTAAACGGAGCCCAGAGTGTTGAGGGCTGTCTGGGTCACCACGGAGCCCACGGCGGTGATGGAAAACTGCAACGCCATGGGAATCCCCAGCCGCAGCTGCCGTCTGCCGCAGTCCCGATCCAGCCGCAGATACCGCCGCCCGCACTGAAGGGCCGGCACCTTCTTTAAAATGTAAACAAGGCACAGCAGTCCCGAAACCAGCTGGGAGATCACCGTGGCCAAGGCCGCTCCAGCCACCCCCATGGGAATGACGGCGATCAGCACAATGTCCAGCACCACGTTGATGACGGAAGCCACCACCAGGAAATACAGGGGCACCCGGCTGTTTCCGATGGCCCGCAGCATGGCGGATAAAATGTTGTAAAGCACCTGGCCAAACATCCCGGCGCAGATCACAATGATATAGCTGTATGCCATATCGAAAATATCCGCCGGCATCTGCATGGCGGCAAGGATCCATTTCATGCCGGCCACGCTGACCGCGGTCATCAGCACCACGATCAGCCCGGACAGCACCAACGCCGTGCCCACGTTGCGCTTGACCTCCTCCCCGTTTCCCTCTCCGAACTTCTGGGCCACCGGAATGGTGAAGCCCGTGGTCATTCCGTTCACAAAGCCGAAGATCAGAAAGGAGATGGAGCCGGTGGAGCCCACGGCCCCCAGGGCATTGACCCCCAGGAACTGCCCCACGATCACGGAGTCAATGATATTATAACACTGGTAAAAAATATTGCCAAGCACCACCGGTATCAAAAATTTCAGGATCAGTCGAAAGGGACTGCCCTTGGTCATATTTAGTTCCATAAAATTACTTCTCACTTCTCACTGCGATCTCAAGCTCCCGGCCCGGCTCCACCGTATAGGTCTCGCCGTACACCAGAAGCTCCTTGGCGCTTCCCTTCAACAGAGAGATCCTGCACCGCTCCCGGTCCACGGACACCTCCAGGGAAGCGTCCTCATAGAGGAACCGGAACTTGTAGCCCTGCCACTGTCTGGGGATCACAGGATTTAAGCAGACGCCCCGCTCCTTGATGCGCAGGCCGCCGAAGCCGTACACTATAGCCATATAGGTGCCGCCCATGTTGGCGGTGTGGATGCCGTCCTTGGTGTTCTTGTGGGTGTTGAACAGATCCAGCTTGGCCGACTCCCCGAAATACTCGTAGGCCTTGTCCACCAGCCCCAGCCTGGAAGCCACGATACTGTAAATGCAGGTGGACAGGGAGGAATCGTGAGTGGTCACCTTCTCGTAGTAGGCGAAGGATTTCCGAATCGTCTCCAAGTCCTGGGCGTCCTCCAGGATGAAATGGGCCAGCACCGTATCCGCCTGTTTGCACACCTGATAGCGGTACAGGTACATGGGATGATAATGAAGAAGCAGAGGCTTCTCCTCCTCCTTGATGGCGGCCACATCCCAGACGGCCTTCTGCAGGAAGGAGTCGTCCTGGGGATTGATGCCCAGCTCCTCGTCGTAGGGAAGGTACATGGCGTCCGCGGCCTCTGTAAATTCCGCAAGCTCCTCCGCCGTGATCCCGGTCTTCTCCACCAACCGTTTTTCCCGGCCAGCGGCCTTCAGAAGCTCCAGCGATTTCACAGCCCACCGGAGGTTGTGCTGGGCCAGGGCGTTGGTGTAGTAGTTGTTGTTCACCAGGCAGGTGTACTCGTCGGGCCCCGTCACGGCGTTGATGTGGAATTTTCCCTTGTAATAATTTCCCATGTCCATCCACAGCCGGGCCGTCTCCAGAAGGATCTCCGCGCCGCACTCCTCCAACAGCTCCAGATCCTTGGTGGCCAGATAGTAGGCCGTCACACAGTAGGCAATGTCGCCGCTGATGTGGTACTGGGCGGACCCGGAGGGGAAGTACCCGGAGCACTCCCTGCCCATGATGGTGCGCCAGGGGAAGGCCGCCCCCTTCTTGTGGCCCAGAAGCTTGGCGTTCTCCTTGGCGTGCTCCAGGATGGAGTAGCGGTTGCGGATGAGATTTTTGGAAATCTCCCTGGCATTTAAAATGTAGAAGGGCTGCAGATACATTTCCGTATCCCAGAAATAATGGCCCTCGTAGCCCTCGCCGCTTAGGCCCTTGGCCGCGATATTGCAGTGCACGTCCTTTCCGGCGGACTGCACCAGCTGGTAGAGGTTGTAGCAGATGGCCTCGTTCAGATCCTCGTCCCCTTCCACCTCCACGGCGCAGTCCTGCCAGAATTTCTGCAAATACTCCTCCTGGCGGCGGTAAAGCTCCTCCGCCTCCATGGACAGGGCCTGCTCCATGAGCTTTATGGCCTCCGCCTGGACCCTCTCACAGCGGATGCTGTCGCAGAGGATGGTGTACTTGTAGAGGACGGCAGAATCTCCGGCTTCCATAGGAAATGTAAAAGTCTCTGCGGCCTCCGCCTCAGAAAAGCTTCTCTCGGAAACCACGCCTGCTATATTCACCTCGCCGGAAGTTTCCGTCTGGCCCGCGGCATTTCCCGCACCGGAAGTTTCCGCCTGACCAGCGGCGTTTCCCGCGCCGAAAGTCCCTGCCTGGCACTTCTCCACCGCCAGCCGGTTGGCCACGGCGCTCACCACCGTAAGGCCGGATTTGGAGGTGGCGGAGGTGATGAGGGAGACGCCCTCCTGCTCCTCCACGGACTGGACAAACAGGTGCTGGAAGGACTCGCCCGCCACCCGGGGGTCCTTGGGGTCGAAGTAGTTGCGCACGTCCCCCTTGTGGCTGGAAATAAGCTTCACCTCTCCGGAGAAGTCCACGGCCTCCGCCCGGTACTCCACCAGAAACAGGGGCAGGAGATAGAAGGAGGCCATCCTCTTTACGCTGACCCGCACCGTTTTCCCGGAGGGGGAGCGCCACAGGATCCGCCGCAGGGTAAAGCCCCTGTCCATATCCAGAAGCCGCTCCCGCTCCAGGACGGTGCCCTCGAAGAGGGAGAAGGTCTCCCCCTCCACGGAGAGGGTGATCCCCTGGGTATCCGCCACATTCAACATGGTCTGCTTTTCCTCGATGAGCCCGTACAGCTTCTCCGCCTGGGGCATGGAGGCAAAATCATAAAAACCGTTGATATAAGTTCCCCGGATGGAGTCGTACCCCTCCGGGTAGCCCTCCTCAAAATTTCCCCGGACGCCCAGATAGCCGTTGGCGTTATGGAAAATGGTCTCGCCCAGCTTCAGGCTGTCGTTATCCAGAGGAAAATCCTTTAAAATGTACTGTCTCATGCTTTTTCATCCTCCACGATCAAAGTCACGGCGGCGCCGTCACCGGCAAATTCCGCCTTCCAATCCTCGGCAAGCTCCACGGTCCAGTCTTTGGAGGGCCGCTTCACCCGGATGACGTCCGCTTCCCCTTCCCGCTGATAGGAGAAATCAAAGCTCTCCCCGCCGATCTTTAAATTGGCAAGGGACATGCCGCTTACCGCCTCTCCCACACAGGGCGCCAGGCGGACGGTCTTCCTGCCGGCGTCCGGGCGGATGCCGAGGATGCAGGCCGCATAGGGCCACATGGTGGCAAGACTGTTCCAGGCCTGGACAAAGCAGCCCTGCTCCGGGTAGATCTCATTGGTGGCTCCGGGCATCACCTGACCAAAGCCCTCCGCCACCCGCTCAATATTTGTAAGGATTCCCGCCAGATTTCCCACGTTGGCATAGCCCATATTTTCCCTTCCAAGGCCGATGGGCATCATGTTCTCGATGGTGACCTGCTCCTTCTTATGGAGCCGGTCCAGCGCCTCGAATACCGCCGCGCCCTGTTCACCCTTCAGATAGCCGAACTCCATGGCGATGGTGGAGTGGTGTCCGCCGAAGAGATAGAAGGCTTTCCTGTCGCCCTCCTCCATCTTCTTCGCTTCCTCCACAACGCCCTCCATGCGCTTTTTCAGCCGCTCCTTCTCGGCCAGATCCTCGGGGGACTTGTCCTTCTTGCAGCTGGACTCGCCCATGATGGCCTCCTCCTCGGTGATGGGGAAGCTCCTTAAGGTGTATTTCCAGGTCTCGGCTCTGGGGATGATCTCCTCTTTGTAGGCCGCCATATCCCCGTAGATACCTAGCTTTGGCAGATAAAATTCCTTCTGGAAAATTCCCCAGGTCTCCTGCTGCTTCTTCCGGTACGCCGCAGCTTTTTCCTCCCTGCCCAGAGCCTCGGACATATTGGCCAGGATCTCAAAGCCCCGGATGGTCAGAAGGGCCGTGTCACAGCAGAAGCAGTCCAGGCCGGCGATCTCCGTGATCCCGTAGCCTCTGGGAAGACCGTCCTCGCACATGGCTTCGATCCAGTCCATGCCCTCCGCGCAGAAGTCGTACATTTCCTCCAGAAATGCCCGGTCCCCGGACCATGCGTAGATCATCCACACCGTGTCCGCGAACTGGGGCGTCTCCGTGGTCATGCCCTCGTAGTAGACCTGTCCGTTGCTGGAGATCTCGTGCACCACCCGGCCATTGCCGTTGCAGGCGATGGAGCGCTCCTTCACCAGACGCAGGGTATCCTTGCAGGCCTCGTACTCTCCCTGCATGAGAAGGGCGGGAACGATATAGTTGGTATCGTTGCCGAACCACCAGGGAAATTCCGCGTAACCGGCTGCCACGCCGCAGCCCACGCCGTCCACCTTGCGGATGATCCAGTCGTTGATGTACTTGGTCCAGCGGTACATCTCCTCCCACCGGGATTTTCCGGGAAGGGTGAGGACAGCCGTCCGGTCGATCTCCTCATAGATTTCCTGCTTTTCCTTCCAGAGCCGCTCCTTGTCCTGGGCAAGCACCGTCAGGGTCTTTAGGGCCTCCTCTCTGGAATGCTCGGAAAAAGCGAGACAGAAGTCCACAGTTCCGGTCTCTCCCGGCGCAAGCTCCAGCTTGCAGGAGACCTCGCAGTAGCAGTCCAGAGGATTCTCCCGCCGCTCCTGGGGAACCCTGGCCCCTTCCACCAGCCGGAGCTTCCGGTCCGCGCTTACCACCGCCGTCCAGGGATTCTTGTCATCTGTAAAAAACAGCCGACCCGTCTCCTCCTCAAAATCCGCGCGGTCCTTTCCATCCTCGATGCCGGCCCGCTCCGCCAGCCACACGGGCATCAGATTGGCCTGAAGCCCCAGAGACAATTCATATTCCTGCGCCCCGCCGGAGAGATTGCAAAGGGAGACACGAAGGATCATTCCCTTCTCCTCCTGGGGGATAAACTGAAAGCGCTCCATGGAATAATCCTGTCCCTCGTAGGAGAAGGAGGCTCCCCAGGGAAGCTGCTCATAGCTTGCGGCCTCACGGGCCAGCTCGCCGTTTACCTTAAGCCAGAGGCCGTTTAACACCTTCACCGGCGGCGCCCACACGCCCCACATCTGATAGGGCAGATGCTCTCCTCTCTCGGGAAACAGACCGTCCTGGCTTCCAATCATATACATTTTATGGCCCGTCACAAGATAAGGCTTGTTTCCGGGCTTATCCACTCTGATTCCTTTCATTTTGATACTCCTTAAAGCACTGATATTCCGTATTTTCTGATGTTCTTCCACACTGCTGATCCCGCAATTTCCGTCAGACCTTAAGCCACGATATTCTGCAGATCCGTGAAGCTATCCATATCATAGGTGGCGATGTGGTAGCGCACCGCGTCGCCCATGGCCGCGCTGTCCATGCCGCCGGCTGCGGCCGCCTGAATGCCGGCCTCGGCGTCCTCCACCACCAGGCATTTCCCGGCGGGGATGCCTAAGAACTCCGCCGCCTTCACGAACACCTCCGGGTCCGGCTTGGAGTTGGTAATGTTGTTGCCGTCGGAAATGGCATCAAAGTAATCTCCCAGACCGATCTGCCCTAAGATAAAGCGGGCGTTCTTGCTGGAAGAACCGATGGCCAGCTTCACGTCTCTGGCCCGCAGCGTATCCAGAGTTTCCTTCACCTCCGGACTTAAGTCCGCGGGGCTCATCTGCTTCAACAGCTCCTTGTAAAGGTCGTTCTTCTCCTCCGCACAGCGCACCTTCTCCTCCTGGGTCAGAGTGCCGTCGTAGCGCTCCAGAATGATCTCCAGGCTCTCCATGCGGCTCACCCCCCGCAGGCGATTGTTGATGGTCTCGTCAAAATAAATGCCCAGCTTGTCCGCCAGGGCCTTCCAGGCCTGGAAATGATATTTGTCCGTGTGGCAGATCACGCCGTCCAGGTCAAAGATCACCGCTTCGTACTTCATAAGTCGTCCTCCTTATCGTCTTGTTCATGAAAAAACAGGAAGAAGACGTCATACATGGCTGCATGTGTTCTTTTCTTCTTCCTGTTTCTGATTATATCCCGTTTCCGCCCGGGAGGCAATACCGCCTCCCCGGGTCAGAGACGAAATCTCTCATTCCTGCTGTCGTCCATGAAATGTCCGTCAGCCTGTTCCCTGTCGCTTATTCAGCCTGAGCCGCAATGTAAGCGTCTACCTGCTCCTGAGTCTCAGCGATAACCTTGTCAATGCCGGCAGACTCCAGAGCCGCAAGGAAGTCGTCTCTCACGTCATTTACATCAACCATACCGGTCAAGAGGTTGGTGGCGTACTCAGTCATAACCGCCTGGATCTGGCTGCACTCGGCGCTGATGTCACTCTGATCCAACACGAAGCCAAGCAGCGGGGACTGCTGGGAATTGTCATCCCAGGTCTTCAGTCTCTCCAGCTGATCTGCCGGATAGTTGGCGGAGAATCTGGCCATATCAATATCATTCCACATCCATACATTGGGGCTGTATACATTTGCGGAATCGATGCCGCTCACATCCACGGCCTCACCGTTCAGGTTGTAGTTGACGCCTTCCACACCGTAGGACCACAGGTCGTAGTTCTCCTGATTGGTCTTAAACCACTGAATGAGCTGAACCGCTTCTTCTACATGCTTGCTGGTGCTGGGAACTGCCAGCATGTTGTCGCCGGCGCTGAAGATGTAGCGGGTCTCGGGCTCAAGCATTACGGTGTAGGGAACTGCCTCGGGAAGGGTGTTCTTCATGCCGTCCACACGCTCGCTGACACGCATCACGTTGGAGTCAACCGCCGCAACAACGCCGTTCTCAAAGCCGGTATCCGGATCCTGGAAAGTGCTGGTATCGGACTGCAGATAACCTTTCTCCACCCACTCCATTCTCTTGTTCATGATCTCCACAAACTCATCGGAAGCCCAGAAGTTCTTTACCTCATAGTTGGGATCATCAGGATCTACGTACATGGCATAGATACCGTCGCCCAGGATGAAATGATAGTTGGCATACACGGTGGTCATAGGATTGATGTTGGAGCCGCTGTAGGGATACATACCCTCCTCGTTGTCCAGAACCGCCTGGAAGTACTCCTCCAGCTGCTCGATGGTGGTGATCTCCTCGATGCCGTACTTTTCCATCAGGTCTTTTCTCACATCAAAGGTGTTGTTGAAGCCGGTGGTGGGGATCACACGGGGAATGGCGTAGATCTCACCGTTGATGGTGCCGCCCTTCAACACGTAATCCGGGGTCTGCTCCTTTAAGGTGGTGCCTACGGAATCCAGAGCCTCGCCGATGGGCTGATAGATCTGCCGGCCAGCCAGGTCTGCCAGGGTGCTGGAATGTGCCCATGCCAGATCATATTCCGAACCGCCGATAACATTCATAGCCAGGGTATTCCAATAGTCCTCAAGGTATACGAACTCTACTTGGATGTTCAGGCCGTCAGCCAGAAGCTTCTCGTTGATGGCCTCTGTTACCTGTTCCTGACAAGCGGGCTGCGCACCGTTGTTGGCAAAGGTCAGAGTCACGATGTCTCCGCTGGGCTCTTCGCCGTCTTCATTGTCGTCAGCGTTGCCGTCGTCGTTCTGTTCCGTATCGTCGTTGCCTTGATTGGCATCTTCATTGTTTCCGCAGCCAGCCAGAAGGGTCACGGCCATCGCTGCCACAAGTAACATGGATAACAGTTTCTTCTTCATAGTTCTTTTCTCCTCTTTCTATTTTTATTTTTGCTCCTCCTGACAGGAGGGCGGTTTCTATATTATCCCTCTCGGGTATAATATCAAGTCAACAGGTTCTAATATAATGGTCTTCTAATGACAACTCTGCCATGGCAGGTCTGTGCTTGTCGCAGAGCGCTTTCGGGATATTCTAGCCCTTTACGGCCCCGATCATGATACCCTTTACGAAATACTTCTGCACGAAGGGGTACAGCAGAAGGATCGGTCCGATGGTCACAAACAGCGTCGCCATCTGGAAGGTCACGGTGGGCACCTGCATATTGCTCAGAGTACCGTTCTGTTTAATATCCCGTATCATCTGCTCGATCCGGAACAGCATGAACTGCAGGGGATACAGTTTCTTATCATTGATAAAGTATAGGGCGTTGGCCCAGTTGTTCCAGTAGCCCAACCCCGTGAACAGGGTAACAGTGGCAAGGATCGGTTTGGACAGGGGGAAGATGATCACAAAGGCCGTCTTCCAGGTGCCGCAGCCGTCGATCTCCGCCGCCTCCACCAGGGAAGCCGGGATAGACTTAAAGTAGTTCCTCATCAGGAAAATGTTAAAGGGCGATATCAGCGACGGCAGGATCAACGCCCATATGGTGTTCTGCAGATGCAACACATTGGTACATACCAGGTACCAGGGCAGCAGGCCTGCGCTGAACACGGTGGGAATGTACATATACATGGAAAATACATTCCTGTACTGCACCCTGGATAAGGACATGGCGTAGGCCGCCAAAGCCGATACCACAAGGGCGATCAAGGTCCCCACCACCGTGATGATAATGGTTATGATGTAGCCGTTGAAAATGGTCCCGTCCGTGAACACTGTCTGATAAGCCACGGCAGAGAATTTCTCCGGTATCAGCTGAAAGCCGTTGCGCACCACGGTGCTCTCGTCGGTGATGGACACCATAAAGCACAGCACGAAGGGATACAAACAAATTACGCTGGCAACGATCATGACCAGATGCATGATCATATCACCGAAGGTAAATCTTTTCTTATGACTTTTCATCTGTCTCTCCCTCCTTCCTTAGAACAATGCCGCGTCTTTGTCATACTTCTTGGCCAGCCAGTTGGAGAACACCACCAGGATAAAGCCTACCACCGACTGATAGAGACCGATGGCCGTTGTGGTTCCAAAGTCCGCCGCCTGTTTCACCGCTCTGAATACATAGGTATCAATGACATCTGTATACTTAAACAGCATCCCGTTATCCTCGATGATGGCGTAGATGTTGGCGAAATCGCCTCGCAGCATACCGCCGATGCTCAGCAGCATCATGATGATGATGGAGGGCATCAAAAGCGGGATGGTGATGCTCTTGATCCTCTGCCACCGGCTGGCCCCATCCAGAGAAGCCGCTTCATATAATTCCTTATCAAACCCTGCGATGCTGGCCAGATACACGATGGAGGTGTAGCCAACCTGCTGCCACAGGTGGGCGAACACGATAATGAAAGGCCAGGCGATGGGTACCGTCGACCACTTGATGGGGTCACCTCCGAACAAGCCGATGATCTGGTTCAGGACGCCGCCCTCCGAATCCGCGAACAGCATGTCCGAGATCAGCATGCCCACCACTACCGATGAAATGAAATAAGGAATAAAGATGGCATTCTGGTAAACCTTCTTGGATAATTTTCCCTTCATCTCATTTAAGAGAATTGCCACAAGCACCGCAAAAAATGTGGTAAATATCAAGTAGGCAAAATTGATCACGATCGTATTCCTCGTGGTTCGCCAGGCGTACTCACTGGTGAAGAAAAACTCAAAATTCTTAAATCCCACCAAGTCGCTTCTAAAGCCATCCTGCGCCTTAAAATCCATAAACGCGATGATCAATCCCGGCATGGGCAGGTAAGCGAACAGGAACAGCAGAACCCCGGCCGGCAGCATCATCAGATAGTAGGCCCAGTTCTTTTTCATTTCCTGTCCGAAGCTTCTCTTGACAGCGATTTCTTTTGTCTTCGATTTCCGCTTACTCATAAAGACTGCGCTCCTCCTTGTTTTTAGTTTTTGCACGTCCGATTCTCGTAAGGCAAGAAAAAAGCGCCTCCCGGCGCCCCTGGACGCCCTTCTCTTCCTCTCGGAACCGTAAACGTTTTCGGTTTTCTTGAGACTACTTTACATCAGATTTTATTGGAAGTCAATACTTTTTTTGAATTTTTTTTATTTTTTTCGTCATTTTATATGGGGGCTTTTGGAAGCCCCTGCGAAAACGTGAGTTTTTCTTGCAAATACCCAGAAAAACCGTTATAATGAACTGGTCATATTTTCGTGAAAAAGAGAGATTTTTCTGTAAAATTTAACGGAGGAATTGCCATGAATGTCAAAAAATCACTGATTTTCCGGGAGCCGGCCTTTGCCCCGGAGAGCGCCGCCGTCCAGTCTCTGCGCCGGGATGTCGAAAACGTTTCTGCCGACCCGGTCCTTCTTCGGGACCCCGTCTTCCTTGCTCTGACCGTCCCGGGGGACTTCCAAACCCTCCGCTGGTACCAGTCCTCCTGGGGCCGGGAGTTCTGCCAGCAGGAGACGCCGCTTTATGCAGTCTTTGCCTTCGAGAACGCCAAGGGGCGGTGCAGCGCACAAGCTTCCCCCTTCTTCACCCTGTCCGGGGAGAGCGGCTCTGTGGATTTTGCCATCTGCACCTCGGGAAATTACCGGGTGGAGGTGACACCCCTTCCCCATGCCGCCGCCGTCACTATCCGCACCCCAAACCCGGATTTCGCCGCGGAGCTTCTGCCGGGGGAGACTTACCATTACCCGGAGATCCTGGTCCACCGCTATCGGACCATGACGGAATGCTACCGGACCAAGCAGGCCTTTGCCCTGTCCCGCCTTGAAGACCACCGGGTCTACCATGAGCTTCCCCTCATCTACAATCACTGGTGGGCCTATGAGGATAAGCACATCGACGAGGAGACCCTCCTGGCCAACGCCCGGATCGCCCGGGAGCTGGGGGTGGAGGCCGTGATGCTGGACGCGGGCTGGTTCGGGGACGGCGACGGTTCCCAGGACTGGTATCTGGTGCGGGGCGACTGGGACCGCCTCAACCGTTCCCGGTTTCCCCACGGCCTGGCCTGGCTGCGGGAGCAGCTTGCAGACATGGGCCTTCGCCTGGGCATCTGGTGCGAGCTGGAGGGTCTGGGCACGGAAGCCTCCTTATTAAAGGAGCATCCCGAGTATGCGGCCCTGCGGAACGGCGAAAATCTGGGCTGTGTCTGCTTCGCCTCCCCGGCGGTCCAGGAGTGGGCCTACGAGACCATGTGCCGGCTGTTTGAACAGTGCGGGGCCTATTACTGGAAGCTGGATTTTAATCTGGACCCCGGCCTTGGCTGCAACGCCCCCGGACACGGCCACGGGCCCGGAGACGGCCTGGAAAAGCATTACGAAGGGCTGTACGCCGTTCTGGACCGGCTGCGCCGGCGTTTCCCCGATCTGGTCATCGAGAATTGCAGCTCCGGCGGCCAGCGGCTGAACCTGGAAATGGGCCGCCACACCCACATCCATTTCTTAAGCGACCCGGACTACTCCACCCACCAGATGCACCAGTTTACGGAGGCCAGCCGCTGGTTCCTGCCCCGGCAGCTTCTGCATTTCATGTGGTCCAACACGGTGACCACCAACGGCAGCGCCCCCTTCCCCGGCCTGGATCTGGAAGCGCTGTCCCCGGAGGAGATCCGCTGCCACATGCGCCTGGCCATGCTGCACCAGATGGGCATCTCCCACCGGCTTACGGAATACTCGAAACGGACGCTGGCGGTGATGAAGGACTGCCTTGCCCAGTACAAGGAAGTGATCCGGCCCTTCGTGGCGGAGGGCACCTACCTGCCCCTGTACCTGTCCGAGAACATCAACATCTTCAGCTTCACCCACAAGGAGGAGAGCCTGCTGCTCCTGTTCGCCCAGGAGCCGGGGACGGCCCGCTGTGCTCTGGCGCCGCTGACTGCCGAGCGGGCGACGGAGGCCGGAGCTTGCGGGGGACTGGCTCCGGTGGCACTGGACGGGGCCTACACGGAACCGGATTCCGCGGCACTGGGCGGGGCCTGCACGGAACCGGCTCCCGCGGCACTGGACGGGGCCTGCACGGAACCGGCTCCCGCGGCACTGGGCGGGGTCTGCACGGAACCGGATTCCTGGGTGGTGACGGATCTGGATACGGGCTTACGGATAACGGCTCTCGAAGGCCCCTCCGGTCTTTCACTGCTTTCCGGCGCGGACGGTCCAAGGCTTGGTTTCTCCGCTTCCCTTCCCTGGACCAGCCGGCTGGTGCTGGTGAAGGGAAGGAAGTGTACCGGCACCGTTTCACAAGATAACCGGACCTGTCAGGAAGGCAGGCAAGAGATTTGACGAAGCGATTCCGAAACGGTATGCCAGTCTCGCAGATCAGGCCAGCAGCTTAGCCGCTGGCCTGATCTATCTGAATTCTATTCTATGCTATTCCGTAAAAGCGCATTGGTAAGGCGCGCAGGAACGCTCCCCTTGGCTGATTCACTTCCACGCGTCACATTTTCGGATTTCCTCCACCGCGTAAAGGGGAAGATTGATGAGCCAGCCCTGAAATACATTTTTTTCAACGATATTTTGCTGTATCACTACTTTTTTTACAACGTAATATTGCTTTTCTGAAAATTCTTCGTATCCTCCTTGTTTTTTTGCCACTCATGTGTATAATAAAAGTAGGGAAATCCCTACTTTTTATATTCCAGAAAGGTGGTGCAAAATTATGTTAGCAAATGCTTTTATGGACAATGCCAAAGTCATGGCAAAAG
>CALWDR010000041.1 GCA_944376745.1 uncultured Lachnospiraceae bacterium
GTATAGCCCCATTCGTAGGTCATAAGCAGGGCGAAGTCCGCCGCCTCTCCCAGCAGCCCGTAATCCATGCCCGCGTAGACCACGCCGGCCTGCTCGTCGGAGGTCTTCGGGGCCAGAGCCACGGAGACGGGGTAGCCCTGGGCGTTGAGGGCGGAGCGGACATTGGCCACAAAATCGGCGAAAGGAACCCGGTCTTCGGCTGGCACGAACTCAAAATCAATGTCCACGCCCAGAAAGCCTTTTTCCGGTACCACGGCCAGAAGCTGCTGGGTGAGACGGCTCTGGGCGGTCATATCCCGGGTGATCCGCGAGATGAGCGCCTCGCTGAACATGCCGTCAGGGCCCAGGGGCGTCAGGGTAAGAATGGGAGCGGCCCGGAATCGAAGGGCGGCGGCGATCAGCGGGCTGTCGTCCACGGCTGGAGGGAGCAGATTTCCCTGCAAGTCAAAGCCATAGGAAAAGACGGATAATTCGCTCAAATAGGGAAGGGTCTGCTCCAGCACGAAGGAGCTGATAAAGGGGTAAGCGTAGCCGTTGACGGAGACTGTCCGTTGATTTGGGGCCGGCTCCCCCTTGGTCAGGAGCAGGGCCTGGCCTACGGCCAGCCGGTATGGATAGGCAATCTGATTGTTGTAGAGAATGGTGTCCACGGGAACGCCCTGGGACAGCGCAATGGAATTTACGGTATCGCCCGGTTGCACGAGATAGATTTCCATGGGAAACTCTCTTTTTCTCTTAATATATGGAAATGAGAACCGGATGGTGAATGGAATATTATATGGAAATGAGAACCGGATGGTGAATGGAATATTTTGGCGGGAAACGGGCATACTGATGGATAGCGGGGCGTCCGCCGGAAATCCGCCATAACGGTTCCCCTTTGCCGGAAATCCGCCCCTGACGGTCCTTTTGCCGGGGTACGCCCCTTTACCACCCTTTTTTCACCACGTCGGAGCCGAACTTCTCCTGAAGCTCCTTAAGGAGCCGGTCTGCCTTAAATTCCTTCTGGGCTTTGGGCAGATCGAAGAGGCTTAGCTGTACGGGCTCCGCCTCCGTCGTCAGCTTGGAGGTGCGCACTCCAAGGAGCCGGATGGGTTCCCCGTTCCACAGCTCGTCAAAAAGCTGGCAGGCGGCCTCGTAGAGCGCCCGCCCGTCGTTGGTGGCCGGGGAGAGCTGCCTCTGGTGGGAGACCTTGACGAAGGTGGCGTATTTTAATTCCGTGGTGACGCTGCCCGCCAGCTGACCGCTTTTCTGAAGGCGGGCGGCCACCTGGCCGGACAGGGACAGGAGGATTTTTTTGGCCTCCTGGGAGGTCTCGGCATCCCGGGGCAGGGTGGTGGAGTTGCCCACGCATTTGGAGTCGGAGGCCTCGGTCTCCACCGGGGAATCGTCGATGCCGTTGGCGTACTCCCAGAGAAGCCGTCCGTGGCTTTTCATGTGGCTGGTTAAGATGTCCACGTCGAAATTTGCCAGCTCCCCGATGGTTCTGATGTCCAGCTTGTGGAGGACGGCCACCGCGGATTTCCCGGCCATGTAGAGCTCGCCCACCGGCAGGGGCCACATCTTGGCGGGAATCTCTTCGGGAAACAGGGTGTGGACCTTGCCCGGCTTCTCAAAATCCGAGGCCATTTTCGCCAGCAGCTTGTTGCTGGAAATGCCCACGTTCACCGTAAAGCCGAAGGTCTCATAGACCTTGTCCTTGATCTGGGTGGCGGCGGCCACCGGGGAGGGGTACCGGTCCTGCATTTTGGTAAAATCCATGAAGCACTCGTCCACGCTGACCTGCTCGATGTCCGGGCAGAAGGTGGCAAGAAGCTCCATCAGCCTGCGGCTGTAGCGGGAGTACAGCTTATGGTCCGGGGGCGCGCTCACCAGGTTGGGACATTTCGTTAAGGCATGAGAAACAGGCTCACCGGTCTTGATGCCGTAAGCCTTTGCGGGGATGGACTTGGCCAGCACCACACCGTGGCGGCTCTTGATGTCGCCGCCGATGATGGAGGGGATTTCCCGCAGATCCACCTTGGCCCCGTTTTTTAGTTGTTCCACTGCGGTCCAGCTTAGGTACGCAGAATTTACATCAATATGAAAGATTAATCGCTCCATAGTGAAAGTATACCATATTTTGTATAGAAAGTGTTAAAAAAAGTGAAATTGTTACCAAATATTGTGAAAGGGTTTGACATTAACTAAGTAAAGTGGTAAACTGAACCTAGCGTCAGTGTCAAACTTGGAAGATGAGGTGAAGAAAATGGCGATTCAACAGACGAGTATCAACAAAGTGCGCGCTTCCGTTCTTCAGCAACTGGGCAGCAGGGTGACGATTCAGTTGGACAAGGGCCGCCATAGAGTAGAGACCCAGGAAGGGATTATCCAGGGTGCTTACCCCTGCGTATTTACAATTTTGGTAAATGACGGCAATGAGGAAAATCCACCGAAAATTCTTTCGTTTAGTTATGCGGATGTTTTGACCCGGGATATACGGATGAAGTTGTGTTAGAAAGAATAAAACTCTTTGATCCTGAATAGAATTTAGAAAAGATTCAGGATTGGAGAGTTTTTTATTGTGGAATTGACAAAAAGATTCATACATATGAACCGTGAAAAAGGAAAAGCCCTAAGCCAGATCACGCTGGATGACGATTTTAATGTGCCGGACAATAAACCGGACGTGCTGAGACTGATCCAGGATAAAGGGGAGATCAAGATCGAGGAGACCAGCCTGGGCCCCGGACACATCTGGATCAAGGGGGTACTGCGTTTTCAGCTTCTGTTCCGCAGTGATTTAAAGGAGCAGAAGGTCAGCAGTCTAAGCGGGGAGATCCCCTTCCAGGAGAGCCTCAATGTGGACGGCCTGGAGGAGTACGACACGGCCCGCATCCGCTGGCAGATCGAGGACCTGTCCGTGGGCATCATCAACTCCCGGAAGCTGAGCGTCCGGGCCCTGGTGGAACTGTCCGCGGTGGTCAATGAGATTCACGATGAGGAGGTGGCCACGGAGGCGGAGGTCCGGGAGGGCGTGGAGACGCTCATGGACACCCGGACGATCCTTCAGCTGTTCTACGGCAAAAAGGATACCTACCGGTTTAAGGAGGAGATCATGCTGCCCTCCAACAAGCCCAACATCCGGGAGGTGTTATGGAAGAGCGTGCAGCTTCGGGGCGTGGAGACCAGGCTTCTGGAAAATCAGATCCTGGTGAAGGGGGAGGCCCTGGTGTTCGTGCTGTATCTGGGGGAGGAGGAAGAGGAGCGGCTTCAGTGGCTGGAGTCGGCCCTGCCGTTTTCCGGGACCCTGGACTGCGACGGCTGCGGCGAGAACATGACCCTGGACTTAAACTACGACATCTCCGCGGTGGAGCTGGAGCCCCGGCCCGATTACGACGGCGAGGAGCGCATGCTGCATCTGGAGCTTGTGCTGGATCTGAACATACATATTTATCAGGAGGAACAGATCCAGGTGCTGGAGGACGTGTACGCCGTAAATTGCAGGCTGGAGACGGAGTACGAATCGGCGGTGTTTGAACAGCTTCTGATCAAAAATTCCTCCAAATGCCGGGTGTCGGACCGGCTGACCGTGCCGGAAAATCAGGAGGGGATCTTACAGCTCTGCGCCAGCGAGGGCACCATTTCCATAGACAGGTCGGAGATCGTGGCCGAGGGCATTTCCGTGGAGGGTACCCTGGTGGTGCAGCTTCTCTATGTGACTGCCGACGACAGAAATCCCCTGTCCGCCCTAAAGGAGATGATCCCCTTCCGGCACCTCATTGAGGTCCCTGGGATCACGGAGCAGTCCCGCTATCAGCTGGAGGCCTGCTTAGAGCAGCTCACCACCGTCATGCTGGATTCCAGCCAGGTGGAGGTGAAGGCCGTGATCAGCTTAAACAGCATCGTATTTGAGAAAAATCCCATGCCCCGGCTGGTGCGGGTGACGGAGGAACCCCTGGACATGGAGGCTTTGCAGGAGCGTCCCGGCATCATCGGCTATATCGGGCGCGCCGGTGACCGGCTGTGGGACATCGCCAAGGAAAACTTCACCACCGTGGACAACATCCGTAAGACCAACGGGCTGACGGAGGACACCTTAAAGGACGGGGAGAAGATCCTGATCATCAAGACGGTGGGGTGAGGATTAAGCAGACCATTGAAAGACGCCGGCACTTGACGAACCGACCGCTTGCGGGCGGTGAGTCTGGTACCGCTGCGTCTTTCGTTTGAAAAGTATCAGCAAGAGCGCCCGTTTCCAAAAATTTTCACATTTTCCCGGTTGTCATAACGCGCGGATGATGGTATACTTATGTTAATTCATAGAAATGTAATACATTTGTCAAGAACAAGTCATGAAATGGAGCGTTACCCGTGGACAAGAGGTTCAATCATTTTGACGAAGCAGGAAATGCCGTGATGGTGGACGTCACCGGCAAGGATGAGACGGTGCGGAGCGCCGCTGCACGGGGCAGGATCCGGGTCAGCCGGGAGGTGTTTGAGGCGGTGCAGACGGGGACCGCGGCCAAGGGGGACGTGCTGGGAGTGGCCAGGGTGGCGGGCATCATGGCCGCCAAGCGGACCTGGGAGCTGATTCCCATGTGCCATCCGCTGATGCTGACCAATACCGCGGTGGATTTTACGCTGGATGCGGACAGGCTGGAGATCGAGGCGGTGTGCAGGGTGAAGCTTGCGGGCAGGACCGGTGTGGAGATGGAGGCGCTGACGGGGGTCTCGACGGCACTTTTGACGATCTACGACATGTGCAAGGCCATGGACAGAGGCATGGTGATCGGGGAGATCTGCCTGATGGAAAAGTCAGGCGGCAAGAGCGGGCATTACGAAAGGCAGGAAAAATGAGGTATACAGAACGTATGAAGAAGAAGGATATGACAGGAAACAGAAAGCGGAGACGGCATCAGTGGGGCAAGCTGGCCCTTGCGCTGGCACTGATCTTAGGGATCACACAGTTTCAGCCGGTGTCTGCCAGCACCATTGACGAGGCAAAGGACAAGAAGAACGAGGCCCAGGAGAATCTGGACGAGGTCCAGAGCCAGATGGAGGCCATTGAAAATAAGAAGACGCAGCTTCAGGCGCAGATGGATGAGGTGGGCAGGGATCTGGTGGATGTCATCACCAACCTGGGAATCCTGGAAAATGATCTGGCGTCGGCCCAGGAGCGTCTTACTCAGGTTCAGGCGGATCTGGCTCAGGCCCAGGAGGATGAGGCGGAGCAGTATGAGGCCATGAAGAAGCGGATCCAGTTCATGTATGAGCGGGGCGATACCGCGGTGCTGTCGGTGCTTCTGGAATCCGGCAGTATCACGGAATTTCTGAACCGCGTGGTGTACGTCAACGAGATGTATGAGTATGACAGGGACCTGCTGGAGGAATACGAGGCTACCAAGGAGCAGGTGGCCAGTCTGGAGATCCAGGTGCAGAGCGAGATCGCGGAGATGGAGGAGCTTGCGGCCAATCTGGCGGAGGAACAGAGCCGCTACGAGACCATGATCGCCAAGATGGAGAGCCAGGTTGCGGATTTTGATGTGCAGCTTGCCAGCGCCGAGGATCTGGCGGCCCAGTATCAGGCCACCATCGAAGAGCAGAATACGCTGATCAAGGCGGAGCAGGAGCGGATCCGTCAGGAAGAAGAGGAACGCCGCCGGCAGGAGGAAGAGGAGCGCCGGGAGCAGGAAGCGCAGAATAACAATAATCAAAATAACGGAGGCGGCAGCAGCCAGGGCGGCGGTGGAAATCTGGACCCGGACCACGTGACCAATGTGAGCGGCAGCGAGGTGGTGGAGTTCGCCCTGCAGTTTGTGGGCAATCCCTATGAATACGGCGGCACCGACATTGAAAATGGCATTGACTGCAGCGCCTTTACCCAGTATGTGATGGCCCATTTCGGCGTGTACATTCCCAGAACCTCCGGGGAGCAGCGCTACTATGGCCAGGAGGTCAGCTACGCCAACGCCCAGCCGGGGGATCTGATCTGCTACAGCGGCCATGTGGCGCTCTACATAGGAAACGGCCAGATCGTTCACGCCAGCAATTCACAGCCCTACCCGGCTGGCGGGATCAAGGTCAGCACGGCTACCTACCGGACGATCCTCTCGGTGCGGCGGGTGCTGTAGTGCCGGATAAGGGGATTTGGAAGAACAGAGACAAGAGGAAAATAATGACAGCCGGTTTTGGGACAGGAAGAATGAGCCCAAAACCGGCTTTTTGATGCTCCGGGAAATTTTATTTTCCGAAAGTGTCAGGAATCAGCGCCGACCAGCTTTCGATCAGCTTTTCCAGGGAGCAGGAGGCGTTGGCCGGGCTGGTGGAGGGCAGCTTTACAATGGGCATGCGGGTCTTGGGCAGGATGTATCTGTTATAGAGCTCGCATGCCTTTGCGCCGTTTCCGCAGATGGTGTGGATGCGGCTTTTGGCCAGCACAAGGGGAATATCGGCGGGAACCACATTTTTGATGGAGGTGTCCGAGGAGCCGATGATGTCGCAGCTTTGGATCACGTCCCAGACGGCGATGTGATGCTGCAGCAGGAGCCGCTTCTTCTCCTCAATGGTGGAGGGAACCGGGCTTTTCGTCAGGGCGGCCAGTACCTTCCAGAAACGGTTCTGCGGATGGCCGTAGTAAAACTGCTGCTCCCGGGATTTCACCGAGGGGAAGGTCCCCAGGATGAGAACCCGGGAATGCGCGTCGTAAATGGGAGCAAATTCGTGGGTGTGGGTTTCGTAGCCGGACATGGCAGGGCCTCCTTTCAAAGTGTCATAGTTTCATGTCGCTGTGATCCGGCGGAGAGTGCTGGTTTATGTCAGCTTCCGGGCTTCCGGGGAGGGGGGTGGCTGCGTCAGCTTCTGGCAGAGGGAAGGAAACGCAGATTTCCAGGACTTCCTCCCGGTAGAGCGCCGTGATGGTTCCGCCCATCCGCTCGGTGAGCAGCTTGGCGATGGACAGCCCAAGTCCTGTGGATTTTCGGGCGCTGGTGACGGTATAAAAACGGTCGAAAAGTCTTCCTACCTGAACCTCGGTCAGCCCCGGGGCGTGGTTGGAACAGGAGATGACGCCGTCCTCCGTCAGGACGATCACCAGGTCCCCGCCGCTGTATTTCACAGCATTGCTGATGATATTTCCCAAAATACGGGAAAGGGCGTTTTCATTTAACATGCGCTTCACTTTTGCCTCGGGAATGGAGATCTGCGGCGTGATGCCGCGCTGGGTTAAAACGGCGTAGTAGGAGGAGATGCTGTTTTCCAGGACACCGTTGAGAGAGAGCTTTTCCAGGGGAAGCTCCTCGGTTTCGCTGGCCGCGATGGCGTAGTGGAACAGCTCCTCGGTCAGCTGCTTTAAAGCCCTTGTACGGTCCTCGATGGCGGCAAGATAGCTTTGGCCTGTGCCGGAAAAATCCTCTTTTTTTAACAGCTTCAGATACCCATAGATGGCTGTCAGCGGGGTGCGCAGGTCGTGGGAAATGTTGGTGATGGCCTCCTTTAACTCCAGATCCCCGTGCTCGAATTTCTGACGGCTCCGGTGAAAAAGCAAAAGCTGCGTATTCATGGCGGCAGCCAACGCTTTCATATCGGCATCGTGGCTGGATATGTGAATCAGCGTATTGGTATTCTGTTCTGTTTTTTCAAGAAAGGCGGTTTTGATCTCTCTTGCCGATTTTTTCAGAAGATACAGCTTCAGCAGCAATGCAAGGATCACAATTACGAGCCCTGTTAAAATCAACCATGTCCAGCCATTCATATCGCATACCTCATTATCGAATCTCTTTTTTTCGGAAGAAGAACACTCCCACGGCGGAAGTGATCACGGTGATTCCGGCGGAATACAGGCACATTTCCGGCAGATTTTCCAGGTTCCTACCGGAATACTGCAGTTCCTGTCCGGCAGGCAGCGCGTTATAGAGAAGCTCCAGCACTTCCCGCTCTGCGCCGTCCACATAGGAGGTGGTGTTCAAGGTGCCGTCATACCAGTATTTTGGCTGCTCCAAGATTCTCTGTACCTCATTTACAAAGGCGATGGACAGAAACATTGCGACGATGCAGACCACCGGCGCGATGGCCTTACTTTGGATCAGCATACTGATCATCGTGAACAGGGAGCAGAGCGCCAGGACCGTGAGCATGCTTCCCAAAAGGAGCAGCAGGGTTTTGTCAAGGGCAAGGGTCAGTGTCCCGATCAGCGGAATCCCGATGACAATGTTTGCCAGAAGATAGGACAGGCACAGGAGGAGGGAGGCAGCCGCGTTCGCAGTCAGATTGGAAAAATAGATGGCCGCCCGGGTGTGCCCGGCAATCATTTTATTTCGCATGGTACCGTCATTGTACTCTACATTTAGAAATAAGGAGCAGAAAATGGAGCTGACAACTTCTATGATCACCGTATAGACGAAAAAGGTGCTGTCCAGCGTTACCGCCGTTCCATATCCCACCAGCTGCCGGTACTGCTGAAAAACCAGAAATCCTCCGGCAAAAAACATGAATCCAAGTCCAACGAGAAACAGCCGGTTCTTCCATAATCTGAAAAAATTTGCATATAAAAGTTTACTCATAGCGTCCGCCTCCTACCAGATTGATATAATAGCTTTCCAGGGTTTCCTCCTGCTCGTGCATGGACAAAATGCTGCACTGGTCTTTTGCCAGGGCCAGCGATAATTCCGATACCGGGATTTCCCCGTATACGTTTGCCGCCGTATCGGAGAGGATATCGTATTCCAGATGCAGAAAATCCAGGGCGCGGGCCAGGGCTTCCGTGTCCGTCACCTTTAAAACCATGCACTTCCGGCAGCTTTTTTCCAGCTCCTCTGCCGGAATCTCCCGCACCATGGAGCCCTTTGCGATGAATCCGTAGTGGGTGGCAAGCCGGGAAAGCTCGTCCAGGTTGTGGCTGGAAATCAGTACCGTGATCTGATGTCGGCGGTTCAGGCGCAAAAGCAGTTCCCGTATCTCGATGATCCCCTGGGGGTCAAGGCCGTTGGTGGGCTCGTCGAGAACCAGGAAGTCCGGGTTCCCTGCAAGGGCCACCGCGATCCCAAGCCTCTGGCGCATGCCCAGGGAGAAATTTTTTGCCCTCTTTTTCCCAGCGCTGCTTAAGCCCACAAGCTCCAGCAATTCCGGGATTCCCTCATAGGAGGGGAGCCCTAATACCTGGTACTGGTGCTTCAGATTGTTTTCTGCCGTCATGTCCAGGTAGATGGAGGGGGGCCACCTTCCCCGTCAGGTCGGCTTTGGCGCTGACGACAATGACGGGGATGCCGGCGATTTTTGGGAGCAGCTCTTCCCCGGATAATCCCGGGAGCATCAGATCCAGCAGGATCAGATCCGGCCTCTGGGCCGCCAGAAACAAAAGGGCCTCCGTCCCCGAGTAGGCGTGGGAGACCTGATAGCCCTCGCCGGTTAAGATGTCGTCCAGCATTTTATTGATATGGATGTCGTCGTCTACGATTAATATATGGTACATTTCTTGTCACTCCAGAAATCTCCGGTGGGAACCGGATTGCTTTTTTTAGTATACCGGATTTTCCGGGAAAGTACAAGGATTGTTATTGCTCATGGGGGGGGATATTCAACGAATAACAGTTTTGCCAGGAGGACGCCCTGGACAGCGATTTTGTTAACGCAGACACGCTTCCGCTCAGCGAAAGACGCAGCGGTACTAGACTCACCGCCCGCAAGTTTTTTGTGAGTGTAGCGAAGCGAAAGTCACAGAAAACCCGAGGGTTGCCTCCGGGCATGTTTCGTGCTAGAATAACAGA
Source organism: uncultured Lachnospiraceae bacterium (assembly GCA_944376745.1). Classification (GTDB taxonomy): domain Bacteria; phylum Bacillota; class Clostridia; order Lachnospirales; family Lachnospiraceae; genus 14-2. Next base: position 9,744 of record CALWDR010000041.1, read on the forward strand.
CAGAGCATTTTATCATTAAGGAGGGAATCTGCAATGCAAATGGAACGACTGCAAAAAGACATGGTGGCGGCCATGA